>JAUNQV010000001.1:16021-46847 GCA_030535995.1 Bacteroidales bacterium
TGTTCCGGCTGTGGGTATTCTTCTGCCTACCAGTGATTATGCTAAGGAGTCTATGCGCGGAGGCTCCGAATTGAGTGTCAGTGACGGTGAAAAGGCAACAGGTCTTGATACTGAATATGCCTTTGCATGGAGTTATGGCAAGGCCGAGAGTCTGACTCTGCTCATACCCAATTTTTATGGCGCATCGTCGCACTATGATACAGGTACAGACAATGCTCTCTACAATACTTACCGCAGTGCCGTGCTCAACAGTTATGTAGGCATGGTTATGAACAGCAATCCGGGAGTGAGCGAGGCCGATGCCCGACGCTACATAATGGGTGAGCGGGAGATAATTGCAATGGCCAATAATGATGCGGCACAATTCGCATCGGCTGCGCCTACATATTGGGGCGACCAACCCTTTACCGAGGGGCCTGTGTATGTGGGGGCGATAGTCTGCTTTCTTTTTGTACTTGGTCTTATAATAGTAAAAGGCCCCGAAAAATGGTGGCTGTTGGCTGCAACGCTTTTCACTCTTGTTCTTGCATGGGGGCGTAACCTCTCTTTCATAAACAATTTCCTGTTCGAGTATCTTCCGCTCTACAGCAAGTTCCGTGCTCCTTCAATGGCGTTGGTTGTGACTACGTTGTCAATGTCGATGTTGGCAATATTGGCTGTGAAGCGTTTTGTGGAATTGCTCTCATCGCAGAGTGTTGAGGAGAAAGTCCTTGCGAAGAGAGGTCTTTACATATCATTCGGTGTAGTCGGTATGGTTGTCCTGTTCTTTGCCCTTTTTGGTGGCAGTGTCGTTGACTTCTCATCGCCGAACGATGTGGCAATAGCGCAGCAGATGCCTGAACTTTATAATGCACTCCTTGATGAGCGCGCCTCTATGCTTGTTTCCGACTCATGGCGTTCATTCGCTTTCATCGTTGCAGCGGCTGCTGTGATGTTTGTGTATATGCAGAGGAAACTGAAAAGCTCTTCAATTCTCGTTCTGCTTCTTGCCGTGCTGTTCCTGTTTGATATGTGGCCTGTGAGCAACAGGTTCCTCTCGCACGATGATTTTATCGAAAAGGAGAAGACTACATCTATTGAAGTTACTGCTGCCGACAGACAAATAGAGGCTATGGCAGGTGAGAATGAGCATTACCGTGTGTTCAATCTCACACAGAACCCTTTCAATGAGGCGTTTACATCCTATAAGCACAATTCTATCGGTGGTTACAGCCCTGCGAAACTGGCGCGTTATCAGGATATCATAAACAACTACCTCTCTGCCCCTAACTGGAATGTCGTTTCAATGCTTAATACACGGTTCATCATTACCGAAGAGGGTGTCGTAGAGAATACTCCGCTCTATGGCCTTCCCGGTGCATTCGGGAACTGCTGGCTTGTAGACAGTGTGGTTTGGGTTGATGGTGCCAAAGAGGAGATTGCTGCAATTGAGAATATCGATAAACGCATTGCTTATATCGACAGAGTGTGGATGGAGCATGTAGAAACCTCCGAACTGTATAACAACAGCGTTGCCGGAACAATAGAGATGACCGAATACCGTAACCCCGGCAATATTGTGTACAAGAGCAGCAGCGATGCTCCAAAAATGGCTCTATTCTCCGAGGTTTATTACAAGACCTGGAAGGCTTATATCGACGGCAAGGAGGTGACTCCGGTACGTGCAAACTATGTTCTGCGTGCTTTGCCTCTGCCTGCGGGTGAACACACCATCGAGTTCAAGTGTGTCGATGAGCTTATGATTGAGAGCCACAAATGGTCGTACTACATGTCGTGGTTTGTGGGTGTTGTGATTGTTGCGCTTGCGGGTGTTGTCATTTACCGCAATGTGAGAAAGAGCGAATAAATATGGGATTGAAACCTAAATTCTCGATAATAACAATTACCTTTAATGCGGCGACTGTCATAGAGCCTACATTGAAGAGTGTGCTTGAGCAGAGCTACGGCAACTATGAGTATCTGCTTATTGACGGAGGCTCTACCGATGATACTGTGGCAAAGGCCAAGGCAAGCGGCGTTGCATTCTCGCACATTGTTAGCGAGCCCGACAAAGGCCTCTATGATGCCATGAACAAGGGCATCAGGCTTGCTTCGGGT
Source organism: Bacteroidales bacterium (assembly GCA_030535995.1). GTDB lineage: Bacteria > Bacteroidota > Bacteroidia > Bacteroidales > Bacteroidaceae > HGM04593. Next base: position 18,119 of record JAUNQV010000001.1, read on the forward strand.
GATTATCTCTGTTTCCTTAATGCCGGAGATGCTTTCCATGGCAAGGATACACTGCAGGCTATTGTAAAGGCTATTGAGAATGAAGAGGAGTTGCCCGATGTGCTGTACGGTGAGACTGCCGAGGTTGATGCTGAAAGGAATTTTGTACGTATGCGTCGCCTGAAAGCACCGGCAAAACTCGATTGGCGCAGTTTCAGGCACGGAATGCTTGTTTGCCATCAGGCTTTCTATGCAAGGCGTGAGATAGCACCGCTGTATAATCTTGAGTACCGCCTCTCGTCCGATGTCGATTGGTGCATAAGGGTGATGAAGCGTGCCAGGAAACTGGTGAATGTCAATGCCGTTGTCATTGACTACCTGCAGAACGGGTTGTCGATACAGAACCATCGTGCATCGCTCAAAGAACGGTTCCGTATAATGAGCAAGCATTACGGTCTGCTGCCGACAATAGGCCGCCACTTGTGGTTCGTTATCCGTGCTGTAATAAAGAGATGAATAGAATAATAGAATAATAACTTATAAATATAACCATTATGTTTTCAAAAGAGACTTATATCGCACGCCGCAAGGCGCTGAAAGAGAAAATGGGTAGTGGGTTATTGCTTTTCTTGGGCAATAATTTCACAGGTATGAACTATGCCGACAATGCATACCACTTCCGTCAGGATTCGACATTCCTCTACTATTTCGCATCGGATTATGAGGGGCTTGCCGCAATTATCGATGTCGACAACGACAAGGAGATAATATTCGGAAATGAACTTACCATCGACGATATTGTATGGACCGGTGTACAGCCTACCATAAAAGAGAAGTGTGAGAGAGTTGGCATTGAGACAACGCGTCCGATGGCCGATTTTGCCGCCTATATCAAGAATGCACAGGCAAAGGGGCAGGAGATTCATTTCCTTCCACCTTATCGTGCCGAGCACCAGGTGTGGTTGCAGGATTTGTTGGGCATAAACCCTGCCGAGCAGGCTGCAAAGGCTTCAATGAAGTTTGTAAAGGCTGTAATTTCGCAACGTAACTACAAGAGCGAAGAGGAGATTGCACAGATAGAAGAGGCTGTCAACGTGTCGGTAGATATGCATTGTGCAGCAATGCGTGCCGTCCGTCCTGGAACAACCGAGGCGGAAATTGTCGCTGTTGTACAGGCCGAAGCCCAGAAACACAACTTCAACCTCTCTTTCCCCATTATTGCAACTGTGAACGGACAGACACTGCATAACCATGCATACGGTACTACACCATTAAAAGAGGGCCAGATGCTACTGCTCGATTCGGGTTGTGAGAATGCCATGCATTATGCCGGTGACCTCACTACAACAATGCCGGTAGGCCCCCGTTTTACCGAGCAGCAACGCACTGTGTGCAATATTCTGCGTCGTGCTCACCTTACAGGCCTTGAGAATATAAAGCCCGGAATTGAGTACCGTGAGGTACATCGCCTTGTGCTCACCGAAATTGCCAAGGGCATGATAGACTTGGGACTTATGAAAGGCGACCCTGTTGAGGCTACAATAAAAGGTGCTACATGTATGTTCATGCCTCACGGCCTTGGTCACATGATGGGACTTGATGTACATGACATGGAGAACTTCGGGGAGGTGAATGTAGGTTACGAGGAGGGGCGCACAAAGAGCCCGCTATTCGGTTGGAAATCACTCCGCTTGGCAAAGGCTCTTGAACCGGGCTTCGTCTTCTCGGTAGAGCCGGGTATATATTTCATTCCCGACCTCATCGACAAATGGCGTGCCGAAAAGCAGTTTACCGATTTCATCTGCTACGACAAACTTGAAGCATGGAAGAGCTTCGGCGGTATGCGTGGCGAGGAGGATTATTATGTATTCGAGGGCGGTGCCCGTCGCTTGGGTAAATACAAGCCGATGTCACCCGAGGAGATTGAAGAGGTGCGCAATAGCTGATAAGGCAATCCCCGTTAGAAAAGATGCTCTAACGGGGATTGTTCTGTTAAAAAGTTGATGTGCAAGAGCGTGAAAGTTTACTTTATGTATTGTTTTAATTCTCCACACTATTTCACCATTGAGCTTTCTATAGAACTTTCCAGCAGAAGTAACTCCAAAAACACCGGCACCGTCAATATTACAACTCGCGGCTGGCGGACTACGCGAGGAACCTATGGCACCTGCCTATAGTGCGACAAAAGCTTATCAAATCAACTATATGGAAGCTTTACGTAAAAAGCTTTCAATAGTGGTGGTCGGATAATAGTTACTGATATTCGTCCTGGTCTCTTTGATACGGCTATGGCAAAAGGCGAAGGTCTGTTTTGGGTGATGCCTGTTGATAAAGTTGCCAACCAAATTATTTCTGCTATTCGCAAGAAAAAACTAAAGCATACGTTACTGAACGTTGGCATTTCCTCGCCGTCATCAACAAGAATCTACCATTTTGCATGTATAGATTCTTGTAGTATGCCCATTAGGTAAAAAAGTTGCAATTACCATGCAGTCTTTTTGGGAAAGTTGCATCTATGTCAGTAGAAGCAGAGTCTTTTCAATGGACATAGAACAACTCATAGAGCAAGGGCGACAGGGCGATGAGATTGCTCTTGGAAGCCTATATAGGGCGTATCACCGACGTATGACGGGGATATGCCAACGCATCGTGGGCAATCGTCAAGTAGCGGAGGAATTAGCACATGATGCATTTCTGCTGGCCTTTGCCAAGATGGACCAACTGCATAATCCACAACGTTTTGAGGCATGGCTGACAAGTATTACAACCAATGTTGCCCGACGCTATATGCAGCGGCATCACGATCCCGCAATGCTTTCGCTTTCCACTCTCTCAGAAGAAGAACTTCCACAAGAATCTATTCCAACAGATGACAAGCCGTTACCAACTATGGAAGAACTGATGACGGCTGTAGATGCGCTGCCCAACGGCTATGGACAGGTGTTCAAGTTGGCAGTCATTCAAGGAATGTCGCATAAGGAAATCGCCGAAATCCTTGGAATTGCTGCCCATTCTTCATCGTCACAACTGTCAAGGGCAAAGAAAATGTTGCAGAAGACACTTGCAAAGTATTGGCTGTTGTGGCTCATGCCACTTCTGTTGCCTTTGGCCATATATCTTTACAAAACGAGAAAGGCCACTGACGTGCCGCAACCTATAGTAACAAAACAAGAACAGACTATGCCTGATACAAAGCATGATGATGAAGGAAGTCCGACAATCGAGCAAAGAACTCCAGCAATTCCAACGATTGCTATACAGCAAATAGCCTTTGCTCCTGTCAAAGATGTTCCTGTAGATAGTCTTGCTTCTGCTGATACGCTCCATTATACTGACGAAGAAAAAGAGAGTACCGACACGACGACCATCTTACACAACAACAAGTCACTGCCCGACTTGCGCCCAGACAAAGATCTAAATATAGCAGACCTGTTTCCGGAAAAGTCCACAGAGATTAAGGATAGGCAGAAGTGGTCTGTAGATCTAGCATACATAGGTAGTATGGGTGAACAGAATGCTAACCGTCCATTTATTTTCACAGAAACGGAGATGACGGATGAAACAAGCGAAGTTCCACCTATCCGCTTCTTCGACAAATGGAACGACTATGCCGAGGCATTACAGAGCGGAACCCTTGACATCGACTATAAGACGTACCAAATCTTGCTGAAGATAGCCCAAAACAACGCAGCACGGCCCGATGCGGACAAGATAGAACGCACGACTCATCACTATATGCCCATCACCTTCTCGTTGGCATTGAAGTACAAACTGAATAACCACTTTGGTTTAGAGACAGGATTGAGTTATAGCCGTCTAAAGTCAGAATCCGAGATAGGCACAGATGGGAACGCCATCCGTGAGGAGCAGGCTATCCATTACCTTGGCATACCTCTGAAGGGTACTTATAATATAATTAATGTAAGAAGTTGGAACCTATACGGAAGTCTTGGCGCGAAGTTGGAGATACCTGTTAATGCTCAACTCAGTAAAAGCTATTTAGTTAATGGAATGAAAGAACTGGAAGAGAAGTCCATTCTTCATGCTCCGTTGCAGTGGTCGATAGGTGCTGGTCTTGGCTTACAATATATCCTTATGCCTAACATTGGCTTCTTTGCAGAGCCAAGTCTGCAATACTACATCCCGACGGACAGCAACATCGAGACCTACCGCACAGAACACCCATTCACATTCTCCTTGCCAATAGGAATCCGCATCACATGGTAATTTACCTTCCGAAATCATGCAGTCTTTTCCCCGCTTGTGGTATCTATCCCTATAGAAAACCAAAACAAGAAAATACGATGCAGCAGCGACATTTGAACCGTAGACAATACTTCTGCGAATTGGCAAACACAGCCCGGACATTCTACATGGAATATCTAAATACATATATCAAGCTAACGCCAGACACCCGTGTGTTGGAAATTGGCTGTGGCGAGGGCGGCAATCTGCTTCCCTTCGCAGAAAAGGGTTGTCAAGTGACTGGAATAGACATCTGTCAAAGTCGAATCATTGAAGCACAGACTTTCTTCACAGAATGCCATCAGCAAGGCACGTTTATTTGTCAAGATTTTCTCCTTACAGAAGAGCCTAAGACGGAGGATGAACGCTACGACCTCATACTTGTTCATGATGTGATAGAGCACATTGAACCATCCAACAAACGAGATTTTCTTCTTCACATCAAACACTTCTTCAAACAAGATGGCATCGCTTTCTTTGGTTTTCCTGCCTGGCAAAACCCATTTGGCGGTCATCAGCAAATAAGCGTTGGTCCGGCCTCCAAACTTCCTTTCATTCATCTGCTGCCAAAGCCGCTCTACAAAGTCCTGTTGAAGACAAGCGGAGCCACGACAAGTAAAATTGGCGAATTGATGAGCATACGAGTCTCGCGGATGACTGTAGAGGGCTTTGAGCAATTAGTTTCCGAGGTCGGTTATAACATTTGCAAGAGCACCCTTTGGCTCATCAACCCACACTACAAACAAAAGTTTCACATAAGTCCTCGCCGTCAATGGACTTTCTTTGCCAGTATTCCATATCTACGCAACTTCTATACTACATCAGTATGGTATTTACTTCGTCAAACTCAAAAATAATCAGGATGTATTTGAAGACTTTCTGTGACTCAGATCTCCCTACAAAGGGATTTAAAACGCAGCGTGCAGACTCGGCGAGCATAGGCCTATGTTGCCCGAAGAGATAGAAGAGGAGCATAACAAGTAAAACATTGAGGAGCGCTATTGCAATAGCGCTCCTCAATGTTTTAATGATATATCAGTCGCCCAACCCTTCGAGGTGGCGGAACCTGTTGACAAACCTCAATCTCTTTTTGCGTGTGTTCAATTTGGGGTGGTAGCCCTTGGCATATTTCCTGCGGCGCAGTTTTACTATAATCTTTGCAATGAACACAAGAAGAATTAAAGATGCTATTATTATCCAGACAATCATGGTTCCACTTTGTTTCAGGTTAATGATAAAAGGGTAATTGAGTATCTCTCGACCGCAATATAGTAAAAAGTTTCATAACTCCAAATCAAATAGCCCGTTTTTTGAAAAATAGCCCGTCATTCTTTGTGTAGGGGTTGTTGCAAACAGCCGTCAGTAGCGGTGTGTTAAAACTTCTCCGTTGTTAATATCTTTTGCAATATACACATTGTATATTTAAGTATAATGTTTATTTTTGCCTACGTTTCGAGTTCCGGAAATAAAATTCAATAATATATATGATTCAAACAGTTGTAAAGCGCGACGGAAGAATTGTCGGCTTTAATGAAGAGAAGATTATTACAGCCATACGTAAGGCAATGTTGCACACCGACAAGGGTGAGGATATGTCACTCATCCGTCAGATAACCGACCATATATCTTTCCGCGGTGATGCGCAGATGACAGTGGAGGCTATCCAGGATATGGTTGAGATGGAACTCATGAAGAGTAGCCGCAAGGATGTGGCTCAAAAATATATAGCCTACCGCAACCAGCGCCGTATTGCCCGCAAGGCAAAGACCCGTGATATCTTTCAGGAGATTATAAACATACAGTCGAATGATGTTACCCGCGAGAATGCAAACATGAATGCCGATACTCCGGCAGGAATGATGATGAAGTTTGCCAGCGAAACGACAAAACCTTTTGTCGATGATTTCCTGTTGAGCGAGGAGGTGAACGATGCAGTCCGCAACAACTACATCCACATCCATGATAAAGACTATTACCCCACAAAGAGTCTCACTTGTTGCCAGCATCCGCTCGACAACATTCTTTTGAATGGCTTTAATGCCGGCCATGGCGAGTCGCGTCCGGCCAAGCGCATTGAAACGGCAAGCATAATGGCATGTATCTCCATGGAAACAGCACAGAATGAGATGCATGGCGGCCAGGCAATACCGGCTTTTGATTTCTACTTGGCTCCGTATGTGCGCTTGAGTCTCATTGAGGAGCTTAAGAGCATTGAAGAACTCACCGGTGCAAACTATTCTCATCTTTATAACAAAGAGGTCGAGGATTATGAGGCGCAGCCGTTGGATTTCCTCAGCGGAGAAGAGCGTATCCTGCAACATGCTATAAACAAAACTGTTTCGCGTGTGCACCAGGCTATGGAGGCTTTCATACACAATATGAATACAATTCATTCCCGTGGCGGCAACCAGGTTGTGTTCAGCTCCATAAACTATGGAACTGATACATCGCCCGAGGGACGTTGCATAATACGTGAGTTGCTGAACAGTACATATCGTGGTGTAGGAAACGGTGAAACTGCAATTTTCCCTATCCAGATATGGAAAAAGAAACGTGGGGTAAGCTATCTTCCCGATGACCGCAACTACGACCTGTATAAACTGGCCTGCAAGGTTTCTGCACGCCGTTTCTTCCCTAACTTCCTGAACCTCGATGCTACATTCAACCAGAGCGAGGAGTGGAGAGCCGACGACCCCAAGCGTTACATGCATGAGGTTGCCACTATGGGTTGTCGTACCCGTGTGTTCGAGAACCGTTTCGGTCCCAAGACTTCGGTAGGTCGTGGAAACCTCTCTTTCTCTACTTTGAATATTGTGCGGCTTGCAATAGAATGCATGGATATTGCCGATAGGAACCAGAGAGAGGCCTTGTTCTTTTCAAAGCTTGACAATCTTCTCGATATTACAGCCCGTCAGCTGCATGAGCGTATGGAGTTCCAGAAGACTGCCTACGCAAAGCAGTTCCCGTTGTTGATGTCGGCCTTGTGGGTAGGCAGCGAGAAACTGAAACCGGGAGAAACGATTGCGTCTGTTATAAACCAGGGTACTTTGGGTATCGGTTTTATCGGCCTTGCCGAGTGTCTTGTCGCACTTACAGGCAAGCACCACGGCGAGAGCGAGGAGGCACAGGAGCTTGGCTTGCGCATTATAACATATATGCGCGACCGTGCCAACGGTTTCTCCGAGCAGTATCAGCACAACTACAGCATATTGGCTACTCCAGCCGAAGGGCTCTCGGGTCGCTTCACACGTGGCGACCGCAAGCGTTTTGGCGTTATCCCGGGTGTTACCGACAGGGATTATTACACAAACAGCAACCATGTTCCGGTGTATTACAAGTGCAGTGCAAGGCATAAGGCCGAGGTTGAGGCTCCTTATCATGCACTCACAGGTGGCGGTCACATCTTCTATGTTGAGATAGACGGTGATGCTACTCACAACCCCGATGCCATAATGCGCGTGGTAGATATGATGGACAAGTATAATATCGGTTACGGTTCTGTGAACCATAACCGTAACCGTTGTCTCGATTGCGGTTATGAGAACTCTACAAAAGATTTGAAGGAGTGTCCCAAGTGCGGAAGCAAGAATCTCGATAAGCTGCAGCGTATAACAGGTTATCTTGTAGGAACGACCGACCGCTGGAACAAGGCAAAGCTTGCGGAGCTCAACGACCGTGTAGTTCACGAATAATGGCTGCAATATCAATACTCGAAGTACTTGAAGATACTACGGTCGATGGTCCGGGTTTCCGTACCACGGTCTATTGTGCCGGTTGCCGTCATAGGTGCAAGGGGTGTCACAATCCCCAGTCGTGGGATATAAACAACGGGCATGAGGTAGATATTGAGGATATCCTTGCAATTATTCTTGCCGACCCTTTTGCCGATGTTACCTTTTCGGGCGGTGACCCTATGTTCCAGCCGCAGGGCTTTACTGCCCTTGCCAAGGCAATAAAGCAGAAGAGTTGCAGGAATATATGGTGCTATACAGGCTTCCTTTTTGAGGAGTTGCTTGAGATGCCTGCGCAGAGAGCCCTGCTGGAGCAGGTCGATGTTCTTGTCGACGGCCGCTTTGTTGAAGCGTTGAGGGATGAACAGTTGCGCTTTCGTGGTAGCAGTAACCAACGTATTATAGATGTTCCGCGTTCGCTTGAAAAGGGCGAAGCCGTTCTGTTGAACCTTGATTTATAACTATGGCCGACAATTATCTCGAAAAGAAGATGGAACAGTTCAAACAGCATGGTGCCGGCCAAGCTGTGAAGGGGAAAGGCTCGTTATCGGCATTGCTGCAGAAGAACCGCAGTACGCGCGGCTTCGATTCGTCGTTCATTGTCCGTGACGACCAGTTGCGTCGCATTATCGGTGTAAACTGCAAGGTCGCTTCGGCGCGTAACAGCCAGCCTCTGCGCTTCCGTGCCGTTGCTTCGGCAGAGGCATGCAAGGTTCTTCCCTATATAAGAATGGGAAGTGCTTTGAGTGAACTTAATCTGCCGCTTCCCGGAACGGAACCCAATGCTTTTATTGTTGTCTGCTCAATCGTTGAGCCACGCCCGAGTACATATATTGATTTGGGAATTTCGGTACAGAGTATGCTGTTGCAGGCTGTGGAGATAGGGCTTAACGGGCTTTGTATAATGTCGTTCGACAAGGAGAAGATAAAGGATTCCTTGGCCCTGCCGTTTGAACCGCTTATGGTGCTTGCATTGGGCAAGAGTGCCGAGAATATAAGCCTTGTCGATATAAGGGCCGGCGAGAGCCACGAATATTACCGTGCCGACGGTGTGCATTATGTGCCGAAAGTTGTTCTTGATGATTTGATAATCAAATAGGTCCTTTTTATGAAAGAAAGCAATAAACGCCTGATGTCGCTCGATGCCCTGCGCGGCTTCGATATGTTCTTTATAATGGGTGGAGAGGCGCTTGTCCTCTCTGTAGCTGCTATGTTTCCCGGTGCCGTTGCCGATACTTTGGCCGAGCAGATGGGGCATAAAGCATGGCATGGGCTTGCTTTCTATGATATAATATTTCCTCTATTCCTCTTTTTGGCCGGTCTGTCGCTCCCTTTTTCCATGGCTAAACAGAACTCCATGGGTTATAGCCGATGGAAAATGACGAGAAAATTTCTCCGTAGGGGCATTATGCTTGTTTTTCTCGGGGTGTTGTATAACGGCCTTCTTCAGTTCGATTTTGCTAACCTGCGTTATGCGAGTGTGCTTGGCCGAATAGGATTGGCGTGGATGCTTGCATCGCTATCGTACCTGTGGCTCGGAAAGCGTTGGTCGGCAGTTCTTGCTGTGGTTATACTGCTTGGCTACTGGGCTCTTCTATCTCTTGTTCCGGCACCCGATGCACCGGCCGGGGCTTCTCCTTTCTCAATGGAGGGCTGCCTGGTTGGTTATGTCGACAGGCTGTTGTTGCCCGGGGTTCTGCACTCCGGAATTCATGACCCCGAAGGCATTCTCTCTACATTGCCGGCTATTGTTACTGCTTTGCTGGGTATATTTACCGGTGATTATGTGCGCTCATCAAAGTGCAGTGGCTATAGAAAGGTGGCAGTAATGTCTGCCGCGGCAATAGGGCTGTTGGCGGTGGGGTATCTATGGGATACTCTCTTTCCGCTGAACAAGAACCTGTGGACAAGCTCTTTCGTCTGTTGTGCAGCCGGGTGGTCATTGGCTCTGTTCGCCATTTTCTATCTTGTGGTTGATGTGCTCGAATGGAGAAGGTGGCCTCTCTTTTTCAGGGTTATCGGCGTGAACTCAATAACAATATATCTCGCGCAGCAGTTCTTCGATTTCTACAGGCCGGTGAATTCGTTCTTTGGCGGTCTGTTGTCACTCCTGCCCGGAGAATTCTATGCGGTAGGCTACTGGGTGTGTTATATTATTGTCTGTTGGCTGTTGCTCTACTTCCTGTACCGGCAGAAGATATTCCTCAAAGTGTAGAGGGTTATTGTGCAGGTGTCGGGCATCTGTCGGCTTGTTTTATAAATACGACATTCTGTCCGTACATATATTTGAATTCTATGTTGTGTGCCGTGTCTGTTATAAGTTCGGTAAACTTCTCTCCGCTGGCTCTTAATGTAGTGCTAATCCCGCTGTGACGGTTGTGTATGTGTACATCGAAACTTCCTTTTTTCTTATTGCCTGTTCCTGCAACGTGAACTGCCACCTTCCTGAAACATTCGATAAAACCGTCGGTTTTTATCTTGTCGATATCGCTTTGTGAGAGAAAATCCCTGATTTCATCAATGGCTTTTTCAATGCTCTCTTTCCTGTATGCTATTGAAAGGTCTATGCTGTTCCTGTTCACTTTAGGGATAAGTGTTATAGGTGATATATCTCTTCTCTTAAGCCACAATGCGGCTGTTGCTGTTATTTGAATTACTATGAGCATTACAGCCGAGAAGGGGAAACTCCACCATAGTATTTCAGGGTCAATACCAATGAATATCCACAAGCTGGCTATGATGAAAGCGAGCTGTCCGGCTGACATCAACAGGCTCAGAATGCGGTACTCGAGTATCTGGAAGAGTAGACGCATTATCAGAGTAATTGCGAATGGCACAAGCAACAGTGAGAATATGCGCAGGGCATTGTCTGTTCCGTAAATCATGTTTCCGCTGTTGTTGCCGAAAATAAATGAGAGGAACTGCGGGAATATCATTACAGCCACAACAAATATTGCAACGACTGTGCATACAAATTTCAGGGAGATACGGGTGAGTATGCGCACTCCGTTGTAGTCTCTCTCGCCAACGAGAATACCGCCTATCGAGAGTATTGCGTTGCCTACTCCGTTGAGGACAACGAAGGTGAGCAGCAACACTTGCAGGCAAATGGACCATATATATAATCCGTCGGCCCCTGTGGCCGACAATATCATTTTGTTTATTACAAGTACTGCGACTCCAAGCAGCATGTTGCCGAGCATCAACGGAAGTCCTTCGTATATGTTGCCGACGGCCTGCCGTGCAAGCCCTCGAAACGGGTTTACAAGGCGGTATGAGCAACTCTTTTTCTTGAAATGTGTACACACTATGGCTAGTGTAACGGTATAATTGATTACCGTTGCCCAAGCGGAGCCTGAAATTCCCATGAAACCGACAAGAAGAATATCGAGCAGTATATTTGCAACGGCTCCGGCAATAACTCCTTTTGCTACCAGTGAGGGGGCTCCGTCTGTGCTGACAAAATAGTTTATTCCGTTGGAGAGTATAAGGAATATTGCGCCACCGGTAATTACATCGGCATACTCGACTGCAAGAGGGTAAATTCTCTCATCGCTGCATATAAGCGACATTATATTTTCACACCTGGTATATGTGAAGATTGAGACTGTTGCACCTAAAGCAACAAGCAACAGCAATGCAACAGAGAAGATGTGGTTTACTTTGCTGTTCTCTCGGCTTCCTATTGCTCTTGCCGAGAGTATGCTTGCTCCAAGGCCTATGAGAATGCTGACACAACTGAAAAGCATGTTTATCGGCATTGTTATGTTTATTGCCGAAACGGCATCGGGGCCGACAAGGTTCCCTACGACAATGGCATCAGTGGTAACAGCAAGCTGTGACGATACGGATGTGAGTATCGATGCTCCAAGGAAGTTTCTTAATGCCTGTGATATTACAAATGTGTTCCGTCTGTTGGTCAGCATCTTGTGCGCGTTTGTGTTGTATCTGCGCTAAAATAGTGATATTTGTCGGTTTTGATGCAATTTGGCACGAAGATTATTTGTATCTTCGCAAAAACAACAGTTATATACAATGGAACCGATAATTGTCAAGGATGCCCGTTTTGTAATAAGCAATACCAATGTCAACAAGTGTCCGCAGGACGGTAGGCCCGAGTATGCCTTCATTGGCCGTTCTAATGTAGGAAAGTCGAGCCTTATAAATATGCTCACAAGGCGGAACAAGTTGGCAATGACATCGGCAATGCCCGGTAAAACATTGCTCATAAACCATTTTATAGTAAACGACGAATGGTATCTTGTTGATTTGCCCGGTTATGGCTATGCCAAACGTAGCAAGTCGCAGAATGAGCAGTTGCAGCATATAATATCGGGCTACATCCTGAAAAGGGAGCAGATGACACTGCTTTTTGTCCTTGTGGACAGCCGCCATGAACCTCAAAAGATTGACCTGGAATTCTTCAGGTGGTTGGGCGAGAATGGGGTGCCTTTCTCCATTATATTCACAAAGGCCGACAAACTGACCCGTACGGCGCTTGCGAAGAATGTAGCTGCATACAAGAAGGTTCTGTTAGAGGAGTGGGAGGAGTTGCCGCCGGTCTTCTTGACATCGGCCGAGACAGCACTCGGCAGGGATGAGGTGTTGCAGTATATAAATGAAATAAATAAGACGCTATAAAATGAAGAAATGGTTTTTTGTGCTGCTTGCAGTTGCGGCATGCCTGTATTTCTCTATTCCGGATTACAATTATTGCATAAAGGGTAAATATGAATCGGTTCCCGACGGTACAGTTCTTTATGTAACGGATTATCCGGTATTCGATATTGATAAAAGCCTTCAGCCAATAGACTCTGCGGTGGTTGAGGATGGTGAGTTTGAATTATGCGGAAATACAACCGGGATGAAGGTCTGTTTTATATCATCGTCACTTATTGCCGACGGCGGTTACTTTGTGCTTGAACCGGGTGTCACAAGGCTCCTTTTCAATGATGGACTGAAATGTGGCGGTACGCCCAATAACGAGGAACTCGGCAGGTTCATGCAGGAGAGGGCAAATTTAAGCAGGTTAAAGCGTATCGCCTCGCCGTCGGGAATGCAGCAGTTGGCCTTGTCGCAATCAAAGAGCGACAGTATCGTGGAGTTTGTAGCGATGGTATCAGAGGCCTTCGACTCCTATGCGGTAGATTTGATAAGGGACAATATCGACAACTGTCTGGGGCATTTCTATCTCACACAGTCGGCCGGTATTGTATCGCCCGAGAAACTGGTCAATCTTTTTCTCATGGTTCCCGATTCTTTGAGGGATATAATTTATGAGGGCAAGATGGCGCTTGTTGAGAAGGAGATGATGAATGAGATCTATTCGGCCGAATATGTTGCCGATGCGGCTGTTGTTGCAAAGGAGACTGCTGTGGGTAAAAAATATAGGAATTTTGAGCTTGATGCATTGGCGGGTGGCAAGGTTAGTATGCAAGCCGAGGTCTTGTCACATGATTATACCCTGTTGGCTTTCTGGGCCGGATGGAACAGAGCTTCGCATGGCGGAATGGTAGAGGCTGCAAGGTTATTGGAAGAGTATGGTCCAAAAGGTCTTCAGCTTGTCTCTGTGGCTTTGGACAGCGACAAGAGTGAACTACGCAAGTCTGTTGAGCTTCTGGGCTTGAAAGGGGTGTTGCTGTGTAACCCCGATGGCGGCAGTGCTGAAGTGGCATCGATGTATGGCATTTCTGTTCTGCCGGTCTATATCCTCATCAATAAGGATGGTACTGTAATTGCAAGAACCTCGGAATTTGGTGACATTAAAAAGAAAATATCGGATATGTTTTAGCCTATCAGGGGTTTTGTAAATAATATTCTTATAATAAGCCACGGCGTATATTTGAATATGCCGTGGTTTTCTGTTACTATGTATGGCTTCAGGAGGTGTCGGAGTCCTCTTTGTATTTTCCCGTTTTTACTCTTCGAATGTGTCGGTTTCTTTAATAAAACGGCTTATATGTGAAAAAATGTCAATTCCGGTATTGGTGTAAGCAGGGAAAAGAGTATATTTGCAAGATTTTTTATCAGATTTTGGAATGTTGTAACAAATACATACGCTTGCGTTTTGGTGGCGGGTGGGTATGCTGTAAATAATTTTCAAAATCCAATAATCTGTATTGTTTATTAGCATTTAAGATAATTTTTATATTGAGCAATGAGAAAGTTGTTTTTTCTGTTGTTTGCGTTGCTATGTATGTCCGTAATTGAGCTCTCTGCGCAATCCTTTGTTGTGAAGGGGCGTGTGACCTCGGCCGATGAGGGAGAGGGCATGATAAGCCTTACCATCAAGCAGAAGGGTACAGGGCATGGTGTTGTAACCGATTTCGACGGTAATTACCGTATAGAACTCAATGGTGTCAAAGAGGCTACATTGGTTTTCACATACGTAGGTTATGCAGCGCAGGAGCATGTGGTAAATGCTTCTACAAGAACCCTTGATGTGGTTATGGAACCCGAGCAGATTACAATGGATGATGTTGTAGTTGTTGCCTATGGCGTACGCAAGAAGGGTACAATTGCCGGTTCGGTCTCTACTGTTAAGGCCGAGAAACTGGAGAATGTTCCGGCTGTAGGTTTTGACCAGGCATTGCAGGGACTCACTCCCGGTATGACTGTTATTTCAAATTCCGGTGAGCCCAGCAAGGCAGCCGTGTTCCAAATTCGAGGAACGAACTCGATAAATTCAGGAACGGCTCCTCTGTTTATTCTCGACGGTGTACCCATCACCAGTGCCGATTTCAACACTATCAGCCCGAGCGACATCGAGTCGATAAATGTGCTGAAAGATGCTTCGTCTACATCAATCTATGGTGCCCGCGCAGCAAATGGTGTGGTGGTTATAACCACAAAGCGTGGAACATCTACCGAAAAGGTCGATGTAACATTCCGCACACAGCAGGGTTTCTCGAACCTTGCGCATGGTGAGTGGAACCTGATGAATACAGCAGAGCGCATACAGTTCGAGAAGGAGATAGGTCTTGACCGCGGTCAGGATTACAATCTGTTGTCGCAGACCGATATAAACTGGCTCGATGTGGTGTTCAACGACAAGGCAAGACTGCAGAGCTACGACCTTTCGGTGAGTTGTGCTACCGACAAACTTAACTATTTTGTGTCGGGCGGTTTCTATGACCAGGAGGGTATAGCGCAGGGGTCAACATTCCGCAGGTATAACATGCGTGCCAATGCTGATGTCAAAGTCGCTCCTTGGATGAAGATAGGTACAAATACCATGTTCACATACGAAGAGGTGCAGCAGGCCGATGATGGTGAGTATGCCCTTTACACTCCTATTTCGGCATGCCGTTTCATGCTTCCCTATTGGAACCCTTATAAAAAGGACGGTTCGCTTGCATCATCGTCCGACGGTAGCTGGGCGGGAACATCATATAACCCGCTTGAGTGGATGGCGAACAACCCTCTCGACAATAAAAAGTACAAGGCCTTGAGTGTTATTTATGCAGAGGTTACCCCCATAAGAAACCTCACTTTGCGCACACAATTCGGTGTCGATTATTCACACTCTACTGCCGATATGAAATCATATCCGAGCTTTGTGGGTAACAATGGTGTAGGTGCTGCCGGCCGCAGTTCATACACTACGGTGAACCTGACAATTACAAATACTGCCAACTACAAGTTCGATGTGAATCATCTGCACCATTTTAATGTAATGCTCGGCCAGGAGGGTGTCGATTACCGTTCCGAGGGCTTTCAGGTGGTTACCCGTGGGCAGAACAATGACGCCTTCACACAGCTCTCTTCGGGAACAAGGGCTTCGTCATGGGCCAACTCATATTCTACGCATGCTTTCCTGTCGTTCTTTGCCCGTGGTGAGTATAACTACAACGACCGCTATTATGCCGATTTCTCTCTGCGTAGCGATGCTTCGTCACGTTTCGGAAAGGATGGCCGTTGGGCTACATTCTGGTCTTTCGGCTTCATGTGGAACCTGCGCAAGGAGAGATTCATGCAAAAGGCCAAATGGCTGACAAACGCACAGATAGCTATAAGCACAGGAACATCGGGCAACTCTTCAATCCCCGATTACGACCATCTTGCGCTTGTGGGCAGCGGTGCCAATTATATGGGCAGTGCCGGTATTGCTCCAATCTCCCAGGGCAACGGCAAATTGAGCTGGGAGCAGTTGTGGACTTCTAATATAGCTTTCCATTTTGGATTCTTCAACCGCGCAAATCTTGATGTGGAACTCTATCACAAGAAGACAACCAATATGCTTATGCTTGTTCCGCAGTCCTATGTCAACAATGGCTTCGGTACCCGTTGGGATAATGTGGGAGCTATGGTAAACAGTGGAGTAGAGCTGTCTGCCGGTGTCGATGTTGTACGTACAGATAATTTTGTGTGGAATGTCAATGCCAATGCCAGCTACAACCACAACGAGATTACCGAGCTGTATAACGGGTTGAATGAGTATGAGATGTCGAATACCTCAACAAAGCTTGTCGTGGGGCATCCTATAGGCGAGTTCTACATAAACCGTTATGCCGGTGTCAACCCAGCCAACGGCGATGCCTTGTGGTACGACAAGAACGGTAATATAACCAATGTGTTCAGCGAAGAGGACAAGGTTATGGTAGGCAAGAACTATAATGCTCCATGGCAGGGCGGCTTCGGAACTACTCTTTCATATAAAGGTTTCACGTTCACGGCTAATTTCAGTTGGGTCAGCGACCGTTGGATGTTCAACAACGACCGTTTCTTCGAGGAGAGCAATGGGCTCTACTCGGCATACAACCAGTCGAAGCGTATGCTGTACGACCGTTGGAAGGAACCGGGTGACATTGCCGATATTCCCCGCTACGGAGTTACCCCGCAGATGGATTCGCGTTTCCTGGAAGATGCCTCGTTCCTGCGCCTGAAAAATATAATGCTCAGCTACGATTTACCGTCGGCGTTGCTCAAGAAGAGCCGTTGCTTGAGCCGTGCGCGCATCTATGTGCAGGCACAGAACCTGTTCACATGGACAAAGTTCAGCGGTCTTGACCCAGAATCTACAAGCAATGTCTACAAGGCACAGTATCCTGCATCGCGCCAGTATACTTGCGGCGTTGAGATAACATTCTAAAATCATCAAAAGGCTATGAAGAAAATAACTGTATATATAATGTTGGCGCTGACTATGCTCGTTGCACAGTCGTGCCTTGACAAATTCCCCGAAGGGGCTGTTTCAGAGGAGAAGGCCATAACAACGGTCGACGAGGCCGACCAGGCCGTAATAGGAATATACTCCTCTTTCCTCAGCAGCGCTCTTTACAGTGGCTATCTCACCCTGCTGCCCGATATTCAGAGCGATTTTGTCTATGCTGTCAATGGCTATACCAATACATACGGCGATATATGGCGTTGGGATATACTTGCGACAAACCCGCAGATTGAGGCAGTATACGGCTCTCTCTATTCCTTGATAGGAAATTGCAATTTCCTGCTCGATAATGCGGAAAAGTTGAAACCTACACTTGTAAACGACGATGATATCGACCGTCTTGAAACATATTGCGGCGAGGCATACTTTGCCCGTGCGTTGGCCTATAGTGAACTGATCAAGCTCTATTGTGTCGATTACAAGGGCGATGAAGAGGCTATGAACGAGCTTGGTGTAGTGCTCAAGACAAAATATTACGAGGAGCAGCCGATAAAGCGTGCCTCGCTCTACGACTCATACCGTCTTGTGTTGAGCGACCTTGACAAGGCCGAAGAACTTCTGAAGCTCGATGAGGACTATGACCCTGCATACGACGGTTATCTCTATAACAACGCTGTTTATTTCAACGAATACACTGTTTATGCTCTCCGTGCCCGTGTTGCCCTATATATGCGTAACTATGAGGAGGCTATTGATTATTCGTCAAGGATTATCGACAGCAACATGTATGAGCTTTCAAGTGTCAATGCGTACTATTCGAGCAATGTAAGCTATTACGATTATATGTGGCAAAGTGACCTTGCAACTGAAATCATCTGGAAGGTTGGCTTTACCTCAACCAACTATGGAGGAGCATTGGGCTCGGTATTCTTTAACTACGATTACTCTTCGTTCAAGCCCGATTATGTTCCTGCGAAGTGGGTTCTTGACCTTTACGACAGCTCCGACATGCGCTATAATGCATTCTTCTATGAGACAATGACAGGTTACAGCCATGGGCTCACATGGCCTCTCCTCTATAAGTACTGGGGTAACCAGTCGCTCTACAGCGAGGCGCAGCTTCTCAACACTTCAATGCCGAAGGTGTTCCGCCTTTCGGAGCAGTATCTCATACGCGCCGAGGCATATTGCAATCTTGAGACACCCGATTACAGCAAGGCCGGAAAAGATATGACCAAATTGCTGTCGGCCCGCTACTCTGCATTCGGAGGAATGTCGCCGCTCAATGCCGATAATGCCATGGATTTTATTGAGGAGCAGCGTGTAAAGGAATTGTATATGGAGGGCTTCCGCCTTCAGGATCTCAAACGCTGGGGCAAGGGCTTCGAGCGTACACCGCAGGACCAGTCGCTTGCAAATGGCAGCAGCTTGAGAGTAAGCGCCGGCAATCCTCTGTTCGTGTGGCCAATCCCACAGCATGAACTGGAGTCGCCGGGTGCCGAAATTGAACCTAACGAGAGTAACAAATAAATAGTAGATACGAATATGAGAAATATAATAAGATATAAATTTGCGCATCTGTTGTCAGTATTGCTGGCTTTTGTGGCGTTTTTGGGCTGTGAGCCTGAATATACGACATACGGCGGTCCGAATTATATACTGTTTTCCGATACTGTGTATGAAATGGCTGTTGTTGACGACACGGCATATTTCGATTTGCCGGTGGTCGCTACACGCACATGCGATTATGACCGCACGGTAGCTGTTGAAATTGTAGATGCCGAAAGCAATGCCATCGAGGGAAAACACTATTCGCTTGAGTCGAACAGTGTAACAATCAAGGCCGGCGAGAATGTTGGCAATGTGCGTGTCCGTGGCTACCACAGCAATATCGATGTCTACGACTCTCTCGGTTTCAAGCTGCAGCTCATTGCTCCCGAGAATACCCGTTGGGATATATACGGAACAACAGCAAATGTTCTTGTAAAGAAAGCTTGTACCTTCGATATAAATGCATTTACCGGCTACTGTGTTGTCAACTCTACTTATATAATCAACTACATGGCCGATAAGGATATGTTGCTGACATACTCCGAGGTTGACCCGGAAGAGGAGAATACAATAATCATAAGGGATTATTTCTACAAGGGGTACGATATAAAGATAAGATTCCGTGTCGATGACATATATAATCCGCTCATTGAGATGGACGAGCAGCGTTTTGCTCCTACAGCCGATGCTTTCGGAACCCTGTATGGCGACGGGTATATAAATGTGTATCAGCCTACGGCCTATACATCGTACTACAGCAGTTGCGAGAAGTTCATATTCCAGTATATGACTCTCTATGTTCCGGGAATGCCGGCGGAGCAGAATACCGTAGGTACATTCGTGAATGCCGTGGAGTGGATAAGTGACGATGAGGCCGAGAAATTGAAACGTGAAGGGTATTGATTAAAGTAAAAGAAATGAAAAGTATAAACAGAATATTGATTGCTTCTCTCTCCATTGCTGCATGCCTGTTTCTGGGTGCTTGTTCCGATGATGACGAGAAGGCTCCGGTAGAGTTCTCCTTTACCGCGCTTAATGGTGCCGATACTTCTCTGCTCGATGAGCAGAATGAGGTAATAGGCTCTTTTGAACTTGACATTACAGGTGACTGGTCTCTGTACAGCGATAAAATATGGGCAACTCTTTCTCTCGATAGTGCAGGTGAGTTCTTTAACGACCTGCGTGGCAGGGAGGGCAAGTACACAGTGTATGTAAAGGTTACAAATGAAGCACGTACGTTCAACGGGTCGCAGGCTGTCATAACCTTGCTTGCCGGTGACCGTGAAGAGGTGGTTGCAACAGTTGTCCGTCCGGCAAAGTCTTATGCTTTTGGGGCAATAGATGCCGAGGGTGCCGGAATAGAGAGTCTGAATATAGGCTATGATGCCGAGAGTTGGGTCGGTTTCGATGCAAATTTCGATTGTGCGATAATATCCTATCCGCAATGGATGAATGAGCCATTGGCTACCTATGGCGGCTATACAGTGAGTGTTGCCGACGATTATCAGCCAATGCCGCAGAGCGGGGAGCTCCTGTTCGGTAATGTTGATGGAACAATAAGATATAGCCTTCCTGTTGCCTATTCGGGAATGGATCCCAAGAAAATGGTTATCGAGAGTGATTATAGTCCGTGGGGTTGGTATGTGACTCTTGACGGAAAGACATTCTCTCTTGAGAGCAACGACCCCAGCGGCGAAACTGTTGTGACTACTGTTGAAGAGAGCCTCTGTTTCACAGTGAAATGCTTGAACTATGATTGTCGTTTCGTCATGCTGGAGGAGCGTGATGGTGTGCTGTATACAAGCAGCAGTGACGATGAAACCGCATGGGTGAATGTGCTTCGTGGTGAAGAGGAGAAGAGTCGTGTCTCTGTATCGGTTGAACCTTTTGATGCTACAACAACAAGCAGGTCGCGTTCCGGTTATCTCTTTGCCGTGCCGGCAGCCCTTTATGAAAATTTCATGGCCGCACTTGCTGCCAACCCCAATTCTCTGGAGTTTGTGGATGAGCATATCTCTTTTGTGCTTCTGCAAATTACACAGAAAGACCTTGAAGGTACAATGGGTTTTGAAATAACCGATGCTTCCGGTTCGGCTGTGGAGTGTGTTGCCGAGGAGGAGTTCTATGAGTGGCTGTGCAGTGAATACTCCATCACCGATGTTGCAACCGCAACACTTGTGCCGGGCGAGAGATATACTCTGAATACAAAACTCACACCTGCCGATTGGGCAAAGAATTTCGGGCTCTCATATCTCGATGGCGGAACTGTCCGTATCTCCCGCTGGAGTGTTGAGACAGCACTTGGTGAAGATGGTCTGTATCGTATAAGCCTCACTGTTCCCGCTACGCTCGATGAACCGGTGATACTGCGCCTGTATACTCCACAAATAATCAATATCAAAGCACTTGTAATAAGACCTGCAACCAATTAATAAGATTTTAGCGATGAATAGGATAAGAATATATTTGTTTACCCTGCTGTTTGCCTCAATATCTTTGGGGCTTGTAGGTTGTTCCGAGGACGATGATGTGCAGAAGGAACTGTATGGCTATGTGCAGTTCAAACTGCTTAAATCGTCTTATGCAAAGCAGTCTGCCGCTACGCGCGCCGTTGAGAGGCTTGAAAAACTTGCCGATGCACACAAGATAAAGGTTTATATGCAATCCGGCGGCAATACCATTGTGCAGACAATGAATCTTAATGCCTTTAATGCCGAAAATGCAGAGTTTGGCTTGAGAAGTGATAAATTGCGTCTTCTTGCCGGAGATTACAAAGTTCTTGGATACACGCTTTATGATGAACTCGACAAGGAACTCCTTTCATGCGACACCGGTAATTGTCTCTTTGCTGTAGTGGCCGGCGGTCTCTGCATGCAAGAACTTTATGTAGATGTTGTTGGCAGCGGAATGGCTTCATTCAAGCTTGTGAAGGAGTGGAGTAATACTACCCGTGCACTTAACGATGACGGCAGCTATCCGTTCGGCAGTATTCTCCTTGTCGATATAACAGTGCAGAACACCTTTACAAAAGAGTATACCACTGTTGAAAAGGTCAAGGTGGAGCATGTCGATGATTTTATGAACGGTTCGGCCGATGAAGAACTGTATCCCGGCAAGAATGCAGAAATTTCCTATGCTGTCTGTGATACTGTTATACGCCTTGCAGCAGGAACCTATCGTGTGCACAGCTGTGTTACATACTCCGACAAGAAAGGGCGCTCGGTACTTGCGACAGAGTATAATACTACCTCAAGAACGTTTGTTGTAGAGGATAATGTCGAGACCAAGGATGTAGAGGTGCCGATAAACCTGTCGGAAACCGCGGAGTACATCAAAGACTACATTGCTCTAAAGGAGATTTGGGAGGCTCTTGATGGCCCTAACTGGAGCTATGCAGGTGAGGTTGAGGCACAGGGCGCAAACTGGAACTTCAACAAAGAGATAGATCTTTGGGGTATACAACCTGGTGTTCAATTGCATGCTAATGGCCGTGTTGCAACAATTTCGCTCGAAGGCTTTGGCCCCAAGGGTGTTGTACCCGATGCGATAGGTCAATTGACAGAATTGGCTATCCTCTATCTTGGCAGTCATTCCGACTTGTTGGGTGGCCATATATTCGGGAAGGCTTCTCCAACATTGAGCGAGAAGCAGAGAATGGATATCCGTCTTGATTATGCCAATAAAGTGCTGGATAAAGATTTCCGCCTCGGGCTCTCCGAAACATGGCAGAAAACAATTGAAGTCGATGCTAACGAAAAACCTTTGAAAAAGGGTGTTTCGTTGAAGCATATACAGTTTGGTGATATGACTAACGGTATAGTGGGAGTGTCAAAGGCATTGCAGCGCTGTACAAAACTCGAACAGTTCTTCATTGCCAACTGTCCTATTACGGCCGACAGTTTCTTCAGGGATATCGAACCCACGTCACCGTTCTATGCCGAGAGGGAGCAGTTGAGCTGGGAGAACATGACAACGCTTTTCGACCTCGAAATTTACAATTGCCCCAAATTGACCTCTCTCCCTATGGAGATGTTGGCATCTTTGCCTGAACTTCAGATGCTCAATGTTGCATGCTGTAAGGGTATCTCGGGTGAGCAGTTGAAGGAGGATTGGATAACATTCATAAACGGAAACAGTGGTAGCCGCATACAGGTTCTTTATATGGGTTACAATAATCTTAAAGAGTTCCCCGAACACGAAGAACTGAAGAAAATGGTAAAACTTGGTATGCTCGATTGTGCAAGCAACCAGATAGAGGTGCTGCATCCGTTTGGCAAGGAGATTGCTCTTGCAAAGATTTATCTTGATTATAATAAAATAAAGTCGATACCAGTTGCTGCCGACGGTTATTTCTGTGGCTATTCGCAACTTGAAAGTTTTACAGCTTCACACAATGAACTGACCGAGTTCCCCGACATTTTCAATGCTAAATCTATATATGTGTTCCAATCGGTGGATTTTTCATATAACAGGATAAGCGGTTTTGAAAACGGTGATGATGCGAAGGGGGTTAATGCCGGTCAGATAAATCTCTCCGACAATCTTTTGGAAACATTCCCGAGTGTACTTTTCAAAACCGGTTCTCCTGTCAATTACCTTATTTTGGCCGGTAACAGAATAAAGGAAATTCCGGAAGGTGCTCTTAAAGGGGAGAATTCATATATGTTGGAAGCGCTTGACTTGAGCTATAATAAATTGAGCAGCTTGCCCGATGATTTCTTTGCTCATAATTTGCCATATCTTACCGGTCTCGATTTGAGCTACAACTGTTTCTCTTCGTTTCCTGTGAAGCCGTTGACAATTGACGGCCTAAACCGTTTCTTCATCCGTTATCAGCGCGACGAGAACGGTAACCGCATCCTGAAGGAGTGGCCTACAGGTCTTTATCAGTGCCCCTCCTTGGCCTACTTCTGTATAGGCGGCAATGACCTTCGCAAGATAGAGGATACTATTTCACCCTATATATATTATTTTGAGATTGCCGATAATCCCAATATCTCTATAGACCTGTCGGGTGTATGCGATTATATACGTGCCGGTTATTATATGTTGGTCTACGACAGGACACAGGATATAAGAGGTTGTGATGCTATTGTTCTTGATAAATAATTGTGCTATGACAAGAAATATATATATAATAATTTTTTGCTCTCTCTTCTGTCTGCTTTCTGTTGCATGTAGTGACGATGACAAGAAGGGCCCTTCTTTCTCCATTGATAAGGAACAGATCACGTTGGGAGCCGAAGGTGGCAAGGAGATTGTGTGTATTGAATCCAGTGGAAGTTGGGTTGCAACATCGTCTGCACCGTGGGTTAAAGTATCTCCGGCAAATGGAGTCGGTTCTACAGAGTGTGAGATTGTGGTCGACTCTTCGCTTGTAAACGGAGTACGTTCTGCAACAATCCGTTTTACCCCCGAGACACAGCCGGCACTTATGCTGACTGTAAACCAGACAGGCTTCGACAAGGTTGTGCTTCCGGCAAGTGAAGAGATTGTAATTGAGCCCTCTGCCCACATGGACGACCGTTACTTCGAGACTGAAGTGACTGCCAATGTGCAGTTCAAAGTCGAGTTCGACTTTTTCGGTGCCGAGGAGTGGCTGTCGACAAAGGTAGAGGAGATTGAACTTGACCGTGGTGCCCGTCCGCGTACAGTAAAACTCCGTTTCGACTGGAAAATGAATACTGTGCCCGAGGAGAGGGTTGCCGATATAAAATTCATACCTGTTGATGATGCTGATACTCTGAAAGCACCGGCAATCATTTCTGTCCGCCAAAAGGCTGCTGTCAGAATTGAGGACAACCGTGCCGGCGACTCTATTGCCCTGCTTGTAATAAACGAGCGATTGAACTGCTGGAGCGATGCTTGGGATGCCAGCGAGAACATGCAGTACTGGGAAGGAGTTAGGCTCTGGGAAGATGGTGACGAAGGGCTTCCTTGCCCCGAGGCTGTAGGGCGTGTACGCGCAGTTGAGTATTTCCTGCTCGATACAAAAGAGAGTATCCCGGGTGAAGTAAAGTATCTGAAGTATCTTGAAACATTGGTTGTGCAGAGTAATGTGAACACAATGTTATTGAGCATCGACCTTGGCTCGGAGATTTGTGAACTTGGCTACCTGAAGAACCTTGTTCTCTTCTCGTATGGTCTTGTATCGCTACCCGATGAGTTTGCAAAGCTTGGAAAAACCCTTGAGGTGCTCAATTTGAGCGGAAACAACTTCACTACAATACCGTCTGTCATTACAGAGGAGAACTTCCCGAAGCTAAAGTCGCTTAATTTTGTTGCTAACCGCAGATGGACAATTTCTGACCTCCGTAACAAGGATGATGTGCGTTATGAGAATGGCATAGGCCTTAATATAAATACCGAGACCGACAACTCGCTGCGCAGGTTGCTTCTTTGGGAAAATCTTGAGGAACTTGCTCTGTCCAACTGTTATATTGAGGGCCCTGTACCCGATTTCGCAGTTGGTGAAGATGGCGTTGAGCCCTACACCGATGCCGATGTCAGAGCATGGGGCGGCGATACGATACAGTATCTTGCCGACGAGGGTATGCCTAAAATATTGCCTAACTGCAAGAGCTTGAGGCTTAACCTGAACTTCTTTACAGGTGACTTGCCCGATTGGTTGCTTTACCATCCATACCTGCTTGAGTGGATACCCGAACTGCTTATATTCAACCAGCAGGAACAGGGGCGTAACTCCTTGGGAGAACTTGTGCGTTTCAATAATGTTCCGCTGACATTCGATTATTACTACGATGTCTTCCCGGGAATGAGAGAGAAATATGAATTGAAAGAAGAGATAACAGAGGAATAATATGAAAAAGATTATATTTTACTTGCTTTTTGCATCCTTTTTTACCGTTGCATGCAGTGATGAGGCCGGTGTGGCGTTTGATAGTGGGGAGGAGAAGAAGCCTGCCGCTGTTGCCGATGCTGTAGAGGGTGAGGTTCTTGTAAAGTTCGTTCCGGAGATGACAGAGCTTCTCGACAAGGCTTTCGCAACCCGTGCGGCGGGTGGTGCACGTTCGGGTATACCATCGACCGATGAGGTTCTGGAAATATTGAATACATACAAGTTTGAGCGTGTATTCCCTGTTGACCCACGTACCGAGGAGAGGACACGCGAGGCCGGTCTGCACCTTTGGTACAAGGTGTGCTTTGACGAGAGTGTCGATGTTGCCGTGGCGATGGAGCAGTTGTCAAAGCTTGGAGAGATATCCAAGATGCAGAGTAACCGCAGAATATACCGTGCAGGCAACGGCAAGCGTCCTGTTTTTGTGAAGGCTGCAGGTGAGGGGAAGCTCTCTTCTGCCTCTTCGGAATTTGCTTTCAATGACCCCGATATGGCACTGCAATGGAGTTATATAAACCGCGGGGGTTACGGCTTTGAGCAGGATTGGGCAAAGAGTATTGCAGGTTGTGATGTGGGTTGTGAGGCTGCTTGGCAGCTTTGTCAGGGCGATAGTTCTATCATCGTAGGAGTAATGGACGAAGGTGTGATGTGGGAACATCCCGACCTGTTCCCGAACATCTGGGTGAATGAGGATGAGGAGTATGCTTCGTACAGCGATAATGACGGTAATGGTTTCTGTGGTGACAGATATGGATATAACTTCGCTTCCGACCGCGGATATATATCCTCTACAGGCTCCTATGATACAGGTCATGGCACACACGTTGCCGGCACCATTGCTGCAGTAAACAACAATGGTGAGGGTGTGTGCGGTATTGCCGGTGGCGATGCGGCAAACGGCAAGGGTGGTGTCAGGATAATGTCTTTGCAGATATTCGATGACAATAAGGCCTCTACCGTTGCGCTTGAGGCAAAGGCTTTCAAGTATGCTGCCGACAATGGTGCTGTAATAATGCAGTGCAGTTGGGGGTATAATTCGGCTCTATCGAACATAGTACAGGGATTTACTCCCGGCCCGGCCAGCGAGGAGGAGTGGATAGCTCTCTATCCGCTTGAGAAAGAGGCAATAGACTATTTCATTGAGAATGCGGGTTCACCCAACGGGGTAATAGACGGAGGCATTGTTATATTTGCTTCGGGTAACGAATTTGCCGGAATGCCGGCCTATCCGGGTGCCTATTCGCGCTGCCTCTCTGTGAGTGCTGTTGCTGCCGATTACACTCCTGCAACATATACCAACTATGGTGTAGAGGTTGATTTCACGGCTCCGGGCGGTGATGGCGATTATTATGGTGCTCCGGGCAGTGAGTATGACAACGGGGGCATGATATACTCTACAATATGCTTTGAGGGCAAGCCCGGCTATGGATACTATGAGGGTACATCAATGTCCTGCCCTCACGTTTCGGGTGTTGCGGCTCTTGGACTCTCATACGCGGTTGCTCTGCGCAAGCACTTTACAGCCGATGAGTTTGTTGAACTTATGCATATCTCATCGGATAATATTGACGGTTATTTTGTCGGCGACAAGCTTTCGCACTACAACCATTCTTCCCCCGGCTCCTATGCTACAAAAACATCTTTATCGCAGTACAGAGGAAAGATGGGACGGCTCGTGAATGCCGGAAAACTTCTCGCGGCAATAGAGAACAACGGCAGAGCAATGCGGCTGCCCGATATTTACGTGGCCCCCGGAAAGAGTTCTGTAATTGCACTCGCACGTTATTTTGTCAATGGTGAGTCGTTGGAATATTCTTGCAATATTGCCGACGGAAGCATTGCCGAGGCTACGGTAAATGGAATGGAGCTTGTTGTGACAGGCTTAAAAGAGGGCTTCACGACATTGTCGGTAACTGTTGAGGGTACGGTACATACTGTAAATGTTACGGTAAGAAAAGGTGCCAACGGTAACGGTTGGATGTAATCCCGGGTTCTGCAATGAGAGGGTTTTTCTGTTTAGTGCTTCTTCTGCTGTTTTGTACAGGCGGGTATGCGCAGGTTGCAAAGCGGTTGTCGCGCGAGGCTATAGACTCGCTCAAGAATCCTGTGCTTGCCGCTGAAGATGAAAGAACCCTGTTTTTTGTTTCACAGCAAATTGATATGGGCGTTATCTATGAGAGCGATGCACCGATAGAGGTAGCCTTCAAGTTTGTGAACAGTGGCAGTAAAAAAGAGAGGATAACAAAGGTAACAACGAATTGTGGATGCACCGGGGCTGTGTACAGCGACAAGGAGATAATGCCGGGTGACAGCAGTGAGGTGGTAGTGACATTCAATCCTCGTCGCCGTGCAGGAACGGTCGATACCAATGCCTTTGTATACACGGCCTCTTCGGGCACAAAGCCGGTTGCAAGGCTCACGCTTCTCGGCAATGTCGTTGACAAGGACGAGTGGAGCCATCTGCCCTGTACTATGGGTTGCCTGAAACTCAAACGCAAAAGCGTTACGTTTGAACCTGTTGAGCCCGGTTCTGTGCCGCAGCAGAGAATTCCGTGTGCAAACATAGGCACACGCCCAGTAACTCTCTCTTCGCGCCTTCTGCCACCTTATGTGAGGTTATTTACCGAGCCCTCTGAAATAGCGCCGGGCGAGGAGGCCGATATCGTAATATCGGTTGTTGGCGACGAATTGCCGGCTGTTATGCCCCGTAGTTTCAATATTGTTGTCGAGGGTGTTGAGGGGCGTGTATCGGACCGTACGATAAAAGTTATAATTGAAAAATAAATATAGGAATATAATATGAAGAGTATTTTAAAAATGGTGGCAATGCTGCTGCTGGCTTTCAGTTTTAATGCCTGCTCCGATGACGAGGAGTTTGTGCAGGAGACACTTGAGGTTACTCCTAACAACATCTCCGGTATATGGAAACTTGAGGAACTCGGCGGCAACGCAATTCCCGATGGTTCTTTCTGCTACATCGAGTATGTGCGTAAAGACAGGAAGTTCACTATCTACCAGAAGTTCGACAGCATGTATCCGCGTTGCATAACCGGAACCTATGCAATTGAAAATGACCCTTACAAAGGTTATGTGTTGAGCGGAAAGTATGATTATGGCATGGGAGAGTGGAACAATTCGTATATCGTAACTGCTCTTTATGAGAACTTAATGCTGCTCACTACCGACAATGCCGATGGCGAGGTGAGCAAGTATGTACGTTGCAACGAGGTGCCGTCCGATATTCTTGACAGCGTA
>JAUNQV010000001.1:46903-61470 GCA_030535995.1 Bacteroidales bacterium
TTTTGCTGTACATTTACGGCACTATGGTTTACAAAATTCATGTCAGATGGCCATAAATTGCAATTTTTGTAAAAAAAGAGCTGTTTTAAGGCTTTTTTATAAACAAAATGTATATATTTGCATTGTAAATGGTAGAACATACTGTTTAACAATCCAATCAAGAAATCATTAATCTTTGTAGATTCTATTTCAGGCTTTACCCCTTGTTCCAAGGAAGAGTGCCAATAACTATTTATGTATCATATTGAACAATTAAGAAGCAAGGAGATTGCCGATTTGCAGTCCATTGCTCAAGAACTGGGAATTAAAGGTATAAAATCGCTCGACAGGGATTCTCTTATCTACCGTATACTCGACGGGCAGGCCATGCAGAACAGCAAGAGCGGTGCACCGGCTGTCGTAAAGGAAGAGAACCGCATGAACAGGCGTGAACATCGTCGTAACCGCATCCACTCCGATGCTCCCAGCAAGGTGTATACAGCAACAGGCGACAAGGCTGTGAAACTCGATAAGAACGAGCCTAAAAAGCAGCAGGAAGAACCGCTTTTCGCATCGTTGCCGCCGGTGCCGGAACAGAAACCGCAACCTGTAAAAGAGGCTGTGGTGGAAGAACCTGCGGTTGAAGCAGTTCCGGTAGTTGTTGAGGCTGCAACAGAGGAGGCTCCGAAACCGAAGAAGCGTGGCCGTAAGCCCAAGGCAGAAAAGGCTGTGGAGCCGGTTGCCGAAGAGGTTGCCGTTGCGGCAGTCGAGCCAAAAGCGGCAGAAGAACCCGCAGAGGCTCCTGCACCCAAAAAACGTGGCCGCAAGCCTAAAAACAAGCAGCCCGAGGAGGTGCAATTGCCTGAACCTCAAGCCGAGCCGGTGGCAGAGAGTGAAGGAGAGTCCTTTGTCCCCATTGAAGAACTTCCCAGCGATGCAACCGAGCTTCCAACCGAGCTTATAGGCAAGTTCGAGAAGAACAATAAGGAGCAGCGTCGTGAACAGAAGAGAGGCGGTGAAAACAGACAACATGAGCCACAGCAGCAGAAACAGTATGATTTTGCCGATGTATTGCGCGTAGAGGGTGTTCTTGAGATAATGCCCGACAACTACGGCTTCTTGCGCTCATCCGATTACAATTACCTTGCATCTCCCGATGATGTATATGTGTCGCAGTCACAGATAAAACTCTACGGTCTTAAGACCGGTGATGTTGTCGAGGGTATAATACGCCCGGCTTCGGCAGGTGAGAAATATTTCCCTCTTGTTAAGGTGAACCGCATAAACGGAACCTCTCCTGAACTTGTGCGCGACCGTGTTTCGTTCGATAACCTCACACCTCTCTTCCCCGAAGAGAAGTTTACACTCTGCAGCGGCAGTTACGATAATATGTCGGCCCGCGTAGTCGACCTCTTCTCGCCCATAGGCAAGGGACAGCGCGGATTGATTGTGGCGCAGCCGAAGACTGGTAAGACAATGCTTCTGAAAGATATTGCCAATGCCATAGCTGCCAACCATCCCGAGGCATACATGATAATGCTGCTCATTGACGAGCGCCCCGAGGAGGTTACCGACATGGCCCGCTCGGTCAATGCCGAGGTTATCGCCTCAACGTTCGACGAGCCTGCCGAGCGTCATGTGAAAATTGCTGGAATAGTGCTTGAACGTGCGAAGAGAATGGTGGAGTGCGGTCATGATGTGGTAATTTTTCTTGACTCAATTACCCGCCTTGCCCGTGCATACAATACTGTATCCCCGGCTTCGGGAAAGGTGCTGTCGGGTGGTGTCGATGCCAATGCTCTGCACAAGCCGAAACGCTTCTTCGGTGCTGCGCGCAACATTGAGAACGGCGGCTCATTGACAATCATTGCAACCGCTCTCATCGATACCGGCTCAAAGATGGACGAGGTCATCTTCGAGGAGTTCAAAGGTACCGGCAATATGGAGCTCCAGCTCGACCGCTCGCTTGCCAACAAGCGCGTGTTCCCTGCTGTTAACATAATAGCTTCATCTACCCGCCGCGACGACCTGTTGCTCGACCGTCAGACACTCGACCGCATGTGGATTCTTCGCAAGTATCTTGCCGATATGACACCTATGGAGGCTATGGAGTTCGTGAAGGACAGGCTTGAAAGGACAAAGGATAACGAGGAGTTCCTGATGAGCATGAACTCTTGATTTGAAATGAATAAAAAGCGACTTCTGCGTTATATGAAACTGAAGAAGCCTTGAATTTTATCTTTTTATTAATTCAAAAATAAGAATGTTGTTATAAACGATTGAGGCTGACATAGGTCAGCCTCAATCGTTTATTTTGTAAAATTATTTTACAAATCTTGCGTTGTTAGAACGGCAGGTCGTCGGGGTCGTTTGCGGCCTTGCTGAAATCGGGTACTTCAACCTTTGGAGCATCAATGACCGGAACATCTGCTGCAGCGGGAGCAATTCCTCTCTCAACACGCCATGCGCGTATATCGTTGTACCAGCGGCCGTTATATTCGCGTGCGTTAATGTCGAACGAAACTGTCATATCTTCGCCGGCCTTTATGTTGAATTGTGCTATCTTGTCGGCACCGAATACATTAAAACATATTTTCTTCGGGTATTGTTCGTGTGTTTCAAGAACATATTCCTGCATTTTCCACTCGTTGCCTGTCTTTGAGATACCGCCTCTTTCGGGCAGTACCGCGATGATTTTTCCTGTAATTTCCATAATAAATTCTAAATTCCTCGCGAATTTAGTCTATTTATTGCCGAAAAACAATTTTTTTCAATCTTTTTAGCGCGGTTTTGTATATTTCATGTTATCTTTGTGATTAACGCTCGTGCATGCGCGCGAGTGTGTGCGTTGATTAATCATTAAATCTATAATATTATGAACTTTACAGTATCAAGTTCCATGTTGTCTTCGCGTTTGCAGACAATCAGCCGTGTGATAAATTCAAAGAACACAATTCCTGTACTCGATTGTATCCTGTTTGAGCTTGAGGGCAACAGGCTGACTCTTACAGCCTCTGACCCCGAAAATACATTGAACACCTCAATAGAGGTCGTGGATTGCTCCGAGGATTTCAGCTTTGCAATATCTTCAAAGATACTCATAGACTCGCTCAAGGAGATTTCGGAACAGCCTTTGCGTTTCGAGGTGAAGAAAGATACTCTTGAGATAACAATCTATTACCAGAACGGAAAATACAGCCTTGTGGGCCAGAATGCCGATGAGTATCCCGGTGCTGCCGTGCTGGGCGAGGGTGCTGTTGCAATAAATGTTCCTACAAAGGTTCTTTCAAGCGGAATTTCATGCTCGCTGTTCGCTACAGCCGATGATGAGGTGCGTCCGGTAATGTGCGGTGTATATTTCGATTTTACACCCGAGAGCATAACACTCGTTGCTTCGGACGGCCATAAGCTTGTACGTTGCCGCGACTACTCTGTTACAGGTGCCGAAAAATCGGCATTCATTCTTCCCAAGAAACCTGCGACACTGTTGAAGAACCTTCTTGGCAAAGAGGAGCAGGAGAGCGTTTCTATTGAGTTCGACGGTCGTTTTGCAATTTTCGATATGGGCGATTACAAGCTCGTATGCCGCCTGTTCGATGGCCGTTACCCCAACTATAACTCTGTAATTCCGCAGAATAACCCCCACAAGCTCACTGTCGACCGCGCTTCTCTAATAAGCACATTGCGCCGTGTGGCGATATTCTCTTCACAGGTAAGCCTTATCAAACTTCACATTGAGGACAACAAGGTGGTTATTTCGGCCCAAGATACCGATTTCTCGACTTCGGCCGAGGAGAGCATAGCTTGCAGCTACGAGGGAGCTTCTATGAATATCGGCTTCCGCGCTTCGTTCCTCATAGATATTCTCAACAACACCCCCGGCCAGGATGTGATAATTGAATTGGCCGATCCTTCACGTGCCGGTGTAATCGTTCCTGCCGAGCAGGTCGATAAGCAAGAGCTTCTCATGTTGTTGATGCCAATGATGCTTACAGAATAATCCATGGAACTGAACCTTAAAAAACCGATAGTATTCTTCGACCTTGAGACAACGGGCACCGATATCTCAAAAGACCGTATAGTGGAAATATGTTACATCAAAGTAATGCCCGACGGAAGCGAGATTGAGTACTCGAAGCGTGTGAACCCCGAGATGCATATACCCGAGGGGGCTTCGGCCGTGCATGGGATATATGACGAGGATGTGAAGGATTGCCCTGTTTTCAAAGAGATAGCCCGCGAGATTGCCAATGATTTCGAGGGATGTGATGTGGCAGGGTTCAACTCTAACCGTTTTGACCTTCCCTTGCTTGCCGAGGAGTTCCTGCGTGCGCAGGTCGATATCGACCTCTCCCGTTTAAGGGCTATAGATGTGCAGGTGCTTTATCACAAGCGTGAGCCCCGTACATTGTCGGCTGCATACAAGTTCTATTGTGGTGCCGAGCTCGAAAATGCCCACAGTGCGCTAGCCGATACACGTGCCACATACGAGGTGCTTAAAGCACAACTCGACCACTATGCCGATATGGAGAATGACATGGATGCTCTCTCCAAGGAGTCTGCATTTACGAACAATGTCGATTTTGCAGGGCGCATAGTGTATGATGCCGCAGGTAGGGAGGTTTTCAACTTCGGAAAATACAAAGGAATGCCCGTAGATGCGGTTCTTGACCGCGACCCGGGCTATTATGGGTGGATGATGAATGGAGATTTTCCATTGAATACCAAACAGGCGCTTACGCGAATAAAATTGCGTGGCTTCAAGAAATAGATAATCCAGATGCTGAAAGGTAAAAAAATAGTGTTGGGAGTTACCGGGAGTATTGCGGCCTACAAAGCTGCAATGCTTCTGCGTTTGTTGGTTAAGGAGGGTGCAGAGGTTCAGGTTGTGATGACTCCGGCCGCAAAGGAGTTCATAACGCCTTTGACGCTCTCTGCATTGTCGGGCCGTCCTGTCCTTTGCGACTTTTTCAGTCAGAACAGCGGTGAGTGGAACAGCCATGTGGAGCTTGGGCTTTGGGCCGATGCAATGGTTATTGCTCCCGCAACAGCCTCTACTATAGGCAAGATGGCTGCCGGAATAGCCGACAATCTTCTGGTTACGACATATCTCTCTATGAAGGCTCCGGTTTTTGTGGCTCCGGCAATGGACCTCGACATGTATGCACATGCTGCTACACAAAGCAACCTTTTGATATTGCAGCAGCGTGGCAATATGGTAATAGAGGCTGCTTCGGGTGAACTGGCAAGCCACCTCAACGGAAAAGGGCGTATGGAAGAGCCGCAGAACATAGTGCAGTCGCTAAAGGATTTTTTTTTAGCTTGCAATGAGCTGCAAGGGCATAAAATCCTTATAACGGCAGGCCCCACATACGAGAAGATAGACCCTGTACGGTTCATAGGAAACTACTCCTCGGGAAAAATGGGTTTTGCCATTGCCGAGGAGTGTGCAAGGCGCGGTGCAGATGTTGTGCTGGTGGCCGGTCCCGTTTCGCTTCGCTGCAATAATAGCAGAATAAAAAGAATAGATGTAGAGTCGGCCGATGAAATGTATAAGGCTGCCATGGCTCAATTCCCTTCGTGTAATGCAGCTGTGTTGTCGGCTGCCGTGGCCGATTATCGCCCTGCGGTGCAGGCCGGTGAAAAGATAAAGCGTACTGCCGCGACAATGAATATTGAACTCACGCCTAACAGGGATATTGCAGCGGCGCTCGGAAAGGAGAAAAAGGAGGGGCAGCTTCTGGTTGGCTTTGCTCTTGAAACAAACAATGGCGAGTTCCATGCGCGCGAAAAGTTGCAGAAGAAAAATCTCGATTTTATAGTCCTCAATTCTCTTGAAGACAAAGGTGCCGGTTTTGCCCACGATACAAACAAGATTACCATAATCGACAGCGAGGGCAAGAGCGAGTTTCCGCTCAAAAGCAAAAAGGATGTTGCAAAGGATATTGTATCGCATCTCTCGAAACTTCTTTTGTTTGTTGCAATGCTGTTTCTTCCGTTATCGGCCATGGCCGATGGTGAGGAACTCGATGCAAAGGTGACATTGAATGCCGGCAAGGTACAAGGAACGAACACCGAGGTCTTCAAGTTGCTCGAAGAGTCACTTGCGGAATTTATAAACAGCCGCAAATGGACCTCGAATACATACGAGGAGGTGGAGCGCATTTCGTGCAACTTTACATTTGTGGTGAACTCCTACTCCAACGACGGCTCATTCGACTGTTCGTTGATGGTGCAGGCCGTGCGTCCTGTGTACGGAACATCATATACCTCAACCCTTTTCAAGTTCGAGGACAAGAGCATAAAGTTCACATATCAACCCTACGACCGTCTTGAATTTGTAGAGGATAACCTCGACAATAACCTCACTGCAACAATCGCATTCTATGTTTATATGATAATAGGCATGGATTTTGATTCTTTCGGCGAGTTTGGCGGCAGTGAATTCCTCAACAAAGCACTGAATATTGCCAATAACGCGCAGAACCTGGGCGATGCCGGTTGGAGAGCTGGCAGCAACAACAATAACCGCTATTCAATCATAGATGACTACATGAACGGTGCAATGGAACCCGTCAGGAGATTGATGTACAGCTATCATCGCTTGGGGCTCGATACAATGTTCAAGAATGCTGCCGGTGGGCGCAAGGAGATTGCCGCAAGCATCGATTTGTTGAAAAAGGCATACGAAGACCGTCCGATGGCATATTTCACAAAGCTCTTTACCGAGTACAAGGCCGATGAAATTGTAAACGTCTTCTCCAAGTGTACCGATGCCGAGAAAAAGAGTGTCGTGGAGACTCTCTCAAGAATAAACCCATCTCTTTCGACCGAGTGGGAAAAAATCACAAAGAATAATAATTAGGCTATAATGCTGAAAAGGATAGTAATACGTAATTTCGCTCTGATAGAGCATGTCGAGGTCGGTTTTGAACATGGATTTTCTGTAATAACCGGTGAAACCGGCCATGGAAAGTCGGTGTTCCTGGGCGCGATATCAATGCTTTTGGGGCAGAGAGCCGATGCAAAGGCTGTGCGCGAGGGCGCCGACCGATGTGTCGTCGAGGGCTGTTTCGATGTGTCGGGCTTCGGTCTGCAAGGCTTTTTCGAGGAGAACGATATTGAATACTACGATGAGTGCATATTGCGCCGTGAGGTCTCGGCGGCCGGGCGCAGCAGGGCTTTTGTCAATGATACACCTGTCAGTGCTTCGTTGATTAAGGAGCTGGGTGTGAAACTTATCGATATACACTCGCAGCATCAGAACCTTCTGCTTGGCGACGGTAACTACCAGCTTTCTGTAATCGATACACTTGCCGGAGGCAAAGAACTGTTTGCTGCATACTTAAACAAATACAATGAGTATGTAGCTTTGCACAAGAGGGTCGAGGCATTGAAGGAGTCTCTTGAAAAGAGCCGTCGCGACGAAGATTGGTTGCGCTTCCAATATGAGGAACTTGAGGCGTTGGCTCTTAAAAGCGGAGAATACGAGGAACTTGAACAGGAAACTAAAGAGTTGTCGCATGCCGAGGATATCCAGGCAGCGCTGTATGGTGCATATTCGGCTTTGGAATCGGGCGACGGGCGCAGTCTGTTACAGGCCCTTCATGAGGCCGGCAGTGCGTTGTCGAGAATTTCGGAGCATTATACGGCTGCCGGCGAGCTTTCCGAAAGGTTGGAGAGCTGTTACATAGAACTGAAGGATTGCTGTAGTGAACTTGAACAGCGTGCCGGCAACGTGCAGGTCAATCCGGGCAGGCTCGAATTTGTAGAGCAGCGTTTGGCGCAGATATATGCCCTGCAGAAGAAACACCATCTCTCATCGGCCGAAGAGCTTATCGCTCTTCACAAAAGTTTCGCAGAGCGTCTCGATTCGCTCTCATACGGTGATGATGAGATACGTGAGGCCGAAAAAAAGCTCTCTCTGTTGAGGGGTGAGCTTGTTGCTATGGCTGCAGATATAACAGCATTGCGAAAGAGTAGTGCGACTGTTCTGCAAGAGAATATCAAGGGTATATTGGTAAATCTCGGAATGCCGATGATACGCTTCGAGGTAGAGTTCAGCGCTACAGAGGAGTTTACGCCCCGTGGGTGCGATAACGTGACATTCCTCTTCTCGGCAAACAGCAGCAGCCAGCCACAACCTCTGTGCAATGTCGCCTCCGGCGGTGAAATGGCCCGCGTGATGCTTGCCCTGAAGTCGATAGTGACATTGGAAACCAAGCAACCCACAATCATTTTCGACGAGGTCGATACCGGTGTCTCGGGGTTGCTTGCCGAGCGCATGGGGCGTCTTATGCAGCAGATGGCCGGCGATAACCGTCAGGTGATAAGCATTACACACCTGCCGCAGGTAGCTGCACTTGGCGCACAACACTATAAAGTCTACAAAGAGGAGACCGGAAACGGAACAATAACAAACATGATAAAACTGGAAAAGCAGGAAAGGGTGCATGAGATAGCGCAGATGATGAGCGGTGAGGAGCTCACCGATGTCGCTATGGAAAATGCGGCTCTTCTGCTATCAAAATCTTAAATGTCTATGGCAGCAACAAATGAAATGATATTTGGCGTACGCGCCGTTCTTGAGGCTCTTGAGGCCGGTAAAGAGGTTGACAAGATATTGGTTAAACGCGATATACAGAGCGAGCTCTCGCGCGAGCTCTTTGCGGCTCTTAAGGGCAGGACTATTCCTGTCATACGTGTACCGGTAGAGAAACTCAACCGTGTAACACGCAAGAACCACCAGGGTGTAATAGCGTATATCTCGGCAGTGGAATATGCCCGTACCGATGTGCTTGTGCCCACTCTTTACGAGGAGGGCAAGGTGCCCTTCCTTGTACTGCTCGACGGAATAACCGATGTACGCAATTTCGGCTCCATAGCCCGTACATGTGATTGTGCCGGAGTTGACGCGATAA
Source organism: Bacteroidales bacterium (assembly GCA_030535995.1). GTDB lineage: Bacteria > Bacteroidota > Bacteroidia > Bacteroidales > Bacteroidaceae > HGM04593. Next base: position 55,804 of record JAUNQV010000001.1, read on the forward strand.
TATTGCCGGCACACAACAGCGTAACCGTCAATGCCGATGCGGTAAAGACTTCAGCCGGTGCACTGCACACACTGCCTGTCTGCCGCGAAAAGAATATTACAGAGACTTTGAAATATCTGAAGGCATCGGGCATAAAGGTTGTCTGTGCAACGGAGAAGGGCAAAATCAACTATACCCAGGCCAATTTTGAAGAGCCTGTGTGCATTGTCATGGGTGCCGAGGATACAGGAATTCCTCATGAGCATCTGGCTTTGTGCGACGACTGGGTTTCAATTCCGCAGTTCGGAAACATCGAGTCATTGAATGTTTCGGTAGCGACAGGTGTAATACTATACGAGGCTGTGCGTCAGCGTCACTTGAACAAGTAATGGATATGAGAAAAACGATATTGCTTTTTGTGCTTTTGCTTGCAGGTATTGTGCAGGCTGCCAACCTCCCGAAAGAGGTTGCCAAGGCGCGCCGGTCGGTTGCAACAGTATTGGCATATAAGGGAGGCAATCTACTGGGCAGTTGCACAGCTGTCTTTGTGGGAGAAAAGGGTGACCTGCTTGCCTCGAACCCTCTTTTTGCAACAGCCGACAGTGCTGTGGCAATAGACAATGCCGGCAAGGTACATAAAGTGGGCCGCATATCGGGCGCAAGCGATGTCTATGGCTGTGTAAAGTTACGCGTGGCGTGGAATAAGAAAATAAAGCCTATAGCCGTTTCTGCTTCCAAGGTAAATACAGGTGACGAGCTCTTCCTGCTTTCATACGGTGTAAAGAAAGGCGGCTTTGCAGAGCCTGTAAAGGTCGTGAAGGTCGATTCTGTATATTCTTGTGCATATTATACCTTGGCTGCTCCAATGCAGGAAAAGTTCAACTCTCTTCCTGTTGTGAACTCTTCAGGTGAGCTTGTGGCCATTATGCAGCCGGCTTCGGCAAGCGACACTGTGAACAGCTATGCAATAGGTGCGGCTGTTGTGGAGAAAATGAATGTCACTTCTGCCAATTATGGAAGGGGTTATCTGCCCGGTACTGCAATACGTGCCTGCTTGCCCGAAAGCAGCGCCGAGGCCTTGTCATGCCTTTATATGCAGGCCATTGTAGGTGACAGTGTCACATACAAGAGCGTTATAGATGAGTTCATTGAGAAGTTCCCCGAAAACTATGAGGGATTTATGGCGAAAGCTGAATATACCGCAGTGTATTATAGGGATATCGATGCTGCATACAAGGTGTGGGAAGAGGCTCTCTCTCTTGCCGATAACAAAGCAGAGGTATATTTCGGCAGAGGAAAGGTAATGAACTCCATTGTACAGAGCGGCGATACTGTTTCCCATCCGAAACTCTCCTTTGAGAATGCCCTTGCCGACATTGAAAAGGCGATTGCGGTTGACAACCAGCCTCTATATTTGAGTTATAAGGCCGATATGCTTTTTGCACATAAGGATTATGCTCAGGCAGCCGAGTGCTATGAGGCTCTTGCTGCAACGAATATGCGTTCTGCCGCTCTCTTTTCAAAAGCATCGCAATGCTATGGCGAGTTGAAAGAGTATGACAAGGCTGTGGCAATGCTCGACAGTGTTGTGGGTATGCTCGGCAGTTTCCCGAAACAGGCTGCCCCGTATATACTCACAAGAGCTTTGGTAAAGAGCAATGCCGGCCGTTACCGCGATGCCGTGCAGGATTATGTAGAGTATGAGAATATTGTAGGCAATATACAGAATGCCGAGTTCTTCTATCTCCGCGAGCAGGCCGAACTTAACGGGAAAATGTACCAGCAGGCTTTGAATGATATTGAAACAGCAATATATCTTGCCCCGGAAAACCCGTTATATTATATTGAGAAGGGCATGCTGTGCTACAGGGTAAAGATGTACGACGAGGGAATAAGGGCACTCGATAAGGCCAGGGAACTTGCTCCCTCTTCTCCCGATGTCTATTACCTTCTGGGCCGTTTGTATGTGCAGAAGGGTGATAAAGCTACAGCTAAAGAAAACTTCGGAAAGGCACTGTCACTGGGCCACCCCGATGCTGAAAAACAGTTGAAAACCGTAGAATAACAATTTTGTGTCATGAAACGTAACTCTTTTGTTCTTCTTTTTCTTTTCATTGTGCAGAGCGTTTTTTCTTATTCTCTCTGCACGGTCGACAGTTTGGGTACAAGTGAAAATGAGGAGCTCTACAAAAAGGGGGTAGTCGCTTTCAATCTGAAAGATTACAGAAAGGCTGTAGGCTTTTGGAGAAAGGCCGCAAAGGGCGGTGATGCCAATGCGCAATGCAATCTCGGTTCATGCTATTTCCAAGGGTTAGGAACAGTTAAGGACCAGGAGATAGCTTTTGACTGGTTCAAAAAGGCTGCAAAACAGGGCAATGCTGTGGCACAGTGCAATTTAGGCAACTGCTATTTCTATGGCCAGGGTGTAGACCAGGATTTCGACAAGGCTGTCGATTGGTTTATAGAATCGGCCAACCAGGGCAACAATGCCGCGCTCACACAGTTGGGTATATGTTATAAGAACGGCATAGGTATCGATGTGAATTACCGCGAGGCCATATTGTGCTTCGGTGATGCGGCAACGGCCGGGTATGCCAAAGCGCAGAATGAGCTCGGCGACTGTTTCTACATGGGTGTTGGTGTTGAGAAGAACCTTGAAGAGGCATTCTATTGGTACGGGCTGGCCGCTGCCCAAGGCTATGCCATAGCACAGCGCAGCCTTGCCATCTGTTATGAGAATGGCGAGGGCGTGGAGGTCAATAAGGAGCGTGCTTCAGAGTTCTACAGGAAAGCGGCCGAGCAGGGCGATGCCGATGCGCAGTACTATCTGGGTGAGTGCTACTATTCGGGCATCGGTGTTGCGGAAGACCACAAGATTGCAGCCGATTGGTTTGAAAAGGCTGCAGACCAGGGGCATGTCGAGGCCCAATATCAACTTGGAGTGTGCTATTATAAAGGCGATGGAGTGTACCGGAATTTTAAAAAGGCAGCATCCCTGTATCGCGATGCAGCTGCGCAGGGCGACCTCGATGCAATGTGCCTGCTTGCCGATTGCTATTACTATGGCGAGGGTGTAATTGCCGATGTTGAAAAAGCTGTGGAACTATATTCCGAGGCAGCAAAGCAAGGGCATGCAGAGTCGATGTATGCGCTTGGAGAGTGCTATTACAATGGCTATGGTGTCGAACAGAGTGCTTACGATGCCATGTTCCATTATAGCGAGGCTGCCAAACTGGGACATGCCGGTGCGCAGAATACAATGGGCTGCTATTATCTCTATGGTATATGCGTTGAGGTAGACAGCTGCGAGGCTTTTGGTTGTTTCAAAGAAGCAGCTGAACAGGGACTTCCCGAGGCTCTGCTGAACCTTGGCAACTGTTACTATTCGGCAATATGTGTCGAGCTCGATTATCTCACTGCTGCGCGTTACTTCATAAGGGCTGCCGAAAAGGGTAATATCCTTGCACAGCATAATCTGGGTGTCATGTACAGCAAAGGCCAAGGAGTAGATAGGAGTGACGAGGAATCAGTAAAGTGGTATAAGAAGGCTGCAGAGGCCGGTTTTGCAATGTCGCAGTACGACCTCGGTTCCTGCTACTATTATGGCATTGGTGTTGCAGAGGACAAGAAGGAGGGGTTGAAATGGTGGCGCTTGGCTGCCGAGCAGGAGTATGAACCTGCCGTAAAGGCTTTAGAGGATGCTGATTGAGCAGCGTTTGGGGCGTTGGCCCAATAAGTTTATCACTCTTCGGTGCAGCACCAGTGCAGTATCATAATTTCTCTTGTATTCTTGTTTACGCAGAATGGTGCTGCAGGGCGTTCGTTTACAAGCCACACTATCTCTCCGTTACGGTCGGTAACTACAAGTTGCTCTCTTTTCTCCAAAAGGCTTCTCTTGCAGTCGGTTAGGTAGTCGCTCACAAGCTTGGTGCCGCGCATGCCGAACGGTGCAAAGCGGTCACCTTTTTTTGCGTGGCGCAGCGTTAGGGGCAACTGCAGTTTCCCGGCATCGAGTGTCGCTGTATTGCGCTTTTTTGATATTGTGCCGTCAAAGGTGCCGTTTTCTATCGTTAAAGTGCCTTGTGAGGTCTTTACAGCCCCTGTGGGTGGCAGTTGCTCATGAATGGTTACAATCTCTTTCCTTGGGGTTATTATGAGTCTTTGGCGCTCTTTTATAATGCTCCACCTTTCGGCTTGGAACTGTTTGCTGCCATTCTCCTTCAGGCTTGCCGAAATTTCATCGGTCTGTGTGCTGTTGAAACCCAAAGGTGAAAGAATTTCATGCAGTATCGTTGCCGGAGCAATCTCTTTCTCCAATGCGGCGATGTTTATTGTATTTCCCTCCTTGACTCTCTCTATTGACTCTTCAACGGCTCTCCTATATATGAGTTCGGCCTCTCTCATCCTTTGTCCGGTGGCGGCAAGGCTCTCTTTTATCGAGGGGTTTATCTCGGCAAGTTTGGGAATGACTTCGAGCCTTATCTTGTTGCGGGTGTAATCGCTGGTAAGGTTGGTGCTGTCGGTGACAAACTCCCTTTTATATTGCTTGAGGTAATCTGTAATCTCCCTGCGTCCTACGCAAAGCAGCGGCCTTATTATATGCCCGTTCTTCGGGCTTATGCCACAGAGTCCTTTTATTCCTGTTCCTCTTGTAAGGTTCAGGAGAATTGTCTCGGCCGAATCGTCTCTGTGGTGTGCGACGGCTATGGCCTGTGAGCCTGTCGCAGCTCTCTGCTCCTCAAACGCGGTGTACCGCAGTTCACGTGCGGCCATCTCAATGGAAATCCTCTTTTCCTTGGCGTGTCCGGCTGTGTCAAAATGTACAGTGTGCAACGGCACACCAAGTTCTTCGCATAGGCTTTTGCAGAACTGCTCATCGCGGTTGCTCTCTTCGCCGCGCAGGTGAAAATTGCAATGCATTGCGGTGCAGTCGTAGTTCAGCCTTGTGAGCGCATGCAACAGTGCCACCGAGTCGGCTCCACCGCTCAATGCCACAAGCACTTTGTCGCCCTCTTTAAGGAGATTATGCCTTGCGATGTATTTTTCAACCTTCTTTCTCATTTGACGTTTATGTCGCGAAGATAGGATTTAAAAGCCGAATTTGCCCTTGTTTAATCAAATAAATGCTTAAAAATGGGTGATAATACTAAAAAATGGCGCTCTTTATTTGTTCTTCACAAAAAAAGCGTTACCTTTGTCAACGCTTAAAAGGCCGGTACCTTGGATGAGTGGCTTAGTCAGCGGTCTGCAAAACCGTGTACGGCGGTTCGAATCCGCCAGGTACCTCAAAGATGAGTCCATAGGGGCTCATCTTTTTTTGTATATCAGCTTTTTCCCGGAACCCTATTGAATTCTAAAATTCAAGGCTCAGTAGAAATTTAGTGTGGGTAATATAGTACTTGTATGATACTTTTTAGACCGAAATATTTTATTCCAAGGTTCGTTTTACCCTTAATCAGTTATCTTTTATTCTTCTTGCAGTCGTTCTATCATGTTCTTTCGTCGCGCGAAAGAACCAAAGCGCCCGGCACACGGGAATTTCAGTCAACCTCTTTTTGGTTCAAGAGTCGTAAACGACATCTTTCAGTCAAAGAGGGTGCTAAAGCACACTCCTTTGGGAACATAAATGTTCCGTCGTCGCAAACATTGCTCGCCCGCAATGGTGCCATTCAATGCTGGTCGCTGGAA
>JAUNQV010000077.1:0-6674 GCA_030535995.1 Bacteroidales bacterium
CTCCATGATTGCCATGATTGCTGCAACGCCAAGTCCGTTGTCGGCACCGAGGGTTGTGTTGTCGGCATAAAGCCAGTCGCCCTTTACAACTGTTGTAATGGGGTCGTTTATGAAGTCGTGCTTGCTGTCGGGGGTCTTCTGTGGTACCATGTCCATGTGTGCCTGCAGAATTATTCCCTTGCGACCCTCAAGCCCGGGTGTGGCAGGCTTGCGCATGATTATGTTGCCTGCCTCGTCCTGCCATGTCTCTACGTTGATGCTCTTTCCGAAGTCGAGCAGGTATTTCTGTATCTTCTCAAGGTGGCCCGATGGGCGTGGAACCTGTGTCAATGCCTCGAAGTGTTTCCACACTTCGCGTGGCTGCAAATCTTTGATTGTAATTGCCATAATTTTTAGTTTTTGGTTGATTGTTTCTTGAATTGTAACATTATAAGGGCGTATATGCCGAGCAGCGCCACAAGCAGTGTCTGGGTGCTGTGTACTATTAACGCGAAAACAGAGGCGTCGGTTGAACTTACTCCGTACAATATCATTATGCTTATTACCGCAAAATGCCATGGGCCGGCACCGTTGGGGGTGGGCACAACCACTGCTATGCTTCCTGCCACGAATAACAGAAGGCCTGCGAATACCGATAGCCCGCTGCTGAACGGGAAGCAGAAGAAGCATAGGTAGAACTGCATGAAATAGCAGAACCATATACCAATGGTCTCAATGATGAATAACCATTTGTTCTGCATCTTCAGCAACGAGAGCAGTCCGGTGGTAAAGCGTGTGATAAAACTGCGTATCTTTTTCCAGAAAGCCATCTTGCGTACAAGGAAGAGGAGCAGTGTAATGATTGCCAGTGTAGAGAGCAGAATGATTGCCCATCCGCCCATTGACGAGAAGATGCTCTCTTCCGGGGCTTTGATGCCGGCTTCTCCAATGAAACGGCAGAACATTGTCCATTGCATGGATACTGCGGCAACGGTAATGAGAATTACCATCAGTGTGTCTATAAGTCTTTCGGTTACAAGTGTACCCAATGATTGTGCAAATGGTATCCTGTTGTATTGCTCAAGCACAACGCAACGCGAAACCTCGCCTACGCGGGGAATGACAAGGTTGGCTGCGTATGCAACGAATATCGAATATACGCTCACCGATGCTTCGGGACGAAGCCCGAGCGGGGCAAGGGAGAGGCGCCAGCGCCAACCGCGTAGTACGTGGCTCATGATGCCGAAGAGGGTGGAGACGGCAAACCAAAAGAGGTCGATTTCTTTTAACGAGCCCCATAGTTGTGAAAAATCAAAATCGTCGTATATCATGTAGAGTATAAGCACCCCCAGGAGCAACGGCAATAATGTTTTTAATGTTATATTCAAAATCTTTTTCACAACAATAGAAAATTTTTAATTGTTTTCGTTAACTTTGCAACATTGCGTAAAAACCGTTTGCCCTTGCGCAGGGTTCTGCTTTTTACGGAATGTTATCTTCCGCATTATTGCAAAGATAGCAACAAACGAGCGAGAAATATCAAGCTTGCTTGAATATTTTTCACAGCGAGTGCAGAAAATCTTCGAGATTTATCTCAAAGATAACGATATATGGTAATAAAACAGAACATTCTCTGCTTTTTTATAAATAATTAATAAAAGAGACTGACGGCAATGAAGGCGGTAACTGCAAAAAAGAGATTGGGACAGCATTTCCTTACAGACCTTTCAATAGCAAAGGCCATTGCCGACACGGTGGATATTTGTGCCGGCTTGCCGGTGCTTGAGGTGGGCCCGGGAATGGGTGTGCTCACACGTTTCCTGCTCGAGAAGGAGCGCCCGGTGAAGGTTGTTGAGATAGACGAGGAGTCTGTCACATATCTTTGCAAGAACCTGCCGCAGCTGGGTGAGGAGAATATAATTCCCGATGATTTCTTGAAAATGCACCTCGACCGTCTTTTCTCGGGCGGGCAGTTCATGCTTATAGGCAATTATCCGTATAACATATCGAGCCAGATATTCTTCAAGATGCTTGACTACAAGGAATTTATCCCTTATTGTAGCGGAATGATACAGAAAGAGGTGGGTGAGCGTCTGGCGGCTTCGCCGGGTACAAAGGCCTATGGTATTCTGGGTATTCTGGTACAGGTGTGGTACGATGTGGAGTATCTCTTTACTGTGGATGAGAATGTCTTTTCTCCTCCTCCCAAGGTTAAGAGCGCTGTGGTGCGCATGACACGCAACAAGCGTGAGTGCATGGAGTGTAACGAAGAACTTTTCAAACGTATTGTCAAGAGTACGTTCAACCAGCGCCGCAAGAAATTGAGGAATTCAATACAGCAGATAGTGGGGAAGGAGTCGCCTCTGTTGAGCGACCCTATTCTCGACAAACGTCCCGAGCAACTGTCGATAGATGATTTTATCGGCCTTACAAAGAGAGTTGAACTCGAACTCTAATAAGGGTTTATAAAAGAGCGAAAGATGACAAAAGACTTTATCAACTACATAAAGGAACTTATCGAGCAGAGGGACTCGGTGCTGTTGCAGGAGAAAATATCCAAGCTGCACCCTGCCGATATTGCCGAAATCTGCACGGAACTCGACCTTGAAGAGGCGCGTTTCCTCTATCGCCAGTTGAGCAATGAGAAGGCGGCCGATGCCCTCATTGAAATGGACGAGGACCTGCGTAACGAACTTCTTGAGGAGTTGCCCTCGGAGGCTATCGCAAAGCGCTTCGTGAACTACATGGATACCGACGATGCTGTCGAGATTATCCGTGACATGGACGAGGAGAAGCAGGAGGAGGTCCTTTTGCACATCAAGGATATTGAGCAGGCCGGTGATATCGTAGACCTTCTGCAGTATGATGAGGACACAGCCGGTGGTCTCATGAGTACCGAGATGGTGGTGGTGAACGAGAACTGGAGTATGCCGGAGTGCTTGAAGGAGATGCGCCAGCAGGCCGAGGAACTCGATGAGATATACTATGTTTATGTTGTTGACGACGATGAGCGCTTGTGTGGTCTTTTCCCGCTGAAAAAGATGATAACAAGCCCTTCGGTGTCAAAGGTGAAGCATGTTATGAGCACCAAGGTGGTGAGTGTCGATGTAGATACCCCTATTGACGAAGTGACAATGCTCATCGAGAAATATAACCTTGTGGCAATTCCTGTTGTCGACAAAATAAACCGTCTTGTGGGCCAGATTACTGTCGACGACGTAATGGATGAGGTTCGTGAACAGACAGAGCACGACCAGCAGTTGACTGCCGGTCTTACCCAGGATGTGGAAACGGGTGACAGCGTGTTTGTGCAGACAAAGGCACGCTTGCCTTGGCTCATAATAGGTATGTTGGGAGGTATATGCTCCTCTCTGCTGCTGAACTGTTTCGAGAATACACTCGGTTCGCACCCCGAAATGGCGCTTTTCATACCTCTGCTTGCAGGTATGGGCGGTAATGTGGGCACACAGTCCTCGGCTATAGCAGTGCAGGGTCTTGCCAATAATTCACTCGATTCGAGCCATATATTCCGTCATATTCTCAAAGAGATGGTGGTTGCGCTCATAAATGCGACAATCCTCTCGCTCATGGTATATGTATACAATTTCTTTGTCTACGGCGCGGCCGATATAGTCACGCTTGCCGTTCCTTTGAGCCTTTTTGTGGTTGTGCTCTTTGCTTCGGGCTTCGGCACGCTAATACCAATGGTTCTTGAACGCATAAATATAAACCCGGCGGTGGCTACAGGCCCGTTTATACAAATTATAAACGACTTGAGTGGAATGACATTCTACATGATAATTGCAATGGCGCTCAGCAGCCTCTTCCCCATGTCGCTGTGAGTGGTTGGAATGACATAATTTTAATAAATTGCACTCTTTCCATTAGGATTTATAAAATTAAACACTATATTTGCATTGGTTTACAGAGGCTTTTTCGCCCAAACGGAAAAGCCGACTGTTTTTTTATATTAATAACCTAAAACGAGTAAAAAATGAGCGAAAGTGTAAAATCGAATGTGCAGCCCGAAGAGCTGAACATTGCGAGTTCTCCTGAAGAGGCTGTCAATGCCGCTACGACCGAGTATATTGAGCAGAACAGCATTGAAGAGGAGACTCCACAAGTGCAGGTAGAAGAAGTTGGCCCGGTTGAGGAGGGTAGCGGAGTACGTCCGGCAACCCGTCAGGAGATTATCGAAAGACTCAAGGCGATAGCCGAGGGTGATGATACGCTCAACAGCAAGGCCGAGATAGAGGCTCTTAAAGTACAGTTCTACCGTTTGCGTACCGCTGAAATAGAGCAGGCACTTAAAGATTTCGTTGCCGATGGCGGCGAGGCCGACATGTTTATACCGGCGCAGGATGAACTTGAAGAGGATTTCAAGGCCAATATGAATGTAATAAAGGCTAAACGCAATGCTTGGCTGGCTGCGCAGGAGGAGGAGATGAAGAAGAACTACGAGGAGAAACTCGCACTCCTGGAGCAGTTGCAGGCTCTCACAGAGAAGGCTGCGCAGGGTACTCCCGAGGTCAATGAGTTCAAGGCGTTGCAGGCGCGTTGGAAAGAGATAAAGAATGTGCCGCAGGACAAGGTGGCAACTCTGTGGAAACAGTATCAGCTTTATGTGGAGCAGTTCTACGATGTGTTGAAGATAAACCACGAGTTCCGCGAGTATGACTTCAAGAAGAATCTTGAAATAAAGAGTGCCCTTTGTGAAGCTGCCGAGGCTCTTGAGGGTGAACAGGATGTTGTTCTGGCGTTCCGTCAGCTGCAGCAGCTGCACAATGAGTTCCGCGAGGCAGGTCCGGTGGCTCCGGAGCTCCGCGAAGAGGTTTGGACACGTTTTAAGGCCGCATCTACGGTTGTGAACCGCCGTCATCAGGAGCACTTTGAGGCCAAGAAGGAGAAGGAAAAAGAAAATCTTGATAGAAAAACTGCTATCTGTGAGGAAATAGAGGGGCTGGACATTGCATCGCTCACTACATATCAGGCTTGGAACAGTGCTACACAGCAGGTTCTCGACCTTCAGGCACGTTGGAAGGAGATTGGTTTTGCTCCGCAGAAGATGAACCTGAAGATTTTCGAGCGTTTCCGTGCTGCCTGTGACAGCTTCTTCAAGCAGAAGAGCGAGTTTTTCAAAGAGACAAAGGGGGCGCTTGCCAAGAATCTTGAGCGCAAGAAGGAGCTCTGCGAGCAGGCAGAGCAGCTGAAGGATAGCGAGGATTGGAAAGCTACCGCCGACAAGCTTGCAAAATTGCAGAAAGAGTGGAAGGAGGTAGGCCCTGTTGCGCAGAAGTATTCCGAGGTGTTGTGGAAACGCTTTGTTGGTGCATGCGACTATTTCTTCGAGAAGAGAAATGCGGCAACTTCGTCACAGCGTAGCGAGGAACTCGAGAACCTCAAGCGCAAACGCGAGGTGATAGAGAAGATAAAGGCTATCGACAGCACTCTGCCCGGCGATGAACAGACAAAGCTGTTGGCGGCTCTCACACAGGAGTGGAACAGTATCGGTTTTGTGCCTTTCAAGGAGAAAGATAAAATCTACAAGGAGTATAAGCAGGCTTCCAATGCTATATACGAGGCTCTGCATGTGAGCGCCAATGAGCGCAGGCTTGCGAACTTCCGCAACAACATGGGCAAGGGCGGCAACAGCCTGCAGCGCGAGCGCGAGCATCTTATCCGCCAGTACGAGGCTATGAAAAACGAGATTGCCACATACGAGAACAACCTCGGCTTCTTGAGCGTTTCAAACAAGAAGGGTGCAAGCCTTGTGGATGTAATGATGCAGAAGGTTGAGAAACTTAAACAGGATGCAGAACTCATACTGAAGAAGATACATCTTGTTGAGGATGAAATTGAAAAAGGAAAGTGATTATTGAATAATGAGCAGGCGCGTCTGTACAGGAGTGCAGACGCGCCTGCTTGACTGTAAAATCCATAAATAAATGCTATTGTCTATTGTTAATACGGTAGCCGGCATTGTACTGGTTATCCTTGGTGCCGACTGGCTCACTAAAGGGGCATCGGCTTTTGCGCGCCGCATGAACATAAGTGAACTGGTGATAGGTCTCACTATTGTTGCTATCGGTACCTCTCTGCCCGAGTTTGTGATAAGTGTGGGTTCTGCCATAAAAGGCAGCCCGGGTATTGCTTTGGGAAATGTCATAGGAAGCAACATTTTCAACGGATTGCTTATTCTTGGTGTGGCGGCACTTCTGTCACCGGTGAAGTTCAATGCGCGTATGCTCACACGCGAGTTGCCATTTAACCTGCTTGCATCGGTGGTGTTGCTTCTTGTTTCTGGCAGCATGCTTGTCGGTGGTGCCCCGGGAGAGTATATAACACGTTACAGCGGTTTGCTGTTGCTATGTTTTCTTGCTGTGTTCATCCGCTATACGTTCTCTATCACAGATAGTGAGGAGGAGAGTGATACTGATACTCCTCTCACGGTGTGGCGCATAATCATCTTTATTGTTGCCGGCCTTGCCGCGTTGATATTCGGAGGAAACATATTTGTTGACGGTGCTACAGCGTTGGCTCATTTTATTGGGCTGTCGGAGGCTGTTATAGGTATTACCATTGTATCGGCAGGAAGTTCGCTGCCAGAGCTTGCAGTCTCTGTAAGTGCTGCCCGTAAGGGTAAAGTGGGTATTGCCATGGGAAATGTGCTTGGAAGCAATATCCTTAACATATTC
>JAUNQV010000077.1:6684-9118 GCA_030535995.1 Bacteroidales bacterium
TATCTTGGGAACAGGTGCGGCAATAACCCCAATCTCTCTCAATGGCTTCAGCTTTGTCGATTATTATGTTCTTGTTGCATCGTCGCTGCTCATATATTTTGTGGGCCGTTTCGGTGGAAAGGCTGTAATTACCCGTTTTGAGGGAGCTGTGCTGGTGGCTGCGTATGTGGCATATACCACATACCTCATTATGAACTCATGATATTGCGGTGTGTGTCAAAATGGCAGTCGCAGTGGACGGCTATGGCAAAAATATGAACTTTTTTCATGATGAACCTTTTTGGCACGCTTTTGGTTATTGTAATAATGTGGCTGCGTGTCACACGAGAAATGTAGAATAACAATAATATATAAAACTAAAGACTATGAACATTAAACCATTGGCAGACAGGGTACTTATTTTGCCCCAGCCTGCAGAGGAGAAGACAATCGGCGGTATAATAATTCCCGATACTGCAAAAGAGAAACCGCTTCAGGGTAAAGTTGTTGCTGTGGGCAACGGAACAAAGGATGAGGAGATGGTTATTGCCGTAGGCGACCAGGTGCTTTATGGCAAGTATGCCGGTACAGAACTGGAACTCGAAGGTGAGAAGTATTTGATTATGCGTCAGAGCGATGTCCTGGCTATTTTAGGATAATGATTTAAAAAAGGAAATAGAGATATGGCTAAAGAAATTCTATTTAATATGGATGCTCGCGACCAGTTGAAGAAGGGTGTAGACGAGCTTGCAAATGCAGTAAAGGTTACACTTGGTCCCAAGGGCCGTAATGTAATCATTGAGAAGAAATTCGGTGCACCACATATTACAAAAGATGGTGTTTCGGTTGCAAAGGAGATTGAACTTGCCGATGCATACATGAACACCGGTGCACAGCTTGTGAAGTCGGTTGCATCAAAGACCAACGATGATGCTGGTGACGGTACAACAACCGCTACACTGCTTGCGCAGGCCATCATTACCGAGGGATTGCGTAATGTAACTGCAGGTGCCAACCCGATGGATCTTAAACGCGGTATCGACAAGGCTGTAACAAAGGTTGTGGAGTCTATCAAGGCACAGAGCGAGGAGGTCGGTAACGACTATGACAAGATTGAGCAGGTTGCATCAATCTCTGCCAACAACGATGCTGAAATAGGAAAGCTCATCGCCGATGCGATGCGTAAGGTTTCTAAAGATGGTGTTATCACTATCGAGGAGGCAAAGAGCCGCGACACTACAATCGGTGTAGTTGAGGGTATGCAGTTCGACCGTGGTTATCTGTCGGCATACTTCATTACCGATACCGAGAAGATGGAGTGTGAGATGGAGAACCCCTATATCCTCATCTACGATAAGAAAATCACCAATCTCAAGGATATGCTCCCAATCCTCGAACCGGCAGTGCAGACAGGCCGTCCTCTGCTCATTATTGCCGAGGATGTTGAGAGTGAGGCTCTGACAACACTTGTTGTCAACCGCTTGCGTACACAGCTCAAGATATGTGCTGTAAAGGCTCCGGGCTTCGGCGACCGTCGCAAGGATATGCTTGAGGATATCGCAACACTCACCGGCGGTATCGTAATCAGCGAGGAGAAAGGCATCAAGCTTGAGCAGGCTACACTTGAAATGCTCGGCTCTTGTGGCAAAATCACTGTCAGCAAGGACAATACTACAATAGTAGATGGCAATGGCGATAAAGAGGTTATTGCACAGCGTGTTGCCCAGATAAAGACACAGATAGCTGCTACAAAGAGTGACTATGACAAGGAGAAACTGCAGGAGCGTCTTGCAAAGCTTGCAGGCGGTGTTGCCGTGCTTTATGTAGGTGCGGCTTCGGAGGTTGAGATGAAGGAGAAGAAAGACCGTGTCGATGATGCTCTCTGTGCTACACGTGCAGCAATAGAGGAGGGTATTGTTCCCGGTGGCGGTGTAGCTTATATCCGCTCAATCGACAGTCTCGAAGGTCTTGCTACCGTTAACGAGGATGAAAAGACCGGTGTAGCTATTGTTAAACGTGCCATTGAGGAGCCTTTGCGCCAGATTGTTGCAAATGCCGGCAAGGAGGGTGCTGTTGTTGTGCAGAAGGTTCGTGAGGGTAAAGCCGATTACGGTTACAATGCACGTGCCGATGTCTATGAGAACCTCTTCGCTGCAGGTGTTGTTGACCCTGCGAAGGTAACACGTGTCGCTCTTGAGAATGCTGCTTCAATAGCAGGTATGTTCCTCACAACAGAGTGTGTTATTGTAGAGAAGAAAGAGGATAAACCCGAAATGCCAATGGGCGCTCCCGGAATGGGAGGTATGGGTGGAATGATGTAATCAACACCATTTATACAAAGGAAAGGCTGTGCCCGAGGAAAACCCTGGCACAGCCTTTTCTTGTATGAAAAAAAGAGAGGAACGGGCAGAGATTACCGTTCCCCTCAAGGCTATCTGCAAATCCGAAACTTTGC
>JAUNQV010000077.1:9128-9867 GCA_030535995.1 Bacteroidales bacterium
TATAACCTCATATTGAGGTATCTTCCTATTCCTTTATACTTTTTTCAATGTCTTTGCTGTAGTATTTGAAGAAATCGTGCTTTAGAATTGTGGAAATTTTTACGAGCAATGATGTGTCAATACTTTCGCGTTTGAAAATACTGTATATGTTCGTTCTGTCGCAGCACAGTTCTTTGGCAAACCATGATACCGAGAGTCCTTGTTCGTCGAATTTTTTCTTTATAATGTTACCTATATGAATCATACTTAATCTTTAATTTATTGTTGTGTGGTTTACATAGGTTTTGCGTGCCGAGGCTTCGGATATTGCTTCAAGCGAGTGTCTATGGAATGTTTACCATTGCTTCTCTGCTGTTGCAACTTTTTTTGACCGCAATCTGTTAAAAGTCCACTTGTTATTTTTGCGATAGATTTGTATATTTTGTACAAAAGTATAAGAATGTAGTTTTTTTTCAAACCTTTTAATGTGATTAAATTTCTACAAGGTGTTGAAGATTAGCTAAATAAATCTTCTTTTTGATAAATTTGATATTGTCGGGAAAAAGAAAAGCATTTCTTTTTTTCATTGCAAAATGGCTTCTGTTGTGGTAGAACGGAATTTGCTTTAGAGCGCAAATCAATTTTTTTATTTTAATGATAATAGTGTTTTTTTTACGGATAGTCACTGTTGATTGTCTGTTATAGGGTTCAGTAGCAAAAAGGTGTGTTTTTTTATGATTGCAATGCAAAATATTTTTGT
>JAUNQV010000078.1 GCA_030535995.1 Bacteroidales bacterium
CATCCATAAGCAACTTATAATCGCTTTCAACCTCGAAACGAGCCTCGAACTGCTCTGCTATCTTGGCACGGAACTCCTCCTCGCTCTTTACGGCATCCTTGCCAAATGCTGCATCGAACACATTCTGGTTCAACTCACTTGCAACAAAGCGTGTAATCTCTGTAATGGTAAATGTAAACTCACCGTTGTGTGCAGCAACCTCATTTTTCTCAACCTTGAGGAGCGATGCAAGCTCTGCCTCATTGCCATCGAAAGCAACAAAGGGGTTGAATGTAACGACATCGTTCAATTTTGCACCTGCGAAGAGCGCCTTTTGGTCGTCATTCTTCATGTATGAAGGCATCATAACCGCCTCGCGTACAACAACGCCATCCTCAACAGCCTCGGTAAGGGTACCTTTGAGCATGTCGCCATTCTCGTAAGCCTCAACCTGCTTGTACTCGCCGCAACGCTGTGCGAACATATTCACCTGGCTCTCTATCATCTCTTCGGTAGGCTGTATCTTGTAGTACGCAAGCTTGTCACTCTTGTCGAGAACTGCATCGAACTTGGGAGCAAGAGCAATCTCGAACTCGAAAGTAAAATCCTTATCCTCGGCCATGTTGATACCAGCCTGCTGTGCCTCGATAGGCAATGGCTCGCCAAGCATATCGATTTTGTTCTCTCTGATGTACTCGAATATCTTTGTCTGCAGCAGTTTGTTTATTTCCTCGGCCTTTACCGCTGTTCCATACTGCTTTTTAATCAAGCCCATGGGAACCATTCCGGGACGGAAGCCGGGGATATTGGCCTTCTGGCGGAAATTCTTCAACTGCTTCTCTACCAATGCTGAATAATCTGCCTCCTGAATATTTACAGAGAGGATTGCGCTGACAGCGCTCTGGTTTTTAAGTGTAAATTCCATTTATATAAATATTTAATAATTATTTTATTCCGAATATATAAAATGTTCACGGCCTGCAAAAATACAACTTATTAGGGATATTTTCAAAAAAAAACCAACAATTGCTGTTATTTAATGTAAAAATAGGCAATACAGCTACTCGCGTAGCAAGAAAAAAAGTAGAGGATAACCAAAAGAATTCGGTTATCCTCGTATTTCAAAAACATACAGTTTGCTAATCTATCTGGAACTCGCGCTTGCGCAGCACAAAATCACGGCCAAGATACTTTTCGCGGACGACGGGATTTTCGGCAAGCACCTCGGGAGTACCCTCGAAGAGTATGCGCCCCTCAAAGAGCAGATAGGCACGGTCGGTAATGCTCAAGGTCTCCTGTACATTATGGTCGGTAATGAGGATACCGATATTCTTGTCCTTCAATTTCCACACAATATACTGTATATCCTCTACCGCAATAGGGTCTACGCCGGCAAAAGGCTCGTCGAGCATTATGAATTTCGGGTCAATGGCAAGGCAACGCGCAATCTCTGTACGCCTGCGCTCTCCACCCGAAAGGCGGTCGCCGAGGTTTTTGCGCACCTTCTGCAGGCGGAACTCCTCAATAAGGCTCTCAAGTTTCTCCTTCTGATACTCCTTGGGCCTGCCGGTGAGTTCAAGCACCGATGCGATATTGTCCTCAACGGTCATTTTGCGGAACACACTTGCCTCCTGCGCAAGGTAACCTATGCCCGCACGTGCGCGCTTGTAAACCGGGAATTTGGTTATCTCATCGTCATTCAAGAAAATTCGGCCGTCGTTAGGAACCACCAGGCCGGTAGTCATATAGAAAGAGGTTGTCTTGCCGGCACCATTGGGACCAAGCAGTCCCACAATCTCGCCTTGCTTTACATTGAACGACACGTTATTCACTACAGTGCGTTTACCGTAGCGCTTGACCAGATTTTCGGTACGGAGCACCATGCGTTCCTCATCCTTCAGAACAGAATCATTGACAACTGCATCCATTGAGCATATAAGTTATAACCATCGGCGAAGATAATCTATTTTTGCTTCACTCACAAAAAAACAGCCATTTTAAAAGGCTTTTAAAGAGCAAAAGCCAGATTGTAGCACTATTTAACACTCGATAATAACAAATTTTATTACATTTGCCCCTCAAAAGAGGCCCTCGCAAGAACAAAAAAGGAGGAAACCGCATATTACCAGATGATATTAAGCTCTATAAGGACATTCGGCAGTTACATAATACTCATGAACCGGGTATTCTCCCGCCCCGAGCGCTGGAGGGTCTTCTACCGCAGCACCCTACGCGAAGCGTTCGGCCTGGGTATAAGTTCAATACCCATAGTTCTTCTCATATCATTTTTTATCGGTGCTGTGATATGTATTCAGATGAAAGTGAACGTAGAGAGCCCATGGATGCCGAAGTTTGTCGTGGGCTATGCTACCCGCGAGGTGCTTTTGCTTGAGTTTTCATCTTCAATAATGTGTCTTATACTTGCCGGCAAGGTAGGGTCAAACATCACCTCGGAGATTGGCACCATGCGCGTGACGCAACAGATTGATGCTCTTGAAATTATGGGCGTAAACTCGGCAAGTTTTCTCATACTGCCCAAGATAACGGCACTCATGCTCATAATTCCGGCACTTGTAATATTCAGCATTGCAGCCGGCACCGCCGGAGCCTATGCCATAGGCGAGTTCACAGGTATAATAACGCCCGAAGACCTCACCATAGGCATGCAGTACGAATTTGACCAGTGGTACATTTGGAACAGTATAATAAAAGCAGTAGTCTTTGCATACATAATAACCTCGGTATCATCGTTCTACGGCTACCGCGTTACCGGCGGTTCGGGTGAGGTGGGCAAAGCAAGCACAAACGCAGTAGTGAGCAGCAGCGTACTCATTCTCTTCTCCGATATTATATTGACACATATTCTGATATAATGATTGAGATAAAGAACATACACAAGCAGTTCGACGGACGCACCGTACTCAACAACATAAGCGCTCTGTTCGGGAATGGCAGCACCACACTCATCATTGGACAGAGCGGTGCCGGAAAAACCGTATTGCTTAATTGCATTGTAGGACTGCTGACACCGGAGAAGGGAGAGACTCTCTACGATGGGCGTAACATATTCAAAATGAGCAAAAAGGAGAAGCTCATGCTCCGACGCGAGATAGGCATGTTGTTCCAGGGCTCGGCACTGTTCGATTCTATGAGTGTGCTTG
Source organism: Bacteroidales bacterium (assembly GCA_030535995.1). GTDB lineage: Bacteria > Bacteroidota > Bacteroidia > Bacteroidales > Bacteroidaceae > HGM04593. The sequence continues at coordinate 3,141 of JAUNQV010000078.1, forward strand.
AAAATGTAATGTTCCCGCTCGACCTCTTTTCGGACCTCACCTACAAAGAGAGACTCAAACGCGCCAGACTATGCCTCGATAGGGTAAACCTCATTGATGCACAAGATAAGATGCCCGAGGAACTATCGGGCGGAATGCAGAAGCGCGCAGCCATAGCCCGTGCCATCTCACTGGGCCCAAAATATCTTTTCTGCGATGAGCCCAATTCCGGTCTCGACCCACAGACATCGCTCAGGATTGATGAACTCATACATGGCATTACAACAGAATACAACATAACCACTATTGTAAACACCCACGACATGAACTCTGTAATGGGCATAGGCGACCACATTCTGTTCCTTGCCGACGGCAACCTCACTTGGGAGGGCAACAAAGAGGAAATTCTAAACACCGATAATGCCATACTCAACAGTTTTCTCTTCTCCTCGGACCTCGTTCGCAAGGTTAAAGAGATGGGGTCAAAGAACAAATAAATCCATTTTACCACCACCGGACAGACAAAAAAGCTGCTCTTTTTTTTAAAAAATACAACAGCAAATGTAAATAATTGGAAAAAAAGGCTTTTCTTTGTCAAATTAATTCAAAAAAACAATTTTTTAACTTAATACCTATAAAAAAATGGAAAAAACAATGAATTATGCAATGATGCTCATTGGTCTCTCTTTGGGCATAATGACAATGCTCCCGGAGTTCGGTATCAGTTTCGGATTCGACTTTGCAGGTTTTATATTTAAAGCCGGAGCTTTGGCACTAATCATCTTATCGTTTGTAAAACAGATGAACGTGTGGAAAGCAGAAGGTAGCATGCCTATGCCGTTTGTTGTACTTACAGGCATTAGCGCAACAATGCTCCTTATTACTATGTTCTTCGACATCTTCGGCATTTTTGGCTGGATTGGTTTTATCACCGGAATTATAGCAGCCATATTTGCAGGAAAAGCTTTCAACGCCAATGTCAACACTGCTACCGGCGCTGCCATAACATTGGCAGCGGCAACAACTGCAGCACTATACGAAGTAAACAACGACGATGCAATATTTGTCAACATTGCAGCAATTGTTGCTTATGTGTTTATAATGAAAGGCGTGAAAGCTATCAACAGCAAGGCGCTCGGCTTACTCAAAATTGCAGCTATTCTTGGCATTGTAGCTTCAGTTCTCTACCTTATTAAGGTAGCTTTTGTTGTGGCTTGGGTTCCTTACCTCGTATTTGCAGTAATGCTGTTCATTGCTTATCTCGGCTTCAAAAAAGAGGTTGCAGCCGGTGGAACACTACTCATGGTTGCAGGTATCGTTCTGTTGGTTGAAGAGGTGTTCGACTTCATACCGGCAGTAGATGTGATTATCTGCCCAATCCTGCTTATCGCAGTAATTGCCCTCAACATTCTTGGTTGGATTAAGGTTATTGGCGATATGGCTAAAGCATAAGTTGCAATAGCATCAAAAACATTAAACCCCCGAAAAGTACATTCGGGGGTTTAATGTTTTTGATACTATCTTTGACTAAAAAATTGGCTGCGCTGCGCTACGCCTATTTCCTTGAATATTTTTATTTCTGACGAATAAATATGTTCATCGGCACTCCGTTGAAGTCCCACTTCGCACGGATTTTATTCTCAAGGAAGCGTTTGTAGGGCTCCTTTACATACTGCGGCAGGTTGGCAAAGAAGAGGAACGAGGGCACACGTGTATCGTGCAGCTGCATACAGTACTTTATCTTTATATACTTGCCCTTAATCGATGGTGGAGGATAGGCCTCAATCAACGGCAGCATCTCTTCATTGAACTTGGCTGTAGAAATCTTTGTCTTTGAGTTCAAATAGACCTCTTTTGCTGTCTCAAGCACTTTGAATACACGCTGCTTGGTAACGGCAGAGGTGAAAATTATTGGGAAATCGACAAACGGAGCCACACGCTCACGTATTGCATTCTCAAAGAACTTCTGGACTTTCTCGCTCCTGTCCTCAACCAAGTCCCATTTGTTCACAACCACCACCAAGCTCTTCTGGTTACGCTGTATGATAGAGAAAATGTTGAGATCCTGTGACTCGATGCCACGTGTAGCGTCAATCATGAGTATACACACATCGCTGTTCTCAATGGCACGTATCGAGCGCAGCACCGAGTAATACTCGATATCTTCGGTTACCTTGCCTTTCTTGCGTATTCCGGCAGTATCGACAAGATAGAAGTCGAAACCGAATTTTGTATAGCGCGTGAGAATAGAGTCGCGCGTTGTACCTGCAATATTCGTAACAATATTGCGTTCTTCACCCAAAAAGACATTTATAATGGAGCTTTTTCCTGCATTCGGGCGGCCTACTACCGCGAAGCGGGGGATATTCTCCTCGGGAGCCTCTTCGGCCTCTTTGGTGAAGTTCGATATAATCTCGTCGAGCAGGTCGCCTGTACCGCTGCCGTTGGCAGCCGAAATGCAGTGTATATCGCCAAGGCCAAGGCTGTAGAACTCGGCAGTGGTATACTGCATCTCGTATGTATCTACCTTGTTGGCTATCACAAGCACCGGTTTTTTCGAACGTCGCAACATTGACGCCATCTCCATATCGAGGTCGGTGAGCCCGTTCATGGCATCAACCACAAACAGTATTACATCGGCCTCTTCAAGAGCCAAGGTTACCTGGTCGCATATAGCCTCCTCGAACACATCGTCGGAGTTACGTACCCAGCCACCTGTATCTACAAGCGAGAATTCCTTTCCGCACCACAGACAACGGCCATACTGGCGGTCGCGTGTCGTACCGGCCTCGTCCGAAATAATCGCCTGCTTTGTCTCGGTCAAGCGGTTAAAAAGTGTCGATTTTCCCACATTGGGACGACCAACTATAGCTACCAAATTTCCCATAAACAGTTCCTTAATCTTTCTGGTCGTACCCGAAGCGTCGCAACTGTTTGTCGCTGTTGCGCCAGTCTTTGTCGACCTTTACATATATTTCCAAAAATATTCTCTTGCCGAAGAACTTTTCAAGTTCACGGCGGGCATCACTTGCCACACGTTTCAGCGCTGCGCCTTCATGCCCTATTATTATACCCTTCTGCGAGTCGCGCTCCACAAATATCAGAGCCTTTATATATATCTTGCCCTCGTCCTCTTTGAAATACTCCACAGCAGCCTCACACACATATGGTATCTCCTTGTCATAGTGCAGGAGTATTTTCTCGCGTATTATCTCCGTTACAAAGAAACGTGCAGGCTTGTCGGTGAGCTGGTCCTTGTCGAAATAGGGAGGCGACGGAGGAAGAAGCTCCATTATTCGCTTCATCACAACATCGACATTGAATTTTGCGATAGCCGATATTGGAAGTATCTCCGCCTCGGGCAGCAGTTCATGCCACTGCTCAACTTTCTTTACAAGCTGTTCCTGATTGCCGAGGTCTATTTTGTTTATAAGCACAATGATTGGCACATCGAGCTTGCGCACCTCGTCAATGAAATCGCTGTTCTTCTCGGGGCTCTCTACCATATCGGTAACATAGAGCAACACATCGGCATCCCTGAGTGCCGAACGCGAGAAACGGAGCATAGCCTCCTGGAGTTTATAGTTAGGCTTCAGCACTCCCGGGGTATCGGAGAAGACGACCTGCGCATCATCGGTATTCAATATTCCCATTATGCGGTGACGTGTAGTCTGCGCTTTGAATGTAGCAATGGAAATTCTCTCCCCGACCAGCAAATTCATCAAGGTAGACTTTCCTACATTGGGGTTACCGACAATATTTACAAAACCTGCCTTATGCATAATTCTTGAAACTATTTGATAAAACAAACAACAACCGCAAGCTAAAGATTTCTCACATACATTCGTGATGACAAGTGCGTTACTTGCGACTCGTTGACAGAACAGCCCTTGCGAACATCTTGCAAAAACAAAGACGCACCGGTGACTTTACAGCATTGGTGCGCCTTTTGATTTACGTACAAACTGCCCGCAGCACTGCAGGTGCCTGCGGGAGAAACTCTTTAGACAGTTGCCTTCTCTACAGCAAGCTTGCCTCTGTAATAACCACACGCACCACATACGGTGTGATATACATGCCACTCGCCACAGTTAGGGCAAATTGCCAATGTAGGAGCTACTGCCTTGTCATGAGTTCTTCTCTTGGCAGTTCTGGTCTTTGATTGTCTTCTTTTAGGATGTGCCATTTTCTTCTAATGTTTTAATTATCTTATTTCAATTATTTTCGTCAAACTGCAAATTCTTCAAACCGGCCCAACGAGGGTCAACCTCCTGCTTCTCCTCCTCAACGGCCTCACCATCTTCAACTGATGAATGTTTCTTTAGCTTTCCAAGCATATCGCTATTGCACTTTCCGGGAGCATGAACGCGCTTCATTGGAAGTGCAAGTGCTATGAACTCATAAAGATACCATGCGATATTGAGGTCGCCGTCCTGTTCGGGCACAACAACCACATCGCCCTCATCGGCATATTCGCTACCGAGTTTCACCTTCAAGGAGTTCTCTGTTTCCACCTCAATCTCCAATTCATCGAGACAACGGTCGCAAGGCACCACTACGGTTCCGCTCATAGCAAATGTAAAATCGAATATATCACGATTTTTCTTTACTGTAACAACAGCCCTTACTGCACCTTTCTGAAACTCTTCACCGTCAATATCACCAAAGAACACATTATCGAGTTCAAATTCCAAATTCAGGGACGCTGTCTTTAATCCCTTTAGGTCAACATTATATTTATCAAATCTTCCCATCGCAGCTATAAAATCATCACTATCAATAATATATGTCGCAAAAAGCAGCTACAGCCACCCTTATTGTCCGAATTTAGGACACAAAGATAGTAATAAAAATCTTTAGAAACACCTAAAATGAGAAAAATCTTTATTTTTTTAATTCCATACGGAATGTTGTACCGCCACCTTGTGAGGATTTTTTTATAAAAATACGCCCTTTGTGATACTCTTCCATAATCCTTTTTGCCAATGAGAGCCCCAACCCCCAGCCACGCTTCTTGGTAGTATAACCGGGCTCGAACACCCTTTTCCGTTGCGATTTTGCAATACCTTTGCCGGTATCGGCAACCTCTATAAAGGCTCTGTCGTCATTCTGCCCTACAGTAACCACTATACGACCTTTGCCATCCATGGCATCGATTGCATTCTTGCAGAGATTTTCCACCACCCACTCAATGAGCGGGACATTCATGCGGACAAGCAACTGCTCCTCGGGAAGTTCCATCTTGTATTCCACCCCGGCCGGGCTGCGACGCTTCATATACTCTACTACACCCTTAATGACATGGGCTATATCCTCCAAAGACGGCTCGGGCATAGAACCGATTTTCGAAAACCTTTCGGCAACCCTTTGCAAGCGCGCCACATCGCGTTCCATTTCGGGGAGTAACTCATCATCGGGATATTTCTCTTTCAAGACCTCGGTCCACGCCATGAGCGAAGAGATTGGCGTACCAAGCTGGTGCGCTGTCTCTTTTGAAAGACCCACCCACACCCTGTTCTGCTCGGCACGTTTGGAACTCAAAACAGCCAATATGCATATAATAAAGAAGAGTACAACTACCGTCAACTGAACATAGGGATAATAGGAGAGGCGCAACAGCAACCGTGACTGCGAATCGAGAAGCACCGACTGCGAATCGAGAAGAAGCGACTGCGCCTCCAGAATATCGGAAAGACGCGAAAGGACAAGCGATTCATCGTAGCAGATATTCAAATACCCGTCATAAGGGTCCATATCCATAGAGATTACATAACCCTTCTCCTTGGCACGCTCAACCACAGCGTTGACAAGCGCAAGAGTATCGCACCCTGCCGGTAAATCAATATTTCTGTAACTGTTTACATTGCCGCAACTGTCTAGCACAACAACCGGTATTGTATTATTGCTTTCAAGGACAGAGAGTGCAAGATTCAAATCGGTATTCTCGTCGGCGCTGTTGATGCTTCGCATAGCCTCTACCCAGAGCTTCATCTTGTTCAGTTCCTCCTGCCTGCGCTCCTCAACAAGTTTCTCAAGCCCCACGACATGAGTTTCCAACCCTTTTACATGCGCCTCCATATCCTTTACATGCATTTCAAGGGCATTCACCAAAGAATTGGAGATAAGCAACGACACTATAAAGATAAGCAGTGCAACAACTATCAGAAAAGGGCCAAGCCTGCGGCTATTGTTCATACGCATAAATATTGTTTTCTATCAATAACGGCTAAAATGCAACAATATTATAAAAAGAGGCTCCTAATAGACATTATACACAAAGAAGATGGCTAAAAAACCACCTTCTTTGTGTGAAGAGTGAATAAAAAGTTTTATTCACCCTCTTCATTAAATACCATTTACTTTATAAATATCTTCTTTCCGTTAATAATATATATTCCCTTTGTAGGGTTCTCTACCTTGCGGCCCTGAAGGTCGTAGGTAGCTTTCACATTTGATAATGCCGCCTTTTCGCAACCCAAGCGGTGCCACTTTTGCGGCACTGCGCTTGACCTGTTGCTGCCGGCATTATCGAAACTTATCAGTTTTCCGTTTTCAGTTTTCACTTTTCCGTTTTGATAATGCCGCCTTTTCGCGCCCCGCGAGGCACAACTTGCAGCTTTACAAAGGAGTGCCTTTAGGCCACTACTCTCCCACAAATCTTTGCAGTAC
>JAUNQV010000018.1 GCA_030535995.1 Bacteroidales bacterium
GACCTTTCACTGCTCGCATTGTCTAAACTTCAAGCTCTGCTTTCAGTTTTCCGTTTTGACAAAGCTCGCTTTTCGTGACCCGCAGGGCGCAAACATTAGTCTGCGCTACCTGCGACCTTTCACTGCTCGCATTGTCTAAACTTCAAGCTCTGCTTTCAGTTTTCCGTTCTTTAACACAATCTTGTAGCTCTTGCCCCTCTTTGTGCCGAAGGATAGCGTTTCGTTGCCATAGCGAAGGTTGCAGCGCTCGCCGCTTTTCGAGGTTATTACAGCCTCGGTGAGCTTGCCATCTTTCCAGGTTATGTCAACATCAAAACCGCCCTTTGCGCAAAGCCCTTTTATGTTGCCCTCTTCCCATGCGTCGGGTAGTGCCGGCAGCAGGTGTATGAAGCCCATGTGGCTCTGCATGAGCATCTCTGTAATTCCTGCTGTGCCACCGAAGTTGCCGTCAATCTGGAACGGAGCGTGTGTGTCCCAAAGGTTGTCGAGAGTGCCGTTCTTCAGCAGGTTGCCGAAGAGTTTATATGCATGGTTGCCGTCGTGCAGGCGTGCCCATTGGTTCAGTTTCCATCCCATGCTCCAGCCTGTTGCGCCGTCGCCACGGTGAACAAGCACTATCTTCGAGGCCTCGGCAAGTTCGGGAGTTGTCACGGGTGAGATTGTGTGTCCCGGGTGCAGCCCGAACAGATGGTTTACATGGCGGTGCTGGTCGTTGGGGTCGTCAATATCCTTGCTCCACTCCATGAGTTGTCCGTAGCGGCCAATCTCGTATGGAGCCAACTTTGCAAGAACCTGCTTCCACTCTTTGCGCTGTCTGCTGTCAACACCAAGTTCCTTGCTGGCATCAATGGCATTTAACAGAATTTCGCGTACAACACCGTGTACAAATGTTGCGCCCTGGTCAATGGGGCCATGCTCTGGCGATGTTGATGGAGCTGCTGTGTATGTGCCGTCGGGCTTCTTCCACAGGTAGTCGACAGCGAAGTTCGCACTGCTCTTGATGATGTCATAGCCAACCTCTTTGAGGAACTTCTTGTCACGTGTGTAGTCGTAGTAGTCCCAAACGTGCGTGGCGAGCCATGGGCCTGCCATGGGGTTGAAGTTCCACGACATATCCTGGCTTATTAGCGGTGCTGTAAAACCGAAAATGTTGCCCGAGATGCTTGCAGTCCAGCCTCTTGCACCGAAATAAGACTTTGCTGTAACCTCACCCGGCTTTATAAGAGTACGGATGAAATCGACAAGCGGAAGAACACACTCGTCGAGGTTGGTGGCGCATGCGGGCCAGTAATTCATCTGAAGGTTTATGTTGTTGTGGTAATCGACACGCCATGGGCCATCGACATTGTTGTGCCACATACCCTGGAGATTTGCAGGCAGGTTGCCGGGGCGTGAACTTGAGATGAGCAGGTAGCGTCCGAACTGGAAGTAGAGCTGTTCAAGCCCGTAGTCGGGTTTGCCTTTGCGGTAGCTTGCAAGCCTCTTGGGAGTAGGCAGGTGTTTGATGCCGGGGTATTCAAGCGTTGTCGGTGCATTGGGGTTTATATTGAGCTGCACGCGGCCAAAGAGTGCCGAATAATCGGCATAGTGCTCTTTGAAGAGTTCATCATATCCCTTTGCTACGGCGCTCTTCATCCACTCGGCTGTTGTTTCATCGGGGTTCACGCCAACGTATGTCTTCGGGTCTTTGAAATCGGGGTCGAAATTGATTTTGTAATCGGTGTCGGCTGTTACGTAGAAGCATACTTCGTCGGCACCGTCAATGTATATTTTCCCATCTTTTACCAACTGCTTGCCGCCTTTTGCAACAGCCTTAATGCGCAGGGTGTACTGCATGCTGTTGTTGTCGAGCTTTGCTTTCCATGTGAGGCCGTTGTTGCCATCGCTCTCCAGCAGCCCCTCGGAAACAGGGTTGGGAGCATAGCTGAATGTGAGGTTCTGCATCCCGCTCTTGCTTGCGCTGAACTTCATGACCAGCACATTGGCCGGGTATGAAACAAAATATTTACGTTCGAAATCAATGCCGTCCTTGCGGTATTGCACCACAGCAAGCGCCGAGTCGAGCGAGAGAATGCGCTTGTAATCGCCAAGCCCCACCTTGCTGTGTCCTGTTTCAATATAGAATTCGCCCATTGTGGTGAAATTACCAAAGCGGAAGGGGTTCTCGCCGTAGTATTCATACGATGCGGTGCTATTGAAATTCTCGCGTGTGAGTTTTGCAGCCTTCTCGTCATCACCGTCAAGGAATGCCTGACGTATGTCGTCGAGCAGGTGTGCCGAATTCTTGTTTACATTCCAGTAGTACTCGGCACCACCGGCAGTGTTAGGGCCACCGCGCCATAGGGTCTTCTCGTTGAATGTAATGCGTTCCGCTTCAAGGGAGCCCATGATGTTGGCACCTATACTGCCGTTTCCTATGGGCAGTGATTTTGATTCCCACTCCTGGTCGGGGTTGTAGGCTCCCTCTCCGGCCCATTCCGGCTTCCCTTTACCCTGCCACAGGTCGGGGCGTCCGCCATACCATACGGCGCGTCCGTTGAGTGTTGTAGGCTGGTCGAACCAGATGGCCTGTCCGCTTGTGTAGTCTGTCTGTGCCTGAATGGCTAATGTGCATAGCAGGCATGCAATGATAGCATTAATTCGTTTCATGTTCTATTATGGTTTTTGTTTTCTTTATTGTTAATGTGGTGAATGAGTCTTGCAACGTGTTGCCTGAAGCTCATATTGTAGTCACGTTCAATTCCCGCATCCTCGGTAATCTTCCTTATTGTACCCTGTATGTCATCGACGCGCTTGAGCATGCCGCTCCCGTCGCTTGCTATACTGAAAACCTCGATGCTGTTGTTGCCGAGCTCCAGGAAATAGCCTCCTGCAATAGCCGTTCTCTTTACAGTTGCCATAAGCGGTTATACAAAGAACATTACTACAAGCTGTATTATAATCACCCGCAGGAACATACACACGGGGTACACCGTTGCGTATGCCACCGACGGGTTATCGCCTTCTATTGTGTCTCCTGCATAGTTGAGCGCCATAGGGTTGGCCATTGAACCGCACAACAAGCCGCTGACAAGTCCGAAGTCAAGCTTCATGCTGCGAAGTGAGAATATTCCTATCAACACAACAGGTATGAAAGTAATCAGTAACCCCAGCCCGAGCCACATTGCACCTTCGGGGCGTACAATAGTATCGAAGAAGTGTGCACCGGCATCGAGTCCCAAGCATGCGAGATAGAGGTTCAATCCAAGGGCACGCAACATCATATTGGCACTCTGCGTGGTATATGTGACCATGTGCAGTCGCGGGCCGAATGTTCCTATGAGTATTCCCACGATTATGGGGCCACCGGCAAGGCCGAGCTTTACAGGAAGCGAAATCCCCGGAACCGAGAGTGGGATGCTGCCGACAAGCAGGCCTAAAATCATTCCGATGAATACCGAAACAAGGTTGGGCTCGTCGAGGCTTTTCACCGCATTGCCCAGTATGCTCTCAACGCGTTTTATATCGGCAGCCTCGCCAACAACAGTGAGGCGGTCGCCAAGCTGCAGAACAAGGTCGGGGGTTGCAAGCAGCTGCACACCGGAACGGTAAACACGGCTTATGTTTATGCCGTAGTTGTTGCGCAGGCGCAGCGAAGATAGTTTCTTGCCGTTTATTTCGGGCCTGGTAACAAGAATACGTTGCGAGGTCAGTTCGCTGTCAATCTTGTTCCAGTCGATGTTGTCGGTATTCCAGTTCTTCTCTTCCTGCTCACCGAAGACGAGGCGCAGGGCATCCTGCTCCTCGGGTTTTGTAATTACAAGCAGAATATCATCCTTTTGCAGTCTGCGGTCGGACATTGGTATAAGCACATGCCCGTTGTGCCACATTCTTGAAATTACAAAATGGTTGTGCCCGGTATTTGCAATCTCTGCAATTGTCTTGTCGAAAACTCCGGGGTTTGTAACCTTGTAGCTTGCAATGAACACATTCTTCTTGTGTTTGTTGTCGGGGCCCGGGAGGTCGGTCGGCTTTACAAAAAACTTGCGCAGGAAGGCGAGGGCAAGAATTACGCCCACCACTCCAAGCGGGTAGGTCAGTGCACAGCTCAATGCAGCACCGCTGCCGTCTATGCCCATCTGTTCAAGTGTCTGTTGTGCGGCAGCCAGTGCCGGAGTATTTGTTGTGGCTCCACACAGAATGCCCGACATATCAGACATCTGCACTCCGCAGGCATAGCTCAACAGAATCGCAAGCAATGTACCGGTTGCAAGCAGCCCGAGAGAGGGGAATATGAGCCTTATTCCTTCGTGTCGCATGGAACTGAAGAAACCCGGCCCCACCTGCAGGCCAAGGGCATAGACAAAGAGCACAAGTCCGAAGGTCTCGGCATACACAAGCATGCTGCTGTCGACCGAAAGGCCGAAGTGCCCGGCAAGAATACCTATGAAAAAGACAAAGGTAATTCCAAGCGAAATGCCGAATATGCGCATTTTCCCCAGTACAATACCGGCTGCGGAGATAAGCGACAATACAATTATTGCCTGCAATGCCGAGTGCTCGATAAACAGTGTCCTTAAAAATTCCATTCCAAATTATCTTACATCCATCTCTTCAAACAAATAGCTTGCTTGCCCAATCCTGTCGATGACAAACATTACATAACGTATATCAACCGAAATATTGCGGCAAATAGCCGGGTCGAACTCGATATCACTCATTGTAGAACGCCATGTGCGGTCGAAATTTATACCCACAAGTTCTCCCTTGCCGTTTATTACCGGTGAACCGGAGTTGCCGCCCGATGTGTGGTTCGATGCCAGGAAACAGACAGGAACTGTAGGTGAACCGTTCTTCATTATACCCCAACGGCCGTAATCTTTACGGGCATAGATATCGCGCAGTGCCTGCGGTATATTGTAGTCGTATATTTCGGGGTTGTCCTTTGCAATAATTCCGTCAAGGGATGTGAGGTGTGTATGGTATTCTCCGTCAACATTCTCATAGCCGGTAACGGTTCCGTATGCAACACGCAGGGTAAAGTTCGCGTCGGGGTAGAAGGCACGCTCTTTGTCCCACTCGCGCAATGCCTGCATATACTCTCTGTACCACTTCTCAATTGTAGGAACATTGCTCAAATTGCGGTATGTGTATCCGCGGTTCTTCTTGACAAGCGGAGCCATCCATGAGGCGAACTGCACCATCGGGTCGGCTGCAATCTCATCTTTTGTGAGAGGGTAGGTCGAAAGTAACTTTGTGTTTCCGAAAATATAAGCGGCAAAGGCTTCGGCACCGCCCATATTCTCTACCGCTTCCGATAGCTGTTGCGGTATCTCCTCTTTCGGCATGCGAGTCATGAACTCCTTTATCATTCTTGCAGCTATGGCACGGTCTATCTGCACGTTGTAGTCTTTAAGATAGCGTTTGCGGCCTTTTGCCTGTTCGTCGGCAGGGAATTTCTTCTCACCCTGGTTTTTCATATACATCCAGTATGCAAACTGAAAAGCTTCGATGCCTCCAATCGATTCGTTGAAAAGTTCGCGCGCAAAATAACCCGGAATACTCTTTTCGTATGCAAAATGCATGGAGTCGAGCAGTGTCGAATACTTCGGATTGCCTGCAGCCCAAGCCGCAAACTCCTGTTCGTATGCAATCTTCTTGTCGGTAGTTCCAAGACGCTCAAGCCCTAGGCTCTCGCCCTGCCATTTTTTCCATGCATTGGCAATGTTCGCATGCTTTGCTGCGTATGCAATGCGTGTAGCCACATCCTTGCTCTGTGCTTCGCTTATGATATCGAGGCGAATGGTGCGCAGTGCTATCTTCATGGGGTTAGAAACCTCTGTAACATACTTGACGGCATCGGCAGTGACATATTCCTGTGTATTTCCGGGGAAACCGTATATCATGGTAAAATCGCCCTCCTCTACACCTTTTGTGGAGATTGGAAGGTAACGCTTCGGGCGGTAGGGTACATTCTCAATAGAATAGTCGGCCGGCTCGTTGTTGGCATCGGCATACACACGGAACATTGAGAAATCACCCGTGTGCCGCGGCCATATCCAGTTGTCGGTGTCACCGCCGAACTTGCCTATCGACGATGGGGGAGCGCCCACAAGGCGTACATCGCTGTATACACGGTATACAAAGAGATAGTGCTGGTTGCCATAGTACATCGGTTCAATGCTTGCCCGGTATCCCTTGCCCTTTATTGCCCGGGCAATAATATCCTCCTTGCTCTCGCCGGCAGCAATGCGGTCGGTAACATCCTCCATCTTTTCGAGCAGGCTTATGGTGAGCCCGGGAACATGTAGCTCCTCGCTGCGCGATTTGGCCCAATAGCCATCGGTGAGGTAGTCGTGCTCCACGGAAGATAGCTTCTGTATCGAGGCGTAGCCACAGTGGTGGTTTGTGAGCAGCAATCCCTCGGGCGAAATGAACTCGCCGGTACATCCGCCACCGAATTGCATTACAGCATCCTTCAATGAGGCTTTTTTGTCGGAATAGATATCATCGGCCTTCAATTTGAAGCCCATTTTGCGCATATCCTTTATACGCTCTTTGATGAGGCTTGGCAGCCACATGCCCTCATCGGCTGTGGCTGTAGAGAATGTTATGCACGCAATTGCGCAGAATAGTAGTCTTTTTATCATAGTTCTGTTATTTTGTCTTTTTTGCACTGAAATATTCTTTGCCTTTAAGAATGACCCGCTCAATTATCGGTGTCTGGTGCGCGTATGGCATGAATGCCAGTGACGGCAATGGCTTTGTTATGTAGAAATTAGCCATTTTACCGCGGGTTATTGAACCGAAGTCCTTGCTCTCGCCCATGGCGCATGCGCTGTTGAGGGTTGCGGCATTGAGTGCTTCGGCAGGAGTCATTTTCATCTTTATGCTTGCAAGCGAAGTCACGAACCGCATGTTGCCCGATGGAGCTGTGCCGGGGTTGAAGTCGGAGGCAAGTGCCACGGCAAGCCCTGCATCTATCATCTTGCGTGCCGGGGGGTAGGTTATTCCAAGGAAAAATGCGCAGCCGGGGAGCATTGTGGGCATTGTGTCGCTGCCGTGCAGTGCCTCTATCTGCTCGTCGCCCATTGATTCAAGGTGGTCAACGGAGAGTGCACTGTGAGCGACACCAACCTCTACACCGCCCGAAACGGCAAGCTCATTGGCGTGGATTTTTGCGCGGAGGCCGTAACGGGCACCGGTCTCAATTATCTTTGCTGTCTCCTCGGGTGTGAAGAATCCGCGGTCGCAGAATACATCGACAAAATCGGCAAGCCTCTCTGCGGCTACAGCCGGTATCATGTCGTTGCAGACATGCTCTACATATTCAGCTTGCCGTCCTTTATACGCACGGCCCACAGCATGCGCTCCAAGGAATGTTGCGCGTACCTCAAGCGGAGCGGTCTCTTTTATACGGCGTATAACGCGCAGTATTTTCAGTTCATCTTCAAGAGTGAGTCCGTAGCCCGATTTTATCTCAACAAGGCCTGTACCCATTGCCACAATCTCCTCGATGCGCTCCATTGCCTGGCGGTAGAGCTCCTCTTCGGGTGTGTCGTGCAGGCGGTCGGCTGAATTCAGGATACCGCCGCCACGCTTGGCTATCTCTTCGTATGAGAGGCCGTTTATTTTATCGAGGAACTCCTGCTCACGGCTTCCGGCATAAACAATATGTGTGTGCGAGTCGCAGAACGAGGGAAAAAGCCATCCGCCTTTGGCATCGATGAGTGCGTACCCCTCTACGCCGGGCAGGCTCTCCATTGTGCCGTAATCCTTTATGCGGGTACCGTCGGTGAGCAGCCATGCGTTTTCAAGCGTGGCAATTTCTCCCATGGCCTTGCCGGCTACACGGCTGCGTCCGCTCTCGTCAATGCCTACAATTGTGCCAATATTTTTAACGAGCAAGTTCATATTCATTCATGAATTTTACCGATGATGCTATATGCGGGTACATCACAGTGTCGTTGTCGACAAAAGGAACAACTTTGCGATACTCCTTAAAAATCGCCTCGATTGTCTTTGATGAGTGCAACGGTCGGCGGAACTCCAGTGCCTGTGCCGCGTTCATCAGTTCGATGGCAAGCACACGCTCGGTGTTCTGTACAACTTTCCATAGCTTGGTGGCTGCATTTGAACCCATGCTCACATGGTCTTCCTGTCCCTGTGACGAGGGAATTGAGTCGCACGAAGCGGGCCAACAGAGCCCTTTCGACTGGCTCACGATAGAGGCTGCCGTGTATTGCGGAATCATGAAACCGCTGTTTAGCCCGGGGTTTGCTACAAGGAAGTGTGGCAGGCTGCGCGCACCGGATATTATCCTGTATATGCGGCGCTCCGAGATATTCCCGAGCTCCGCCATGGCTATTGCCAGAAAATCCATTGCAAGGGCTATCGGTTGTCCGTGGAAGTTTCCGGCAGAGATAACCTCGTCGCTGTCGGGGAACACTGTCGGGTTGTCTGTGGCAGAGTTTATCTCGGTTTCAAGTACACTCCATACATAGTTTATGGTATCCTTTGATGCTCCGTGTACCTGCGGAATACAACGGAACGAGTATGGGTCCTGTACATGTTGTTTGGGCTGTTTTATAATCTCGCTGCCATCAAGAATTTCGCGTATATTCTTTGCTGTCTCAATCTGTCCGGCATGTGGGCGTATAGCATGGACATTATGTTCAAAAGGTTCAATTCGGCCGTCGAAGGCATCGAGTGACATGGCCCCGATATTGTCGGCCCAAAGGCTTAATCTCTTGGCGTTGATGAGCGAATATACTCCGTAGGCCTGCATGAATTGTGTTCCGTTGAGCAGTGCCAATCCCTCTTTGGAGCAGAGTTTTATAGGTTCCCAACCCATTTTTTTCATGAGTTCCTCTCCACTTATTATATTGCCGTCAATCTCAACCTCTCCATGGCCCAAAAGCGGCAGACACATGTGGGCGAGAGGTGAAAGGTCGCCCGAGGCTCCAAGTGAGCCCTGTTCATAGACAACCGGTATTATATTGTTGTTGAACATATCGACAAGGCGCTGTACCGTAACAAGCTGCACTCCCGAGTGACCGTATGAGAGTGACTGCACTTTAAGGAACAACATTAGGCGGGCAATCTCCTTTGGTACACGAGGGCCTGTGCCGCATGCGTGCGACATCATCAGGTTTTTCTGCAACTGCGACAGGTTCTCTTTGTCTACCGAAATGTTGCATAGTGAGCCGAAGCCTGTTGTAACACCGTAGATGGGGCAGGCTGTGTTCTCCATCTTATTGTCAAGATACTCGCGGCAATGGTTTATACGCTTTACAGCTTCATCGCTGAGGGCTATATGGTAACCGTTGACCAAAATTTCTTCCACGCGGTCAATGGAAAGATGTCCGGAGTTTATGTAATGTATCATGGCGGTTGTTTTTTTATAGTGATTTATCTGTTCTCGTTGAATACTTTTTCTATAAGTTCCTTGTCGGCAATGTTAGGCATTGTCACCTTCAGAAGCGGTGTGCGTTCCATCTGGCGCTTGATAGCAAACATTGCACCTTTGTTGCGTGCCCAGCTGCGGCGTGCAATGCCGTTGTTCACATCCCAGAGAAGCATCTCCTCAATGTGTCGTGCAGAGTCGGATGTGCCGTCGATAACCATTCCGAAACCACCGTTGATAACCTCACCCCAGCCTACACCGCCGCCGTTGTGTATTGAAACCCATGTGGCACCGCGGAACGAGTCGCCTATTACGTTGTGTACTGACATGTCGGCACAGAATTGAGAGCCGTCGTAAATATTCGAGGTCTCGCGGTAGGGAGAGTCGGTACCCGAAACATCGTGGTGGTCGCGCCCCAGCACGACAGGAGCCGAAATCTCGCCACGTCCAATAGCCTCGTTGAAGGCAAGGGCAATGCGTGTGCGACCATCGGAGTCGGCATAGAGAATACGTGCCTGTGAACCCACTACAAGTCTGTTCTGCTTTGCTTCGCGTATCCAGTGCAGGTTATCTTCGAGCTGTCCGCTAATCTCTTCGGGAGCCTCGGCAAGCATCTCCTCAAGAACTTTTGCCGCAAGTCGGTCGGTTACCTCAAGATCCTCCTCCTTGCCCGAGGTACAAACCCAGCGGAACGGGCCGAAGCCGTAGTCGAAGAACATCGGGCCCATAATGTCCTGTACATACGATGGATAGCGGAACTTTCCGTCGGCAGTCATAATATCGGCACCTGCGCGTGACGATTCGAGCAGGAAGGCATTACCGTAGTCGAAGAAGTACATTCCGCGGGCTGTGAGCCTGTTTATTGCGGCGACGTGGCGGCGCAAAGACTCCTGTACACACTTGCGGAAACGCTCGGGTTCTTCGGCCATCATGCGGTTGCTCTCTTCATAACTGTAGCCAACGGGGTAGTAACCTCCGGCCCAAGGATTATGGAGCGATGTCTGGTCGCTACCCAAGTCAACATTAATCTCCTCCTCGGCAAGGCGCTCCCAAAGGTCTACGACATTGCCTACGTATGCAAAGGAGATTACCTCCTTGTTGTTTACAGCCTCCCTTACACGCGGTATTAGTTCATCGAGTGAGGTGTGCAGTTCATCGACCCAACCTTGCTTGTAGCGTTTTTCGGCGGCAGCAATGTTTATTTCGGCTGTGACACTCACAACTCCCGATATGTTTCCGGCTTTAGGCTGTGCTCCCGACATTCCGCCAAGGCCGGCTGTCACGAACAGCATGCCTTTCAGCTCTTTCTGTCCGGGCTTCATGCGCTTGCGGGCAGCATTCATTACTGTAATTGTGGTACCGTGTACAATGCCTTGGGGGCCTATATACATATATGAACCGGCTGTCATTTGCCCGTATTGCGAAACGCCCATGGCGTTGAAACGCTCCCAATCATCCTGTGCCGAGTGGTTGGGAATTACCATGCCGTTTGTCACGATAACACGCGGAGCATCCTTGTGCGAGGGAAAGAGCCCGAGCGGGTGTCCGGAGTACATTACAAGTGTCTGCTCGTCGGTCATTTCGGCAAGGTACTTCATGGCAAGGCGGTACTGTGCCCAGTTCTGGAACACCGCACCATTGCCTCCGTATGTGATAAGCTCATGAGGGTGCTGTGCAACAGCTTTGTCGAGGTTGTTCTGTATCATGAGCATTATGGCCGCTGCCTGGCGTGAACGTGCCGGGTATTCATCGATTGAACGGGCGTGCATTTCGTAATCGGGGCGCAAGCGGTACATATATATGCGTCCGTATCTTTTAAGTTCGTCAAGGAATTCCGGTGCAAGCTCGGCATGATGCTTCTCCGGAAAGTATCGCAGGGCATTTGCCAATGCGAGCTTCTTTTCGTTGTCGGTTAGTATATCCTTGCGTTTGGGTGCATGGTTCGCACTCTTGTCATACTCTTTTTTCGCAGGCAACACATCGGGTATTCCTGCCAGAATATCTTTTTGGAAGTCAGTCATGATTGTTAAGGTAAAAGGTTAAAACTGAAAGCGGAAAACCGAAAAGTGTGAAACAGGTAATAGCTCTCTTTCACTTTTCAACTTTCAGTTTATTTTGCTTTCTACTATCTCAAGAATCTCCCTCTCGGCCTGTTGTGCAAGAGCCTGTATGCTTTCGGCTTCTCCAACCAGCTCTTCGGCAGCTTTGCGGTCTTTCAGCCCTGCGGCATTTATCTTTACATTGAGGCATGCTCCCATCACCGCCGAGCGTGCTGCCAATGCACCCACTCCTGCATCGGATACCGAATTGGGGTTACCCTCCTTGGCCATGGCGCGTACAACATCAAAAGCTTTGTATGCGGCCTTCATGGTACGCAGGGGAACTTGTGTAGCGTAGAGTGTTGCCGTTTCCATTGCCGCAGCACGTGCCGCTTTCTCTTCTGCAGTGTTCTTGGGCATTCCGAATACATCCATAATCTTGTTGAAGGCAGCAGTGTCCTCATCGACGAGCGCAAGCAGTTCGTTCATTACACTCATACCTTTCTCGGCCCAATCGGAGAAGAACTCCCAACGGTCGTCCCAACCGGCCTTGTGCGACGAGAGGTTCGCAACCATTGTTCCGAGTGCAGCCGCCAGTGCGCCCATGTAGGCCGAAATTGAACCGCCACCCGGTGCCGGCGACTCGCTTGCGGTCTCCTCGGCAAAAGCCTTGCAGGTCATGTCAACGAGCCTATTCACTCCCTTCTGCTCTTCGGCCTCAAGCATATATTCTATGACCTTCTCCTCCGGTTTGAACTCCTTGAGGGTCGAAAGTCCCATTGTCTCAATTGCAATGCGCACCAATTCTCTCTCGGGTACGCCTGTAGAGCGGTGCTGTTTGCGCAGGAAGTAACGGCCGGCGTCAACAAGAACCTTTTTCGGTACTAAACCCACAATCTCTGTTCCTGTCACTCTCACTCCGCGGGCATCTGCCGCACGGCACACCTCGTCAAAGGCTACATGCAAGGGTGTTACAGAGAGGTTTGTCATGTTCATCGATACCTGTGCAATGCCATATTCATCAATGAACCAGCCGATAGCCTTGCATGCCTTCAGTGTACCCGGTTTCATTACAGGCTCGCCATTCTCATCCTTTATTATCTTGCCCACGATGGGGTTGCCCTCGCGCATCGGGCGGCCTTTCTCGCGCACATCGAATGCAATGGCGTTGGCGCGACGAGTGGATGTGGTGTTGAGGTTATAGTTTACGGCAACAAGGAAGTCACGTGCTCCCACTGCTGTTGCACCTGTACGTGCAATGCCTTCGTCAAAGGCACGTGCACCATAGTCCGGCTGCTCTTCGGCGCTTGTCATCCTCTCGGGCAAGGCCTCATATTCCCCCTTGCGGCACACGGCAAGGTTGCGGCGCTCGGGTTTGAAGGCTGCTGCCTCGTAGCAATATGTAGGAACAGCGAGCTCATCGGCAATACGTTTTGCAAGAGCACGTGCGAGTTCTGCACACTCTTCCATTGTGATGCCCGATACCGGTATCAGCGGACAGACATCGCATGCTCCCATTCGCGGATGGGCACCTTTGTGCTGGCGCATATCGATGAGCTCTGTAGCACGTTTTATGCCGGCAATGGCTGCATCGACAACAGCCTCCGGCTCGCCGACAAAGGTTACAACCGTACGGTTTGTGGCCTCTCCCGGGTCAACATCCAGAAGTTTCACACCCTTGATGCTCTCTATGGCATCGGTTATCTGCTTTATACACTCCATGTTGCGCCCCTCGGAGAAGTTGGGAACGCACTCGATTATTCTCTTTTGCATGGTCATATATTAAAAGTCTTTTCCTGTTTTTTTTGAGATATCTCAAAGGTAATGGAACTTTGTTGAAGAATGAACAATTTGTTTGATTATTTTTTTTGAACACCATTTTAAAATATTTGGGCCGGCTTGTATCAAGCCGGCCCAAATAAAATTTTCAGACTCCTTTGTCTTTATTTTACAAGAACTTTTTTACCGTTAACGATATATACGCCACGTCCCTCGATATTTTTGAGCTTGCGGCCTGTAATGTCATATATGCCATTGTTGTTTTCGTCGGCATTGACATCTTTAATGCCTGTTGCATCGACAACCTCAAGAGTAATATCGATTACCTGTCCACCATTGGCTTTGAAATCGCCGAATTTGCCGTCGGCATCACCTGCAGGGTCAATGTTGCACCAATCCTGCTTTATACGCATGCGGTACTTGCCTGCCTGTGAAGGAACGGTAAATGAAGGCAACTGTGGTGTGCTTCTATTACCGCCGGCCAATTCTGTACCAATGCTGTTCCAACCGTTTTCATCACTCTCGGCATTGTTGTTGTAGAAACTGTATGCTACCAGGTCACCTGTAGGCTTCCAGTTGCTGCCTTCCTCAATTCCTGCGGTGAAACCATTGCCTTCAATGTCGATATAAACATAGTGGTTTCTCCATGTACCGCCGGCGGTTACTGCGGGTTCAACAACCTCACCGGGAGCAACTTTGAATATTACAGTTTCTGTCAAGTCGAGATAATCCTGTGACTGCTCCTCGGTTGTCGGGTTGTACTTCGATTCTCCATATTCAGGGCTTGAAAGCTTGAATTCGGTTATGTTACGGCCGTTCATTGTCTTTGTTCCGGTGTTGCGCGGTGTATATACATCAACAACAAAGGTGTGTGTACCGGAGTATTTATCGTTCAACGCTTTGCCCACAATGGCACCTTCGGGAATAACGAGAGTGTATTCTCCTGACTTTGCAACAGGCTCTGCAAAAGTAACGACGAGGGTGCTGCCGTTGGCAACGCTGTAATCTGCAACAGCTACTACTGTTTCGTTCGCATCTTTTAGCTCAATGGCTACAGCTGCATCGGCTATGACAATCTCCTTATTAAAAGTAATCTGTATTTCGCCGAGCGATGTAACTGTTGTCGAAGGTGTAACACTTGTTACCTCAATAGGTTTTGGTGCAACTACGGTGAATGTCTCTTCACCTTGGAACTCCTTGCCGTCGGCAGCGCGTGTAACCAATCCTTCGGGAATTACCAATGTGTAGTTACCCGGTGTCGTTACAGTCTCGGCAAGTGTAACTGTGAGTACTGAACCGTTTACTGCATAGCCCGAAACGCCACAAACGACCTCGCCATTCTGGTTAAGAGTAATAACCTTTTCGTTTTCAGCATTGTACTCGCCGGCAATGTCACTGTTGAATGTGATGCTTACCTCTGACAAAGCCTCCACATTGTCTTTAGGGCTTTTGTCCACGACCTTGAAAGGAACCTGTGAAAGGTCGGCATTCATACCGTCGAATGCAAATACGGTGCTGCCGGGGAGAGTTACTGTCAACTGCTGGTCGATGTCTATCTCTGTTCCCTCGGTAAATCCTTCGAGAGCATCCTGTACTTTGAATGATTTGTTGAATATTAATTTCCCGGTAATGTTGGCAGGAATTTCAAGAGCCTCGCGCAGGGTGAATGTATAGCTTTGTGCATCGTTTCCAGCGTTGCGCAATGCAAGTGTTGCCTGCGCTCCGTTCCATGAAGCCCAACCGTAGATTTCAGCCTTTGAGCCGGTCCAAGGGTTGCCACCAACCCAGTGTGCATCGGGTAATACATCGGCATTCTTCTTCTGCCAAGCTACACACTCTGCAACATCTTCCCAGAGTTTGCCATCGTTGATGGTGTTCATAAGATTGCAGTTGGTGTAAAGCTCTACAATTCCCGAACCACAGACAAATGCGCAACGGAGTTCGCGTAGAACAGCGTTGTAGTCTCTTGAGTCACCGGCTGGAGGACCATCTTCTGAAAGAATGAATCCGTGGGTCATCAATGTGTTGATGGGGCAGATTGGAGAGTTCTGGACATAGTTCTGGTAAACCAGGCGGTCGCGGTATGTAATCCAGTTCTCGCGGTTGATGCTATTGTCACCAATGCGGCCATGGTCGTTCTCCTGACGCCAGGTAGCATCGGAAATCTGATACCAGAATGGTGAAGCCCAAGTACCTACTGTGGTGTTGAAGAAAATATCCTCGCGCATGTTCTCGCGTACATACTGCTCAAGACGAATAATACCCTCGGCATTCTCGTTACCTGTGTCGCCTGCATCGGGGCCAACAGCAGAGAATTGTCCGGAAATACCGTCGAACTTGAAGAAGAGGTAGTTGTCGGTTTCGGGGTTGAAGCCCTCTACGCCATCCTGCTTGCACACAAGGTTGTTGGCAGCAGCAAGGTATGCCTCATAGTAAGCGGGGTTGGAGAGCTGCATGCCACCCTTGTCGCTCCAATACTGGCGACGGTAGTTACCGCTCTGTCCATAACCGCCTACAGGGCCCAGCCATGCGCCGATACCGGCACCCATCTCTTTGGCGAGTGTTGCCATGTCGCGCATCTCATTGGGGAAACCGCTATGGAATGTCCAAGGACCGTAGTTGTCCCATCCGTCATCGATTATGAAGGCTACAATACCTTCGCCGAATCTGTTGTAATATTTTTCTTTCCATACCTCCATTACATTAAGGATGTCTTCCGCTGTAAAGTTTGTATGCTCCTGACCGGGGGCTGCATTATTGCGGTTGATGTTAAGCTCGTACCAGCTGTTATAGTGGGGGAATGTTCTCCAGGGCACAGCACGTTCGCGCTCGCTGTAAGCAAGGAATGAACGGCGTTTCTGTGTTTCGCGTATATTTGCATTGCTCTGTTTGCCGTCCTGTGCTACAAGACCTACAACAGCACCTACCTTCCATGTGTCGCCGGCAGCAAGTGTTGTATTGCGGCTCCAAAGACCCTGTATGCCTACTATAGCGGTATTTACGACAACACCCTCTTTGGCTGTATATATATCGGCAGTCATTGTGCTTGACGCATCGATAGATTCTGTCTTGTTCTCAACAAAAACGCGCAGAGCGAATGTTCCGTCATAAGGAACGACAAATGTAAATGTATTATTGCTGTGCTGACCACCGGAATAACCGCTGTGATAATCAACAGCTGCGATATTTCCGTTGGCATCGAGCAGGTCGGCACCGCCAAAGTTCAATCGGTGGCTACCGCTTGTGTATTTTACGAGTATTTCAACCTTCTGGCCCTCCTTCAAGGCTACGTTCTCCATTTTGTATGCAAATACATTTGGATAGTTTGCACCTGTAGCCTCTTCAACTCGTTTTGGAACATCTGCTTCGGCAACTTGTGTCCATGAGGCGGCTGTTAGTGACGCTGTCTTTGTGTCGGTAAGGTTCCAGGAATCCTCTTCGCCGGTAGCTCCTCCAACTGTGTTGTATGCTGTCGGGGTCTCAAGACCTGCAAAGATTTTGTCGCTCATGAGCACGGCACCGCGTGTGTTGCCCACAACCTTTGGAGCGGAGCCTGCGGCCTCTGTGTCGACATTGTAAATCATCGGAATAATGTTGTACATATCGACATCATCAATGCCTGTAAGGTCCATTTCGGTACGCAGGTAGTGGCTGCCATCGCGAAGTATTGCACGCCATATAATCTCAATCTTGGCATCTTTGTATGAATATTCATAATTTGCAACAAGCTGTACACCGTTATAGTGCTCGGCGCCACCTATTGCATCTGCTTTTGCTGCGAGGTTCTCAACATTCACCTCTTTGAGTGTCATCGATGATGCTGCAACATTGTCGCCGCTGCCGAATGCTACGGTAAATGGCTCTGTTCCGGCAACAAGGTTCATTGCGTCGGAACCTGCAAAATAGATGGCATTGCCCACTTTCATGAAGCTTGCAGCCAATACATCGTTGTACAGGGTGTAGACTCCATTCTCTTCACTGATTTTGGCAATGCCTACATTCTCCTGCTGTTTAGGATATACCCAGGCGTTTGTATATGTTTCGCACTCGGGCTGAACCGGGAGTGTGGCTGTGTTTACAGTGATAGTTCTGTTTACATCATCTACAGAGATAACGGCAAACATTCCCTCGGGAACTATTACGGTTGCTGTACTCTTGTCAAAACTTCCCTCTGTTGTAATGGTAGAACCGTCGGCATATTCCACACCGTTGATTTTGAGAGTGATGCCTTCGGGTACAGAAATTGTGTAGATGTATTCTTCTATCTCAACCTCATCGAGAAGATAACGGCTGCCAGCGTCGGCTGCACCGCTATCCTGCCAAAGGCCGAGTGTTATTCCTGCGTTTGAACCGTGGCCCTGGAACCAGTTGAGGTATTTTGCGGCAACACCTGTTGTGTTATAAGGGGCAATCTGGTAATTGTCGTCGGAATAGTTGTTTACGTTGAAGTATGCACCCTCAACCTTTGCATCGTGTAGAGTAACGAAACCTTTGCCATTGTTGTAGCTTGCAGCCTTTTCGTAGCCAAGCCATTTTTTTGCGTTGTGGCTGTAGATGTAATATGCGCCATCAACACCGTCTACTGCATAGAATGCGAAGAGACCGTTCTCGTCTGTTGCAGGTGCTGTTGTCGGTCCTACATAGATGCCGTTACCGTTCTTCATTGTGTAGACATGTTCCGGCTTGCCTTTGTCGGGTGTTGTAGTCGAGACTACAATCTTGTCGGCAAAAACCATGTTGGCCATAAAAGCCATTGCTAAAAGCAGTAATGATTTTTTCATAGATTAATTATTTATAGTTAGTTGATGTTAGCTTTTTGCAAAAATATGAAATTAGGTGTCTTGCTATAAGAATAACGTGTTAATAATTGTTAAGATGATATCCGCGCGGCTAATCCTGCACTTTATTATTGAAGTGTACCAATGTGGCAATTGCAAGTGTCATTACTCCTCCCAGAATATATGCAACGGTTCTGTTTTCCATCCCGAACATCATAGGTGACACGAAAATGTATGAAGAACAAACGTATGTCATTGCAAGTGCCGGCAGTGTACCTATAAGAAAGTTTTTGCCCTTTTTCTTCAGGTAAACCGTGATACACCAAAGCGTGATAACGGCAAGTGTTTGGTTGCACCATGCAAAATAACTCCATATCGTCTGGAAAGGAAGTGCAAATATTATTAACAGTGCTCCGGCAAACAGCGGAAGCGCAGTAAGCACCCGTTTGTAGAGGCTCTTCTGTTCAATCCCGGCTGTGTCGGCTATAATTAGTCTTGCGCAGCGGAACGCGGTGTCGCCCGAGGTTATTGCACAGCCAATTATCCCAACAAGAACACACGTTGCTACGCTGCCTCCCAACGTGCTTTCGGTAATTATGTTCACAAGTTTTGCAGCACTGCCGCCATGCTGTGCAATGGCTTCGTTCAGCCCCTCTGTACCTCCCCAGAAAGCCATGCCTATAGCAGCCCATATCAGTGCAATTATGCTCTCGGCAATCATGGCTCCATAAAACACCGGGCGGCTCTCATTTTCCGAGGTCATGCAACGTGCCATCATGGGCGATTGAGTTGCATGGAAACCGGAAATCGCACCGCAAGCAATTGTGGTAAAAAGCATCGGTACAATGGGGAATTTTTGAGGGTCGGCTATCTGGTTTTCAAACGAGGTGAGCTCGGGAATTATGTATGTGTCGCTATTGAATAAAAGGACACCGAGAATGCTTATTGCCATAATGAGCAGTGCTATGCCGAACAGGGGGTAAAAGCGCCCTATGATTTTGTCAATGGGCAACACGGTGGCAAGAATGTAATAGACAAGAATAATCATCAGTATAAGGAACAGTTCCCAGGTGATATTCTTGAATGCTGCTGTTTCGAGCGGTGCCATTGATATGTTGGAGGCGATGAGCTCTGCCGGTTGCGACATAAAGACTGCACCCACAAGAACCATCAGCAGAACCGAAAATATACGCATGAAGGCCCGTGTGCCGTTGCCCAAATACTTTCCGATAATTTCCGGGAGGCTCAAGCCATTGCTTTTCAAGGATATTACGCCGGCTATGAAATCGTGCATAGCGCCCATGAAAATTCCTCCTACGGTTATCCACAGAAATGCAACCGGGCCATAGGCGGCACCGAGCAATGCTCCGAATATGGGGCCTAATCCTGCTATGTTCAGCAGTTGTATTAGAAATATCTTCCATTTTGGCAGCGGAAGGTAATCTACACCATCGTACATGGTTTTCGAGGGAACCGGGTTGGCTGCATCGATTCCGCAAACCTTTTCAAGGTATCTGCCATAGATGAAATATGCGGCAACGAGTGCTGCAAGGCATATGAGAAATGTTATCATAGCTTTTATGTCTGTTGTGAAACTGTTGTAACAAGGTCTGTTTGCCTTCAACATAATCGGTTATTACTTGGGATTTGTCGCGTCGTTGTCCGCCAATGAATTGTCTGCAACAATCCTTGCATTTATACATTTGTTTTCGCCCCCTCAAGCCATTCTTGACCACATTAGAAGAAGCACAAAAAAAGCATTTTTTTTAGCATATCAATGATAATCTTTGCAAAGATATGTATATCAGATGATTACAGAGGTTTTATCCTACTTTTTGTCCACCTTGCCACAAAAAATGATAAACAAAAACGCTAACTGTTTGAAAAATAAACAATTAGCGTTTGAGGAAGTACTCGAAGCGGGACTTGAACCCGCACGGCGTTTAAATGCCAAAGGATTTTAAGTCCTTCGTGTCTACCGATTCCACCATTCGAGCGACCTTATGTTTTTTGTTGGTACCCCTCGTGTGTGTACTCTTTGGTATCAACGGCTGCAAAGGTATAACTTTTTGGCAAATAAGCAAACTGCTTTTATCATTAATTTTGAATAATGACGCTCGTTCCGTTGTCGAATACCCTATAGTGCCACATGGGGCGGGAGTTGCCGTCTATTGCGATGCCGCCGCTGTTGAGGTCGAATTTTGTTGCACAGTTGCCGCATGTCGCGTGCCCCGTTGTGTTGTCTATCTTTAGTCTGTGGCGGCTGTTGTCGCATTTGGGGCAGGCCCAGTCGTAGGCCCATATATTGCCGTCGCAGTTCATTGGTGTTCCAATGACAAGCCCTCCGAGGCCATAGTGAAAGGTGTTTTGTTGAAGCTGTATCTGGGGTATATTTACCGTTTGGGTGTTGCCCAGGGCGTCGGTGAGCCTGTATTGTCCGATATTCGCTCCGCGTCTTATGCAAATAAACTGTCCGTAGCTGTTTACCTGGTTATAGGGGTGAATGCTCTTGTCGAAGGTGAAGTTTACGGCATATCCCGAAAAGGGGCTTTCATCGTCGCATGCTGTTATGAATGTGAGTGCTGCAAAGAGCATCAGGGCTATGGTCTTTTTCATGTGTGGCTGTGTCATTTTTCTGTTAAACGCGGCTGTTAGGGTTTTATTACCCTGCAATGCTGCGTTTAACAGAATTTGGGTTATCTGGCGAGCAATCTTTTTTCGGCGTTGCGTGCCTTTGAAAAATCCATGCTTGCGAAGTGTTGTTGCATGAGCTCTGTTATCTCTTTGTTGCAGAGGTTGCCTATGCTGCCTTCGTGTGTGTGGGTTATCTCTTTGTCGGGTGTGAATAGCCCGGCTTCAATGTCGAGCCCCACTTTCTTGTATGCATCGCGGAAAGGCATTCCCTCGGCTGCAAGGCGGTTCACCTCCTCCACACTGAACATGGCATCGTAGCGGCTGTCGTCGAGAATGTTTCTGTTGACCTCTATGCGCTGTATGATGTATGTGGCCATCTCAAGACATTCTGCGAGGCTTTTGAAGGCAGGCAGGAACAGCTCTTTTATTATCTGCAGGTCGCGGAAGTAGCCGCTGGGCAGGTTGTTCATTATAAGGGTGATATCGGTGGGCAGTGCCTGCAGACGGTTGCATTTTGCGCGAAGCAGTTCAAAAACATCGGGGTTCTTCTTGTGCGGCATAATGCTGCTGCCTGTCGTGCACTCTGCAGGCAGTTTTATGAACCCGAAGTTCTGTGAATTGAACATGCAGGCATCGAATGCCAGTTTTGCCAGTGTGCCGGCTACGCTGGCGAGGGCAAAGGCGATGTTCCTTTCGCATTTGCCACGTCCCATCTGTGCATACACGACATTGTAGTTCATGCTGTCGAAACCCAGAAGCTCTGTGGTCATTGTGCGGTTAAGAGGGAACGAGGAACCGTAGCCGGCTGCCGAGCCAAGCGGGTTGCGGTTGCACATGGCGTATGCTGCTTTCAGGAAGAGCATATCGTCGGCAAGGCTTTCGGCGTAGGCTCCGAACCACAACCCGAACGATGAGGGCATGGCTACCTGAAGGTGTGTGTATCCGGGCATGAGAACATCCTTGTGGCTCTCACTCTGCTCTATGAGTGAACCGAACAGTTTCATCACCTGTTCGCATATATTTTGCAATTCATTGCGGGTGAATAGCTTGAGGTCTACAAGAACCTGGTCGTTTCGTGAGCGTCCGCTATGTATCTTTTTACCTGTATCTCCCAGTTTGCGTGTAAGCATCAGCTCTACCTGTGAATGTACATCTTCTACGCCATCTTCTATAACGAATTCTCCTTTCTCTACAATGCTGTATATGTTGCGCAGTTCGCTGTGGAGGGCTGCGGTCTCATCGTCTGTCAGCATGCCTATGCTGTTGAGCATGGTGCTGTGTGCTATTGAACCCAGTATGTCGTAGCTTGCCAGCAGCAGGTCGAGCTCTCTGTCGCGTCCTACCGTGAAACGCTCAATTTCGGGGTTTACGGTTGTGTCTTTTTCCCAAAGTTTCTTTGCCATATCTTTATGGTGTGTTATACTAAAGAAGGCGACTCTAGGGTCACCCTCTTATGTTGATGTATGTACCGATGTGTTTCCGGTATCAATAGTTTATCATGGACAAGGCTTCGGCAATCTTCTCCAGTCCGTCTTTCAGCGGTTTCTCTACCATGGCACGGAACATGAAGTTTATATCGGCCTTTGCAACAACGCGCAATTTTGAAGCCTCTTCTCCGTCGGGAATAATCTGTACCCAGAAGTTAAGGGGTATAGGGGAACCGGCAGCCTCAAGCTTTATGCACTTGGGCTCTTCGCGTTCAACAACCCTGATGGTTACATTGCCCAATGGCGGCACGTTGATTGTTGCCTCGTCGCGGCTGTATGTGAGGTCTTTGACCTTGTCCTCGGGCAACTTGTCCTTTAGCCCTTCGAGGTTGTTGAGGTCTTCAAGTTTTGAATATACCCTCTCCTGCGGGTAGGGTATATTCTTTACACTGCTTTCGTATTGGCTCATAGAATTATTTTAAGTCGTTTCTCCACTCCGAGGGGTTGGCGCGCCACTCCTTGAGTGTAGGCATTACCTCTTCTGTTATGTAGCCGGTCTCCTTGGCTGCCTCAAGCACAGCCTCGTAGTCGGTGAGTGTTATCAGTTTCACTCCGGCCTTCTCAAAAGCCTCTGTGGCTACGTTAAAGCCGTATGTGAACGAAGCTACCATACCTACAACCTCGACACCTGCTGCGCGCAAAGCATCGACTGCACGTAGGCTGCTGAGTCCTGTTGAAACAAGGTCTTCTACTACAACAACCTTTGCGCCCGGCTGTACATCGCCCTCAATCTGGTTGCCGAGGCCGTGGTCCTTGGCCTTGGGGCGTACATAAACGAATGGCTTCCCAAGCTCTTCGGCAACAAGAGCGCCTTGAGCAATTGCACCTGTGGCAACACCGGCTACAGTGTCGGCTTCGGGGAACTCTTCGAGTATGAGGTTTGCCAGGCCGAGTTTAACGCGTGTGCGCAGGCCGGGGAAAGAGAGGGTCTTGCGGTTGTCGCAGTAGAATGGTGATTTCCAACCCGATGCCCATGTGAATGGCTCCTCGGGCTGCAGTTTTACAGCTTTAATCTTCAGCAACTCTGCTGCCAATAGAAGTTTGGATTTACTTGCCATAATATTAGAATGTTTTGGATGTTTGTTGGTTTATTGTTTTGCGAAGATAGGAAATGATTTTGTATAAGAGGTTGGTTTTGTGCTTTTTTTGTCTGCCATTCAGAGGTTTTTCTCGAAAAACAGTCTCTTTTTCCTATTTTGTCTGGGTGTAACCCTCTTTTTTCAGTATTTCAATGACTTTTTCTTTAAAGTCGCCCTGCACGATAATTTCGCCATCCTTTACGCTGCCGCCTACACCGCATCTGGTCTTGAGCATGCGCCCGAGTTCTTTTGCGTCGGCCTCGGTGCCGGTGAAGTTCTTTACAATTGTTACGGTCTTGCCGCCACGATGGTTCTTTTCAAAGCTCACCCGCAGCTTCTGTTGCTGTTTGGGAAGAGTCTCGTTTTCCTCCTTTTCATCGGTGGAATATTCAAAATTGGGGTTGGTAGAGTAAACAATGTTGAGCCTCTCTTTCCAGTCGTTCTTTTTCATTGTGTATGGCTTTTGCTGTTGGGTTCCGTCTGCGAAGATATACAATTTTTTGTTACAAATTTCAGCACTTCGCAAAATAACCTTACATTTGTTACGTTATAAAGTAACACGCGCGATAAAATGAGTCAAAATAACAGAATAGATAAAGTCCCCGAACCAACCTTGAGGCGTTTGCCCTGGTACCTGTCGGTGTGTCGCTTGTTAAAGCAACGAGGCGAGCAGTATGTTTCGTCTACAGGCCTTTCAAAAGAGACCAATATTGTAGCTTCGCAGATAGCTAAAGACCTTTCGTGTGTGAATATCGTGGGGCGTACCCGTGTGGGGTATGACATAGACAACCTGCTTGCGGTACTGGAGGATTTCTTGGGCTTTACCCGTGTACACAAGGCTTTTCTCTTTGGTGCAGGCAGGCTGGGCAGCGCCCTGCTCAACGACACCGGTCTCAAGCAGTTCGGTCTTGAGGTTGTTGCGGCTTTCGATACAAGCCCCAGGATAGTAGGGCATAGCGTGGCCGGAATTCCGGTGTTTCATATAAATGAGCTTGAAGCGAAGATGCGGCGCTACAATGTGAAGATAGGTATCCTGACTGTGCCGATAGACCGTGCGCAGGAGGTTGCCGACAAAATGGTCGTGTGGGGCGTGAAGGCTATTTGGAACTTTACCCCATTGAGAATACGTGTGCCGGAGAATATTGTGGTGCAGAATACTTCGCTCTATGCGCACCTGTCACTTATGTTTAACCGTCTTGAGGGCTTTGAAACAGAGCCCGAGGAGAAAGTTTGAACCGATGAAGATTATAGCTGTTGGAAAAAACTATGAAGAGCATGCGCTGGAGTTTGATGGCAAATTTGTAAAGCCTGAAGCTCCTATGATTTTCATGAAGCCCGATTCGGCCATCATAAAGAATGGAAAACATTTCTACGTACCCGATTTTCTCGGTCGGGTCGATTACGAGGCGGAGATTGTTGTCCGCATAAACAAGTTGGGGAAGAGCATCCCGGCTCGTTTTGCCCACCGTTATTACGATGCGATAACCGTCGGAATTGATTTTACGGCACGCGACATGCAGCGCCGGTTTATAAGCGAGGGTGCGCCATGGGATTTGAGTAAGGGCTTCGATGGCTCTGCTGTGCTCGGCGAGTTTCGTCCGATAGAGTCATTCGATATAAACAACATCGGTTTTTCATTGACAATAGATGATGAAACAGTGCAGAGTGCAAACAGCTCACAGATGCTATTCCCTGTAGATGAGATAATCGCCTATGTGAGCCGTTTCTGTACTCTTAAAACCGGTGACCTAATATTCACAGGCACCCCTGCAGGCACCGGTCCGGCAAGAATAGGCACACACCTGAAGGGTTACCTTGGTAATGACAAGGTACTCGATTTTCACATAAGATAACAGCATGAAACTGAAGAAATACATATTATTCCCTCTGTTTATGCTTGCTGCAATGGCGCAGGCACAATTTGTCAACGTGGAGTGGAACTTGCACTCCGGTGACACACTGTTGCCGGTATGTTCATCGGTTATTGACCTGCCGCAGGAAAGCTATGGTAATTACACATACTCGGCACATGTGGAGTATCCCGAGTACCTGAAAATGAAGCCTTCGGAGGTAGCGCGCTATTCGCTTGAGACACGTTATGCCCATCTCGAAGAGCAACCATTGATAGAGTGCTACGTGGCTGTGCAGGCCAAGCAACCGCAACTTAATGTCATTGTCCTGCCGGTGGTCAAGAGAAATGGAGAGTATTACAGGCTTAATTCCTATAAGTTAGTTGTAGATAAGAGGCGTTCGGTGGTAAAAAAAGTCGCGTCGCGTGCGGTTGCAGAGCGTTATGCGCCCTCTTCGGTGCTTGCGACAGGCAAGTGGGTGCGCATTGCAGTAGAGGAGAACGGCGTGTACAAGATAACCCACAGCGAGCTTGCCAGAATGGGATTTAAAACCCCGTCAAAGGTTCGCTTGTATGGCTATGGCGGGCATATACTGCCCGAAACCGGCCTTGAAAATCTTGCCGATGACCTTGTCGAGGTGCCTCTTTGGCGCGAAGAGGGGTTTGTGCTGTTCTATGCCAACGGAACAATAAAATGGGAACATAAAGCCGGCCGTTTCAGGCATGAGCAGAATGTCTATTCGCAGTATGGTTGCTACTTCCTCACCGAAAGTGACGAGCCTGCAGCTGAATTCCCTGCAGAAACTTTGTCTGCTTCGTCCGATAAAAGGATAACCTCTTTCCCCGATTATGCCCTGCATGAAAAGGAGGAGTATGCCGTTTGTTCCTATGGTCGTGTACTTGTCGAGAGTTACAACTACTCCCAAGGGCGTGCGGTGAGTTACCGTTTTCCGCTTGAAGGCATTGCTGCCGAAACCGGAGTGGCCGATATATCTTTTGCCACAAACGGCACAGATATGAGCCGTGTTGCAATATCGGTTGCCGGGAATAGTGTGGGAACGCTCTCTGTTCCTTCGTGTACATCGGGCGAGTTCGGGAAAATTGTAGCATCTTCATATAACATAAACAAAGGCCTTGGCGATAATCCTGTGGTAAAACTCACACACTCTGTATCAAACAGTTCGGTCACAGGTCATCTTGATTACATAAGACTGAACTTTACCCGTACCTTGGCATTGCGCGGAGCGCAGACTCTGTTCCGTGGCAATCTTCCCGGTGAGAATGTTACATTTGAAATTTCGGGCAGTAATGCAAATACCCGTGTTTGGAGCGTCGCCGGAGGTAATATAAGGGAACTGAAGGGTGAGCTTCGCGGTGGTGTCTATACAGTTGTGGCTCCAGCGGGTTACGACGATGAACTTGTGGCTATAAATACCAAAGGCAATTTCCCCTCTGTCAAAGTTCTTGGAAATGTTCCTAATCAAAACCTCCACGCAATAGAGCAGGCCGATATGGTTATTATCGTTCCATCAAACGGCTCTTTTCTTGCTGCAGCCGAGCGTCTGGCCGAGGCTCACCGCCAGAAGGACAACCTCTCTGTTGTGGTGGTTACGGCATCTCAAGTCTATAATGAATTCTCTTCGGGAACCCCGGATGTTACAGCCTATCGTCGCTTTATGAAAATGCTCTACGACCGTGCAGGAACCGCAGCAGAGGCTCCGAAGTATCTTCTTCTGCTCGGCGATGGCTGGTACGACAACCGTCTTGTAACCTTCCCCGGGAGAAAGCAGGATGATTACCTCTTATGCTTCGAGTCGCAGAACTCTGTCGATGCCATACAGTCGTATGTCCTTGAAGATTATATGGGCTTCCTCGATGATGGAGAAGGTGGTAACTTCGTGCGCGACAAAGTTGATTTGGGTATAGGGCGTATCCCGGCACAAACGGCGCTTGAGGCCGGGGCTGTGGTAGATAAGATAATCTCATACATGAATAATGAGAATGCCGGGGCATGGCAGAACCATGTACTTTTGCTTGGCGATGATGGCGATGTCTCGATGCCTAACCAGCACATGAAAGATGCCGACAGCATTGCTTCGGTTCTTGAGAAGAATTATCCATCATATCTTATTGACCGCATATATTGGGATAACTATCCGGTGGAGGTCTCTTCTACCGGCAATCGCTATCCTCTTGTTACCCGGGCAATTTACGACCAGTTGAATGAGGGCGCGCTCATTGTCAACTATTCCGGCCATGGCAGTGCAAACCTGCTTTCACACGAAATGACCTGGAAGGCTTCTGATATGGCTGCACTCAACTCTCCCCGCCTGCCTTTCTGGGTAACGGCTTCATGCGACATCGGGCCGTTCGATATCGGTGATAATTCGGTTGCCGAGGCTGCGATACTGAATTCAAAGGGAGCGGCTGTCGGTTTGCTGACAACTACAAGGACTGTGTTGCAG
>JAUNQV010000079.1 GCA_030535995.1 Bacteroidales bacterium
AATATAGGAACAATAAAAAAAATTACAATTGTGGCAGGAAAATACTATGGGTTGAAAGTAGATATTCATACAATGATATTGAAATATTGAAAGACAATTAGACTACTATGAAACGTACTTATAATGAGCTCCTCACACATATGCAGATTAAAAAATAAGGGTAACTATATAAAAAATTAAAGAATTATGGGTTTATAGTAACAAGCTTAAAAACAAGGAATCCAAAGGAGATAAAAGAAGTAGACTCACGCCTGTTTGGAGATGTATGAGTTTGTGGTAAATAATCTGAAGTTTGCCAAAATGAAGCCTTCTCTCCCTGAATCGGTTTATTTCTAGTCCTTATTTATTTTATATGAAGACGAAGAATAAACTTAACAGTAAATATTGAACTACTATAAACATAGAATATTAGAACCTCGCGATGTAAAGGGAATCGTTATTGTTATTATTGTCAAGCAGCGGATGCGAAAAAATAGTTGCCTCATTTTTTGAATTTTTTCAAAAAGTTGCTATATTATAATAGGAAATAAAGAGAAACTATAAACAAATACAATTATGGTAGAATGGACTTTACAGCTTAGCGCAAAGGATAACAAGAACCAGGGACAGGTCAATTCTTATGCAAAAGAACTGAACAAGGTGTATAAGTTCGAGGAGAGACCCGATAATTTTAAGGGCGAGTTCTATGGGCTTGAATTCAATGACAAAAGCTTCAATTACACCGGCTATGACCCCAATACACTCAAAAGGTTCAAGGAACTTGTGGAAAAGGTTGTAGCTCATTTCCCCGATATTCTGTTCGACTATGTCGAATTTGG
Organism: Bacteroidales bacterium; assembly: GCA_030535995.1. Classification (GTDB taxonomy): domain Bacteria; phylum Bacteroidota; class Bacteroidia; order Bacteroidales; family Bacteroidaceae; genus HGM04593. The sequence goes on from JAUNQV010000079.1 coordinate 819, forward strand.
TGACTATCCCAACATCGTTATTACATATACTTCAAAAGATGGCAAGCTGGTGAGGACAGAACCCTCTACAATGTATGTATATACCGACAACACTGCGAAGTATAATGAAATGGTGGAGACTTTTGCTCCGCTGCTTGCAGCTCGCGGGTATGAGTTTGAGAGAAAAGACGCAGAGCAGACAATCAGCTGGGCATTCGACTTGCTCAATGGAAAAAGCGAGTGCGATGAAATTATAACTGCAGCAAGTTGTCAGTTGCCGGGTATGCTTCTTGTATGCTACTACACCAATGACAACTGTGAAGATGCATTATGCATTGTCGAGCAGTGTAGGGCACTGAATGGCGAGTACGAATGGGAAGAATTGGATGAATTCCTGTTCTGCCTGGCCGATGAGGCTTCTGACAAACACAATGAGCTCCCGTTTACCGTTTCGCAGGCTGTTGCCGGCCCCGATGAGTGCGTAAAGATGATTTTCGACTCTGTACGCACAGGCAACAAGAATATAAGTGAATATCTTATAAGGAAAGCTCTGCTGCACAATATCTTATATATGAGCTTCCTGCATTCCGGAGATAAAGAGTGGCTGCTTGCTATGGACAGTTGCACAACAGACAGCATAGTGCTTGCCGGCATGTACCACAGCTGGCGCGCCTGGGAAGATTCATATACCGACCCTGATAGCGGCGAAACCGTTTCTATCGAGCGTTACGAAATCCTTGACACTCCACTATTCAAAAGCAATGAAGGAGAAGCAGAGGCTCTGTTCGGGAAAGTGTGCAAAGCCGGAAACCACCTGCTTAACAATATAGCGGATGTTGTGTGGATATTGAGTGCTTTCACCCCGCTCGACTACACACGCCTGCTGGTTGAGAACGCCGATGAACTTGCAGAAGATGACCGCCGGTGGGCATACAGGGAGATTGGCGACCTTTACCGTTGGGGAAAAGAGGAGTTCGGCTTCTTCATCGACAAGCAAAAGGCAAAGGAGTATTACGACAAGGCTTCTTATACCGACGAGAACCCGCTCGAGGACAGTGATGACTACGGCGAGCCCGACCCTTGCACTTACACATACACCGTAAGAGGTGACATTGCCCCATTGAAGGAGCTTGCAGAGAAAATCGCAAACACATACGGCGATGTGGAGAATGAATTAGGGCTGTACGTTCCTATAAACATCTTCATGCACTACCTTGTGGGCACAGACCCCAAGCGTGAAGAGTACTGCGGCAACCTCCTGAGAGTTGATGAGCAAGATGGTGCCTTGCTGCTAAGGATTGAGACCGAACGCGGCGAGGCCGCATTAGCCTATGCACTGGTTGCGAAGTTCCCCGGACTTGAGGTTGAATTTGAAGAGGAACTCTATGAGGAGAGTCAAGCATCTCAAAAACCGCGGAACTGTCATTGATATCGAACTCAGGTTAAATTATAAACGAATAAACTTAAAAGACTATGCCAAACATATGTATTACCCATTATGTCATCGAGGGTGAAAAGAAAGAAATCGATGCACTGTATGAAACTATGACATCGCTTCAGGCAATGGAGCAGCCATTAGTAGAGAATGGCTTTGGCCCGACATGGCTGGGCTGCCTGGTCAAAGCCTTAGGGAAGAACCCCAAAGAGGTGCTGTGCCGTGGCGAATGGATGGACCTCGAGCGTGCCGATGATACGCTACGCGTGACCTTCGAGACGGCCTGGACACCTTGCTACGAGGTGGCAGCGCTGATAAAGAACACATACCCCTCACTGCACATATACTATAAGGCCGAGGAGCCCGGTAACGGAATCTATGTGAAGAACGATGCCGAGGGCAAGTACTTCCCCGAGACCGAGCAGGACGGTTGCCCCTACAGGCTGATGACCGAAGAGGAGGAGCAACTGCAGGTGAGAATCATAAAGGGCCTGCAGACAGGCGAGACGGTGGTGACCGTAAAGAGAGAGGACTAATATTATACATTAATAAAACTAAAACAGAAATGGCCATAATGAGCTTCAACGACTACTGGAAAGACAAGGCCGCCAAGCGGCGTAAGGTATGGGCAGCAACAGCCAAGCGTTTTGCCGATGAGCATACGCAACTGGATAAGATACGCCAGAAGGTGTTTCTTCCCTTAGACTATAATAATACATTCAGTTTCGAAGACTACAAGGCAACCCACTTTGTGGAGCAGAACCCTATTGCCGTGTGGGAACAGATGCAGTTCCATTTCTCGGAAAACGGTCTGCGCAATGCTATGGCTGCCGAAGGGGCCGACCTCTCTAACTTGGCGATGCAAGTGAGCAAGGAATCAATTGTGGGCATGGAGGCTCCGTGTCCCCAAAATAGATGGGATACCAACTTTTACATCCCAAACAAGATATACGACAACGAGGAGGCATATCACGTTTGGCAGATAAGGGTATATGAAATCTGTACCGATATGGAGACCGTGCGTCTTATCTATGGCGGTGTAACGATGACCATCAAGCGATACAGCAAGGAGGGTATGCCTTTTGGCTACTACGAACTGAACCCTTGCGAGCAACTGACTAAAGCCGCAATGATGATGCAAGAGACCGATTTTAATATGCTTAACGTGGCAACGTTGCTTATGGAGATGGATGCCACATGGAAACTTCGCAATGAAGAGTTCAACTACTATGCCAAGAAACTGCGCTTGCGCACGATGGAGGCAACTGTTGCCGACGACAATATCGAGCTCACCCTTTGGGACGACAAGAAACTGGCAAAGAAAGTAGAGGAGTACATTGCCAAAGGCTACAGCATCAACCAAGTGATTGAACAAGTGTTACGCCCTTACAAAACTGCCATAAAGAAATATTTTTCTATCGCCACAGAACAGAGTATAATGACTGAAAATGATACATTGTCCGACTCTGTTGGTTACAGCAACAAAAAATATTGGGTGGAGAACTATCTGCGTCCACACTTAAAGGAAGCAGGGATGCATGATGTTGATGTATCGGTTGTTAAACACACAATAGTTCTGACTAAACAGGGCTATAGTTGCTGTATTGAAAAATCAACTAAAGGCCCGGGACGAATTTTCTCGCCGAATGCCTGCTTCGATAATTTCAAAAGCGACATTCCTGCATCGACACCGGTAAGTGTCGTCGTAAAATATCTTAGACATATGCCGACAGTCAATCGCCGTGTCGATGAAAATATCGTAAAGGCTTTGCATATTTACGACAAGCTAATGTGTCAGCAGAATGAAGAGTACAACAAGATTGTGGAGCACCTTGCAGCACTATCTGCCCAACATGCAGGAAAACCCGTGGGCAAGTTTATGAAATATCTGCGATGGAGTGTCGGAAACCTATTGAATGAGCTAAATGAAGATCCCCGTATGGATTTCCACACAATTGCGGTAACAGGCGACACCTCCTTTAATTTTCCTTTAATCTACGGTATCGAAGAGAAATGGATTGATGCCGAATGTAGCAATGTGTATAGCGACAACCCTGAAATAACGGATGAACAGGGGTGGTTTAAAGCAAATTGGAGCAGATGGAACTGGGAACTGCGAGAGTTTGCAGGACATGGTTACTGGGATACTTTCCTTACAGTAGATTTTATTGATGAGAAATTATAATATAAACTATGGCAATAGCAATTGACAGCAAAGAACTTATGACACTGCTCGAGGTAACACCATCGTGGCAGAATATAATGCTTACAGGCCGTCACGGCATTGGTAAGTCACAGATTTTGACAAAATATTTCGAGACAAAGGGAATGCCTGTCAAGACTTTGTTCTTAGGACAGATGAGCGACCCGGGCGACCTGCTTGGCCTGCCCACAAAGGACGAGGCAACAGGCAAGACAACCTTTATGCCACCCTATTGGTTCCCCATCGACGGCAAGCCCATAGTGCTGTTCCTCGATGAACTCAACCGCGCACGCCCCGAGATTTTGCAGACGGTGATGGATCTTGTGCTCAACCGCAAGCTTGCCGGACGGCCCCTGCCCGAGGGAAGCCGCATAATATCGGCCTGTAACGACGGTGACGAGTACCAGCTCACCGACCTCGACCCTGCACTTGTGTCGCGCTTCAACATCTACACCTTCCGCCCATCGGCCGACGAGTGGTTGCTTTGGGCCGAAAGCGCGGGGCTTGACAAGCGCATTATACAGTTCATAAGCGCCAACCCCGAAATGCTCGACCGCAGCAGCGACACCAAAGAGGAGCAGGGCCTTGAGAAAGATCCCGACCGCCGTGCCTGGGAGAAGGTTGCACGCCTTATGGAAAACGTGCCCAACCCCGCACCCGTGCACCAGAAGATTGTGGCAGGCATTGTGGGTGTACACGCAGCAGCAATGCTGTTCCAGTCGTTCCGTAAAGAGGATGTTACACCCGCAGAACTGCTTGCCAGCTTCAAGGCTGTGAAGAAAGAACTCGACAAGTATGAGCTGCACCAATTCTCGCTGCTCAACGACGCGTTGGCACGTTTCTTCGAGACAGGCAAGGCCGAATTGCTGGAAACAGCAACGGTGACAGACAACCTGGGAGCCTACCACGACTATTTGTTCAAGGGCAACCGCGAGGCCTACGCGCACTTCGTTTCGCTCATCGACGGCACAAGCTACAAGAAGATGCTGCTTTTTATCAACAAGGAGATGCCCTCGACCTATAAGAAAGTACTGCAATTCATCAGCACGCTATGACAGCACGCGAACGCATACAGCAAGAGATTGAGCAGTGGTTCCTTACCGAACCGGTGTTCTTCAACGTCTATTGCAGCCATCGCCTTGTGATGAATGCCAATATGCTGTGCCCGCTGCGTTCTGGCAAAGGGCGCATAGAGTATAACCCGGCCATCATAGAAACTATGACGGAGAGTCGGCTGCGTGACCTGTTGCGTGTGGAGATTATACGCATATTGCTGCAGCACCCCTACGCCCGACAGCCGATAGGTTGCCCCTCAATAGTGCTGCAGAAAGCAAGCGACCTTGTGGTTTCGCCCGCCTACAACCTTGCGTGGGCGAATCTTGCCCACCCTACGGATTTTGACCTGCCCACAGGACAGAACTACGAATGGTATGCAATGCGCCTGAACGAGCAGCTTGAGAAATTACAGCAAGCCCAAGATGACAGCAAGCAACAACAAGAACGGGAGAGCGAACAACAGCAAGGAAGCAAGAAAAAGCAAGGACAAGGCAACAGTCAAGGCCGGCAACAAGGACAATATGGCGGTCAAAGCGGACAACAGGGCGGAAACGAGCAAGAAAGCGAGCAGCAAGGACAAGGAAACGGTGAGCTACAGCAAGGACAAGGTCGCGGTCAAGGCGAACAGCCGAACGAGATGGCTGTACATCGTGATGGAGATGCACCCTGTAAGGGTAATTTCGGAGGACAGCAAGGTGAAGAGTCAACAGAAGACAACAGACAAAAGACAACAGTCAACAATCAACAGTCGACGGCCAGGGCAATGAAGGAGATGAGCTAACAAAAGACAACAGTCAACAATCAACAGTCGACGGCAACGAAGAAGATGAGTCTCATGCCAAGCCCACATCGGGTTACACCGATCTTTGGGAGGAAGACCAGTTCCAGGCACGACAGATAACCGATATTGTAAAGAGTTCATCGTCATGGGGCAGTCTGCCCGGTGGCCTTATAGAACTTATAAAGAAGACTGCCGAGGGAAAGATTGACTACCGTGCAGTGTTGCGCATGTTCCGGGCAAGCATACTTTCACAGAAACGCCGGCTCACCCGTATGCGCCCCAGCCGCCGTTTCGGCTTCGAGCAGATGGGCAGCCGCTACGACTTTACCACGCGCCTGCTCATTGCCATAGACACCAGCGGCTCGGTTGGCAGTGAAGATTTGGGGAGGTACCTGAATGTAACAACATCGTTCTTCAAGTACGGCATTCAGCAAATTGATGTGCTTATGTTCGACGCCAAGGTACAGGGAAAGCCTTTGGCACTCACCGACGCAAAGAAGAATATCAAGGAACTGAAAGTTTGTGGACGCGGCGGCACCGACTTCCAGGCACCGGTGGACTATGCAGTAGAACACCCCGAATATGATGGGCTTATAATAATCACCGATGGCTTTGCACCGTGCCCCAACACAGAGCATCTGCGCACAAAATTGCTATGGGTGATTGACAATGAAAGCAGTTATAGGAACAATTATGAACATCTGCGCAAGACAGGCCGTGTGTGTCTGTTGGAGAGATAATAAAAGCATATAAGATGAAAAAGATATTGGCACACAGCAAAAGCGACGCACAGAAGCGGCGCGACGAGTTCGAAGAGCACTACAAGACTTACAGCGGACACGGGTACGACCTTGACAAGATAAAGAAAACCGTAAACAAGGAACTTGATTTAAAGTTTCTCAGATACTATCATGGCGAATCGGCCAAGTTCAGCAATGAACCCAATCCCATATTCTCTTTTTGCGACGGCAGAATGCAGTTTACCGAGCAGGGGTTGTGTGCTGCACTGAAAAAGAAGGGTGGCAACCCGGAGCTCCTGAAAATGGAGATTGCCGAGATTCCGTCTGAAACTGCAGAATACAACACATCGCTCTACTTCAAACGTAAGGATGTGATGACGCAGATATGCACAATAACATACGACTGCATACAGATGGAAATAAGAAGAACCTACGTTAAAGGTTCTCCTTATTCTCACTACACAATAATACCGGCTAAGGAGATACCCTGGCGCACCACAAGCGGCAATTACTACATACACACACTTGAGCTCACAGAACAGGAATTCTACTTTCTCGACCTTGCAACACTGCTTATGGACCTTGCGCTTGAATACAGCCTTCGCCAGGAGGAGATTGCGTACCACGCAAAACAGATGCGCATACTCGCAATGGAGACTACAGTATTAGACGAGGAGAATATTCCGCTTGAGCCAATAGATGATACAGCCATTGAAAGCAGCATAGCAGAATGCAGCAGCAAAGGCCTCGATTGCGACAACACATTCAAGGCCATTGTGCAACCCTGGATGGACACCATTCGCGACTATCTTATGCTGATGACCAACAAGTACGGCGACAGATTCGAGCTCCGCCATTTTGACATTGAGCCGGGAGACTCCGAATTCGGGCAATTATATAACACTAAGGTGAAATGCTTGTGGCCTCCAAGAACCGTTGCGGAACATTGCGAAGGGAAACAAGTTGTGGGAGAGTATGTCATTGATGCGCCTAAACATTTCAGTGACCCTGTAAGGCGACAGACTGTTGCCTGCTTTAAGGTGGGGGATTCCGAAATGATAATGGATGAAATGATTTATTCTTCATTTGGCTTAAAAAACACTCTTGCCATTTTCCCCAACGCCAGGGTACGCCGCTTCCGTTTGGATATAAAGGGTTCCATAGGCATTCACGCACTTGTGGGCTACCTTAAACTAATGCCCGCACTCTGTAAAAAAATGGACGAACTTGCCGCGAGAATAGACAAAATGCTTGAAAAACAGCATTGAGTAAAAAAAAGATGCACCATTTTTGAGTAATCGCAACAGAGGGAAGTAAGAAATATGGTGCCCATTACAAAGAATAAACAAACTGCATAAATTTTATTATGAAAAACACATCCCTTTCAAAATCGAGATATACAAAATACTGCCAGTGTTCCAAGGCCTTGTGGCTCAGTGTGAACAAGCCCGAAATGCCCCTGCGCTCTTACCGCACACACTTAGTTCAAACCATAAAAATTTGATACGCTATGCCAACAATTGAAAATTTGAAATTCAAAATCACGGACCGTAAGAACAAATGGGTTGAGGTGGTCGGTGTAAAAAAAAACAATGTAGAAACTGTTATTATTCCCTCATCTATTACAACTGGTGGTAAGGAATATAAGGTAACCAGCATTGGAAAGTCGGCATTTTATGATTGTGAAAGTCTGACCTCTATCACCATCCCCAGCAGTGTGACCAGCATTGGAGATGAGGCATTTTCGTGTTGCGAGAGCTTGACCTCTATCACCATCCCCGGCAGTGTGACCAGCATTGGAAAGTCGGCATTTAGTCATTGCTATAGCCTGACCTCTATCACCATACCCAGCAGTGTGACCAGCATTGGAGATAAGGCATTTCCAGGGTGCTATAACCTGACCTCAATCACCATCCCCAGCAGTGTGACCAGTATTGGAGATTATACATTTTATAATTGCGAGAGCCTAACTTCTATCACCATCCCCGGCAGTGTGACCAGCATTGGAGATAAGGCATTTTCAGGGTGCTCTAACCTGACCTCTATCACCCTGCCCGCTCACATCACGAATATAGATGAATTAGATATTCCCGAGGGTACTCGCATCATTCGGGAAAATGTTTAAGTAGTAGACAAATTAGAATTACAATATAATCAGGGTATGGAGTTCTGTATGTTGGCAGGAAAGCACATCGGCAAGGAGGCACGTGCCAAATGGGACTTTTATCTCGATGACGACCAATTGCTTCCTATCGATGGCGGAAGAAAAAGGGCTATGTGCGTGAAGTTCTGGAGAAAGAATGATTTCGAGTCTTTGGCGGAATGGGTAAGTAAAAATTATAAGTTCATTGACGTGGAGAAGTGTCTGTAAACTACTGCCGCCTTGGTGAGGAAGAGTTCGGTTATTTCATCGACAAGGAAAAGGCAAGGTATTTCTATGCCGAGACGCAGAAGACCAAGGACCATTACCATGATGAGTCGCTGCTCGCTAATGGTAATCCCATGGACGGATATGACGAAACTCAGGCATAGAGGTAGAGTCGGAGGATTAGCCGTGTATGTTAAGAATAATTCTATACCCAGAAAGTATATAATAAATAAAGCTTGTCAAATACAACAAAATACATATAATTATGGCAAAAATGGTTAACACCCGAGAAACAGCTCGTACGTATAAGGAACAAGTACAGAAAATTTGCGATTATCCTGAACTATGGGATAGGGC
>JAUNQV010000171.1 GCA_030535995.1 Bacteroidales bacterium
CTCATAAAGACCCACACCTTTTTGCTACTGAACCCGTTTTTCTATTGTTGTTTTTATTGTTTTGGAAACTAAAATGACCGCTTGCACGAATTAGTGCAAGCGGTCATTTGTATTACGATAATAATTTTAATAGATATCTTCCGGTTTAAGCGGGTCGGAAATGATTGTTGTTGGGACAATTTCAAGGAAGTCTTGGTTGAACTGTTGCTTTCCGTCGGTGTTCTCAGTAACATTCTTGAAGCGTAGCCAGTATTCTGTGCCGTTGTTCAATCGGTATGTACCTATGATTTTGCGTATGGCGAGCTCCGACTCACGCATGCTCTTTCCTTTTTCCAAGTGACAACTTGCGGGGCCTTTCATGAATCCGTGGTTGCGCATAGTCTTGTCTTTTGCAATGATTTCCTCTTCGGTGAGTGCTGTGCCGGTCTCTTCGTCAATCTCCTTGAACCAGCCCATTACAACGTATGTGTTGTTATTGGTCCATTTCATGTCTACGGGAATACCGCAAATCTTGTCGTCGAAGTAGAACTGTGTAACAGCGCGAAGGTCGCTCTGGCTGAAACCGAAGCGTATCTCATAGTCGCCTGTCGGTACATGTGGAATACGGTATTTGAAGTCGTATGTTCCTGTTACAAGCAACTCATCGCCTTGGTAGTTGGGGTAACCTCTTGTGCTTGTGGCGTGGGGGTGCAGGTAGTATACATGTGTGTCGTTGCTGAGTACTTTAAATCTCTCGCAGTATCCGTCGGGGATATATGTTGTTTTCGAGATGTCTTGCGATGCCCAACGTATGCCGTTGTTGGTAAGCTCGGGGAAGAATGACGATACGTCCCAACGCATACGCTCGTTAAGTATGTTACCTGCCATTTCGGCTTCGTTGTAGACGAGTATGCGGTCAATTGCGTGTATGAAGCCGTTGATGCTGTTCTGGTCGAACTTCTCAAGTCCGGGGCGCTTCTGTGTGTCCGATGCTCTTTCTATAACGACATTTATATGCTTTGCCATTCTTGGGTCCTTGCACACTGTACCCATCTCCTGTGCATAGTTTATAACCAGTTCTGTAGCCAGTTTGGGGTTGGTGAAAGGTTTTGTGACTTTAATCATTGTGTAGGGGAGCTTTGTCTCGAAGTAGTCGTAACGGTCGAAGTAGGTAGGCATGTTCACTTCTGAGTTGAATCCGTTGTTGCCTGTGTAGTTCTCCATAATGAATCCGCCGGGGCCCGATGAGGTGCTGTATTGCAATTGGCGGTCGAGTATGTGATATGCAACGAACTTATTAAGTGCATTATTGGGGTTTTCGTATTCACCTCTTGCCTCTGTTCCGTACCACTCTTCGGCAAATTGGACAAGCGCGTCAATGGTTGTTATAGGTATGTTCAGGTGGTTGTTTGCCGGGTTGGCAAGTACATCGTCGGGCTCAACGAACAGTGTGAAACGTTGGCGTTTCTCATCGGGGTAGGGTGCTTTACCCTCTTTGCCGATACCGCTGTTTGGCTCAAAATCGGTGTTGTCATATTCTTTGTCAATTACATGCAGCCTCAAGTATTCGTCGTAACCTGTAAGGAAAAGTGCCTCGCCGAAAATCTTGAAGCCTTCGTGGGCAATGAGGAGCTCGGGTACCGGCTTGTTTGAGGGGTTGAGAACCTCGCTGATGACCTGGATGAAGCCGTTCTCCATTTGAACATCCTGAGTGATTATTCGTGAGTGGTCGTTGATTAGCGCGTATGGCTGTCCGTCATTGTCCTGCGGCCAGCTTATTGTTGTAGAGCGTCTGTTCATTGTGGGGCGGGGGAATGAACCGTTGCCTTCAATGTCGATAGTTCTGTATCCTCTTTCTATGATATGGTTCTTGGCAATTACAGTAGCCATACTGTCGGAGAGTTCTTCAAGTGTGGGGCCTGTGATGCCGGTGTCCTCGCCGTTGAGGTATCTGTTGTATTGGTCTTGGAGGAATTTCTCTACAGCCTCGTTGATTGGAGCAAAACATGTGTAGGAACCGTAGGTCGATAGTGTTCTCAACATGTTGCCTGAAGCTTTGTCACCGATTCTTGCCTTTTTCAAGATTTCGGCAAAATTGCTGAATTTGTCGGGGTTGTTCTGTAGGTGAGTTGCGATGAGCTCTCCTTTGAATGTAAAACGATTGCTTTCGTCAATTTCATCGTCGCAACCCATGAAAGTGCTGCATGGAATGAGGAACATTGCACTCATTGCCAACACTTTGAGGCTTTTGGCTAAAGTCTTGTTCATATTATTATTAAGTTTAAGTTTGTTTACTCTTTCTACAGTATCGCATTTACCGGCTGGGGTACACAGTTTAACATTGTTTTTGTTAAAACTGCGGTTCTGTTTAATAATTTATTATTAATCCCTCAAATATATGCTATTTTTCTCATAATGACAAAGAAAATTCCTCTCTTTTTAAAAATAGTTTAATTTTTGTATGCCATTATGATGTCTCACGTTAAAAACGTGTCGGTGTGTGTTTAAAATATACCTATTGTTGTGCGGAAAATGTACAATTTTTAAAAATTTTCATTTTTTAGTGAAAAATATTGCGAAAAAACTTGCGGGGTAAATAAAATGACTTTATATTTGCAATGGTTTCAGAAATGAAAATAAAAAAACAAGATTATTAACGGCTAAAAATTTTAATACTATGAAAAAGTTCATTTGTTCAGTATGT
>JAUNQV010000080.1 GCA_030535995.1 Bacteroidales bacterium
CGGGGAGCTCGGGGGCTGCGTCCCAGCGCTTGATACAGTTCCATTTTTCAACCAAGGGAATGTATTCGTTGGGGTCGGGGTCCTTGATGTTTTCGGGCAATTGTCCGCCGGCCATAGCCATGTTGAGGTAGTGGCCTTCGAGGTGCAAGCCGAGTACAGGGCTGTTCGGTTCTGCCATGAGCTTGGTACATGTTTCGGCTGCTGCCTCAATCATGGGTACTGTCGATGAAGAGAGTGTTGGGAAAATACTTGTTGTTCCATGTTTCATGTGGGCTGCAATTGCACCACGGAAGGCCTCTTCGGTCCCCTCCATGAAGTCGCAACCACCACCACCGTGAATGTGTATTTCAACACCTCCGGGAACTACATACATCCCTTTTGCATCAACAACTTCTGCGCCTATTACAGCTAGGTCGCAGTTAGTAACCTCAAGAATTTTGTTATCACGCATGATAACAGAACCATCCTTTAACCAACCTTGTGGGGTAAGGATTTTTGCGTTGATAATTTGCTTAAGCATTGTATTATGGTTTTATGAGTGTTTTCCGGTGCTTCTTTATAGAAGTTGAAGTTATCTCTACAAAGTTATCAAAAAATATTATTTTACCCTCTTTAATTATACGATTTTTTTAAACTTTTTTTAACTGTGTCCATTGCGGTGGTTTTTATGTTTTGCTCGGCTTTTGACAAATGTTGTGTATTTTGCTTATTTTGTTGTCAATGTGTTATTGCGGTTTGAATTCTCTCTTTTTGGTTTTGTTGTTCTTGTTTTTGATTTTTTTTGATTTTGTAGTGCTTGTTTTAAATAATGTTCTCGTTTTTGCCTCTGTTTTCTCATTTGTCGCTTCTGTTTTTTAAAATTTACTTTGTTTTCAGTGGATATGCTGTTATATTTGCAAAGTTTTTGCTGTTTTACAAAAAGCAAGTGAAACTATTGATTTTTGTAATGTCAGTCTATTAGCCTGTTTTGTTATAAACGGTCAAATTGTTGCAAAGCAAACAATATCAGAAATACAAAATATAATATATGTCAAAGTTACGTTTCGAAGTAATATCGGCAGCCTTTGGAAAAAAGGCGGTAGAGGTGCCCGATAACGGGTTGCGCCCGTCCGAATATTATGGAGTCAAGGTCTTCAATCGTGAGAAGATGTTCAAGTACCTTCCGAAAGAGGTTTATAATAAACTTATTGATGTTATAGACAACGATGCCATGCTCGACAGCTCCATAGCCGACAGTGTGGCCGAGGGAATGAAGCGTTGGGCTGTTGAGAATGGTGCGACGCATTATACCCATTGGTTTCATCCGTTGACCGAAACTACAGCCGAGAAGCACGATGCATTTATTGAGCATGACGGCAAGGGTGGGGTGCTTGAAGAGTTCTCCGGTAAGTTGCTTGTGCAACAGGAGCCCGATGCCTCCTCTTTTCCCAATGGCGGAATACGAAGCACCTTCGAGGCGCGAGGTTACAGTGCTTGGGACCCCACATCGCCTGCCTTTCTTATGGACGATACCCTTTGCGTTCCCACCGTGTTTATATCATACACAGGCGAGGCGCTCGATTACAAGGCGCCGCTGTTGAAGTCGTTGCGCGCTGTGGACAAAGCAGCCACCGATGTGTGCCGCTACTTCGACAAGAACGTGAAGAAGGTTACTACATATCTTGGTTGGGAGCAGGAGTATTTCCTTGTAGACGAGGGAATGATGCTTGCCCGTCCCGACCTTCTGCTCACCGGCCGCACCCTTATGGGGCACGACAGTGCAAAGAACCAGCAACTGGAAGACCACTATTTCGGTTCCATTCCCAAGCGTGTGGCAGCCTTCATGAAGGAGCTTGAAATTGAAGCGCTCAAACTCGGTATCCCTACAAAGACTTGCCACAACGAGGCGGCTCCCAACCAGTTCGAACTTGCGCCGATATTCGAGGAGTGTAACCTTGCTGTAGACCACAATATGCTCATCATGGCGTTGATGAAAGAGGTTGCGCGCCGCCATGGTTTCCGTGTGCTGTTGCACGAAAAGCCCTTCAAGGGTGTCAACGGCTCGGGCAAGCACAATAACTGGTCGCTGGGTACCGACACCGGTGTGCTGCTCATGGCACCAGGAAAAAACGATAAGGACAACCTTCGTTTCATCACTTTTGTGGTCAATACATTGGCTGCCATCTATCGTCATAACGGGCTTTTGAAAGCGAGCATAATGTCGGCGGCCAATGCCCATCGCCTTGGTGCGGCAGAGGCTCCTCCGGCCATTATATCCAGTTTCCTCGGGTCGCATCTCTCTTCGGTTCTCGACCACATGGAAACAACCGACGATGTGGTGAAAATATTGAGCAAACGCGAGTTGCGTCTCAATATCCCATCGATACCGGAACTCATGATTGACAATACCGACCGCAACCGAACTTCGCCGTTTGCCTTCACCGGCAACCGCTTCGAGTTCCGTGCAGTGGGTGCCGAGGCCAACTGTGCATCGGCTATGATTGCATTGAATACCGCTATGGCCGAGCAGCTCACAATCTTCAAACGCGAGGTGGATACTCTTATAGAAAAAGGTGTAGCCAAGGAAGATGCTCTTGTCAAGATTATAAGAAAATACATAAAGTACAGCAAGCCTGTACGTTTCGACGGAAACGGTTACAGTGACGAGTGGAGGCGCGAAGCGGTGCATCGCGGGCTCGACTGCGAGGCCAGCGCACCGCTTGTATTCGACCGTTATCTCGACAAGGAGAGTGTGGCAATGTTCCGCGACATGGAGGTAATGACAGAAACCGAATTGCGTGCACGTAACGAGATAAAGTGGGAAATGTATACCAAAAAAATCCAGATTGAGGCGCGCGTACTTGGCGACCTTGCCCTCAATCACATTGTCCCTACAGCCACAAAGTACCAGAGTTCTCTGCTCGATAATGTTATAAAGATGGAACAGGTTATAGGCAAGCAAGAGGGTGATATGCTCTCGGCAGGTAACATTGAACTTGTGAAACAGATGGCCGGGCATGTTGAGGAGATACGCCGCCTTGTTGCAGAACTTGTTGAGAGACGCAAGGTCGCAAACCGCATCACAAGCGAGCGCGACAAGGCTATCGCCTACCACGATACTGTCGCCCCTATGCTCGAAGAGATACGTTCGCACATAGACAAGCTTGAACTTGTTGTAGATAATGAACTTTGGACATTGCCAAAATACAGGGAACTGCTGTTTATAGTCTAATTTGTATCCTTTTGATACTGCAAATAATAAAAAGAACGCCCGCGGGCGTTCTTTTTATTATAGAATCCTAATTGAATATCCTGCTCTTATGTAAATTGTCTGGTTGGCCGAGCGCCCGAAGTCATCGGTCTTTGAATTGCCGTATATGTCGGACAGGCCGTAATAGTAACGCCCCTCAACGAAAAAGTTTCCGGCTTTTGTCTTTAGCTCTACACCAAGGCCACCGGCAATACCATAATCGAACTTCTTTTCAACCTCTTTGCCATAGACAGGGCGAATGGATTGCGGACGTTCCTCGGGCCTCCAGCTGCCGATGTACTCCTCGCTGTCGCCAATGAAGAAACCGAACTGCGGGCCAAGGTTTACAAAGAACTGCAGGCCGCGCTCCTCCTTTCCCCATGAGAGGTGGGCAAGCAGGGGCACTTCAATGTAATTGAGAGTGCGGCTATAGCTGTTGCCGGTCTCGTCGTCAAAATCCTCTTTCCATCCGCGTTGTGAGAAATTGACTTCCATTTGGGCGGCACATATCATGCTGAAGTATTTTTCACTTGTATAACGCAGGCTTATACCTCCGTTTATGCCGTTGAGGTAGGTCTGGCGAATGGTGGGCTGAAAGTCCATCTTGTTCATGCTCATTCCGCCGGCAAAGCCAACCTCAAGAATTCTTCTGGGTTGCTCAATCTGTGCATTTGCTACGAATGAGAGAAACAGGGCGGTTATTATAATGATGTATCTTTTCATCTGTCAAAATCTATCTTTTCAATCTTGTACTCGGGGGTGTAGTGTATGAAATATATCTTTTTGTTCACAAGACCGCCCCAGTTGCTTACGCGGTCGAACTTGAACCCTGTCTGCACGGGTGAAAACTCTGTACTGTTTATTCTTTCGGGCATCTCCTTGCCATATTTGCTTGCTGCAAGCAGGAAGAAATAGCCTGTGTCGTAGCCGAGCATGCCGTAACGTGGGTAAATGTTCTGTATATTTCTGTTGTACCAGCGTATGTAATCGTTCTGGAATTTTGCAACTTCGGGCAACGAGTAGTGGCTGTAGAAGGTTGCGTAGAAATAGGTCTCGACCTCATACATCTGTTCGCGGGTGTCTTTGGCATGTATCTGCCATTCGGGATAACCGAACAACTTGTAGTCGGGTATGTCGAGCGAGTCTATAATGTCGGCCTGTACAAGAGCCGGCAGCAATGCACCGAGCGTTTTTGCCGAAGAATTGGTTGGTATTATGATATTCTCCTTATCCTCTTTGAGCAACTCTTTTAGTGTAGGCAACATCTTTTCCGGTATGGTGAGGTTCGACAATGTTATTGTGGTGTGTGTGGCACCATTGCTGTCGAGTTCGTCAATGAGGCCCGATATGAACTCTTTCTTGTTGCTCTTTATGGTGTCTTCCACGAAAATCACGTTTGCATTGGGGAAGGTTGCGGTGAACCTTGCGGTAACCTCGGGTATAATGTACGACTGCATTGCATTTACAATATATACCATAGGGTTACGGAATATCTCGTCTTCCTTGCTCGTGAAAGGAATTACAAGCGGTATTGAGTTCTTCTGTGCAAATTTTGCCAGTTCTTTGTTGTGGTTAGGGTACATGGCTCCGATAATCAGGTCCATGTTGTCGAGCTTGCCGCTTTCAATGAGCGGCGAGAGGCTGTTCTCTTTGCTTCCGGAGTCGAATGTGTTTATCTCGAACGAATAGCCGGCATCCTTCAGCTCTTTTACAGCCATGAGGAAGCCTTGGTAATACTCGACCATGCGACCCTGCTCACTTGGCGCATAGCTGTCGAGCAGGAACGGGAGCACAAGGGCTACTTTCAGTGTTCCGTCGTCTTCTGCTCCTTGGTTGCTGCGGTTCAGAGAGTCCTTGTACTCTTCTACCTTGATGAATATTTCGTGGTTCGAGAGTTCACGCTCGGCTTTTTTCTCTTCGGCCGGTTTCTCCTTTTTCTTGGGTGCCGGAATGTTCAGCACCATTTTTCTCTTTATCTTCTTACCTTTTATCTGCGGGTTTGCGGCAAGCAGTTCGTCTTCTGTTATACCGTATTTCTTGCATATATCTTCAATGTCTTCCCCTCTTTTTACTTTATGGGTAGCTACAATCTCTACCTCCTCTTCCTTTTTGCTGCCGGCAGAAGGGGTGGTTTCGCCTGCATCGCTGCTTTTTATCTCAATGCTCTTTACCGGGCGTGGTATGAGTATGACCTCTCCCACGCGGAAATTCGAGGTCGAGAGCCCCGGGTTTGCGTCGCATATTTCGCGTGGGGTGACACCATACATCTTGCTCAACCGGTAGAGGGTTTCGCCACTCTGTATTGTGTGGTATATCTCTGCCTCACGCTCCTCGCTCACCACTACTACCTGTGTGTCGT
The DNA here is from genome assembly GCA_030535995.1 of Bacteroidales bacterium. Classification (GTDB taxonomy): domain Bacteria; phylum Bacteroidota; class Bacteroidia; order Bacteroidales; family Bacteroidaceae; genus HGM04593. The sequence goes on from JAUNQV010000080.1 coordinate 5,589, forward strand.
TGGTGGGGTTCTGCGGAATTGTCAGTTTTTGCCCTATAGAGAGCTTTGCGGCACTCTCGGGGTTGTATTTTACAATCTCCTCGACGGTGGTGTTGTACATCTTGGAGATGGAGTAGAGTGTCTGTCCTTTGCTCACAGTGTGTGTGAAGAATTTTTTCTCTTGGGCACTTGCCGCGAGTGTAGCGACAAGTATGGTACAAAGGAGTAGAATATGTTTGAATGCTTTCATATTGGTGTGTGTCTGTTGCTCCGGTTAATTCTGCGAAGATACAATTTTTTTTGTCAAATCTTATGTATGGCGGGTGAAAAATGTGTACTTCTTCTTGCACTTTGTTGCCTAAAGTGAATGTGTGCTAAAATATCGGCTCTGTTCACTGTTTTTTCAATCGGATTTACTATTTTTGTTTTTTGTAATGTGACATTTGATTTATGAAGAAGATATTATTATTTATAATGTTGCTTTCTCTCTCTGTTGTCGGGGCATATCCGCAAGGCGAGGTGGAGACTCCCGAACCTTCGGCTGTGGTCATTGATGCAAAAGGGGTAGAAACGGTATTGACATACGGTGAGGAGTTCTCGGGTGAGGCTCCTGTCACAATCAGGCTATCGGCAAATGCCGTAGAGGCCGAGGGTTATTCTCTTGTATGTGCATGGGAGTTTATTAAAGAGGGCGAAGTGGAGCCTTATCTCATACGTTACGATGCCGATGTAGAGATAGAACTGCGGGAGAGTGGAGCGGTAATGGTGCAGCCGGTAATAACCTACACCAGCCGCAGCAACAGCGAGGTCTTCTGGGAGTTCGGAGCCGAGGTGTATGAGCCATTCCGTGTTGTACTTGCAGAGTCCAAAATAGAGGTACCCAATGCGTTCTCGCCCAATGGCGATGGCATCAACGACTACTATAATGTTTTTAATGTCAAGTCCATAATCTCGTTCAGCGGTGCTATATATAATCGCTGGGGGCAGCAGTTATATACTTGGGGTATAGATGAAATAGGTTGCGAGGAGTGCGGTTGGGATGGCACATACAAAGGCAAGCCTGTAAAAGCCGGAGTCTATTTTGTTGTTGTGAAAGCTAAAGGTGCCGATGGCATCGATTATGAAATTCGTCGTGATGTGAACCTCATGCGCGGGTACACCGAAGAGGCGGCAGGAAACAACTGATTGTAGCGGTGGAAAAAGAAAAAGGAAAAATAGAGGTCTATGGTGCAAGGGTGCACAATCTCAAGAATATCGATGTAGAGATTCCACACGATTCTCTCACTGTAATAACCGGCTTGAGCGGCAGCGGCAAGTCTTCGCTCGCATTCGATACCATATTTGCCGAGGGGCAGCGCCGTTATCTTGAGACATTTTCTACATACGCACGTAACTTCCTGGGTGGAATGGAGCGCCCCGATGTCGATAAAATCACCGGCTTGAGCCCTGTGATATCTATAGAGCAGAAAACCACCAACAAGAACCCTCGTTCTACTGTTGGTACTACAACCGAAATATATGACTATCTGCGTCTGCTCTACTCCCGTGCAGCCGATGCATACTCCTATCTCTCGGGTGAGAAGATGGTAAAATATACCGAGGAGAAAATTCTGCAGCTCATACTCGAACGCTACAACGGCAAGCGCATATATATGCTTGCTCCGCTTGTAAAGGCACGAAAAGGCCATTACAAGGAACTGTTCGAGCAGATGATGCGCAAGGGCTATTTGAATGTACGCATCGATGGTGAACTATGCGAAATGTCGCGCGGAATGATGCTCGAAAGGTACAAGAACCATGATATTGAGGTCGTTATAGATAAATTGGCTGTCGATGTCAAGGATACCGGGCGCCTGAAACAGAGCCTTGCGACAACTCTTGCCCAGGGTGATGGCCTTGTGATGATAATGGAGATGCCGCAGGGCGAAATACGCCACTACAGCAAGCGCCTTATGTGTCCTGTTACAGGGTTGTCCTATAAAGAACCCGACCCTAATAATTTCTCTTTCAACTCACCGCAAGGCGCATGCCCCAAATGTAAAGGCTTGGGAATGGTGAGCTGTGTCGATGTCGACAAGGTGGTGCCCGACCGTTCTCTGTCGGTATACGACGGTGCCTTGGCACCGCTCGGTAAGTACCGCCGTTCTTCAATCTTCCAGCAGATAGAGGCTGTGCTTGCCCGCTACGATGCCGATTTGAAGACTCCTGTCGGCGAACTGCCCGATGAAGCTATAGATGAGATACTTTACGGCTCTCCTGTTCCTTTGAAACTGAACAGTACATCGGATATGTTTTTCGACAGCATAGCAACATACGACGGCCTTGTGAAGTATATCCAGCAGCAAAAGGAAAACGGAGTCTCGGCAAAGGAACAGCGCTGGGCCGAGCAGTTCTCGGCCATGCAGGTGTGCCCCGAATGTGGCGGTGCGCGCTTGAACAAGGAGGCATTGCATTATAGGCTTGCCGACAAGAATATATCGGAACTCGCCTCTATGGACATTACCCAACTCCATGCGTGGCTTGAGGAACTCAATTCTTCACTCAGTGAGAAGCAACGTACCATTGCCACAGAAATCATAAAGGAGATACAGTCGCGCATAGGCTTTCTGCTTGATGTCGGGCTCGGATATCTCTCATTGAACCGCTCTTCAGCATCGTTATCGGGTGGTGAGGGGCAGCGCATACGCCTTGCAACACAGGTGGGCTCGCAGCTGGTGAATGTGTTTTATATTCTCGATGAGCCGAGCATCGGCCTTCATCCACGCGACAATGACAGGCTCATAAACTCTTTGAAGTCGCTGCGTGACCTCGGCAACACGGTGATAGTAGTGGAGCACGACCGCGATATAATGCTTGCTTCCGATTATATAATCGACCTTGGCCCCAAGGCCGGGCGAAAGGGCGGTGAGGTGGTTTTTGCCGGTACACCGGCGGCAATGCTGCAGGGCGATACAACTACAGCACGGTTCCTCAACGGCAAGGAAAAGATAGAAGTTCCGGCAGAGCGTCGACCGGGCAATGGCAAATATATAAGGCTAAAAGGTGCATGTGGAAACAATCTCAAGAATATTGATGTGGAGTTTCCGCTCGGCAAGCTCATTTGCGTGACAGGCGTGTCGGGTGGCGGCAAATCATCACTCATAAACGACACCTTGCAGCCTATTCTGGCTAAACATTTTTATCGTGCATTGCGCGAACCGCTCTCTTATGCATCGATAGAGGGTATAGAGCATATCGACAAGATTGTGGATGTGGACCAGTCGCCGCTCGGGCGCACACCACGCTCCAACCCGGCAACATATACAGGTGTATTCTCCGATATACGTAACCTCTTTGTCGACCTTCCCGAGGCGAAAATACGCGGTTACAAGCCCGGCCGCTTCTCGTTCAATGTGTCGGGCGGCCGTTGCGAGGCGTGTAGCGGCAATGGCTACAAGACGCTCGAAATGAATTTCCTGCCCGATGTGATGGTGCCTTGCGAGGTATGTCATGGCAAGCGCTACAACCGTGAGACATTAGAGGTACGCTACAAAGGAAAATCAATAGCCGATGTACTCGATATGACAATAAACATGGCTGTCGAGTTCTTTGAGAATGTGCCTACAATACTTAACAAGATAAAGGTGCTGCAGGATGTGGGCCTCGGTTATATCAAGTTGGGACAACCATCGACAACTCTTTCGGGTGGCGAGAGCCAGCGTGTGAAGCTTGCGACAGAACTCTCGAAGCGCGATACAGGAAAGACGCTTTACTTGCTCGATGAGCCTACAACCGGATTGCACTTCGAGGATATACGTGTGCTGATGAATGTTGTGAACCGCCTTGTTGACAAAGGCAATACGGTAATCATCATCGAGCATAATCTCGATGTCATCAAGCTTGCCGATTATATAATTGATATGGGCCCCGAGGGTGGTCGTGACGGTGGTATGGTAATGGCAACCGGCACTCCCGAAGAGGTCGTATCCAAAGGCGTAGGCCACACGGCGGAGTATCTGAAAAAAGAGCTGGAGCGGTAAACGGGGCTTGTAATCGGCTTGCCGCTTTGCTTGCAAAGAACCCGCGCTGCTTCGCATCGCTTTTCCTGGGTCAGTAGCAAAAAGGTGTGTTTTTTTATGATTGCAATGCAAAATATTTTTGTTGC
>JAUNQV010000019.1 GCA_030535995.1 Bacteroidales bacterium
TTACGCATAAAATAAACCCCAAAGTTTTTTGTCCAAACTTTGGGGTTCACTTCATAGTGCCCATCGCATTTTTTATGGTTATAACCAAATATCAGTTATCAGTTCTTCTTGTACAGTGTAGGCATTTCACCGCGAGCATCGGGGTAAACACCGTAGCTGTTGTACTGGCTGTCGAACTGCATGAACTTGCCATTGTATGTGTTGGTTATTTTTGCAGTACCATCGGCATTGAACTCGATTGTCCACACACCACCTTCGGCAGGCAGAGTAGTGTCGAGGTTCACGCTGTTGTAGTCACCCTTCATGAAGAGGTAACGGCCAAGAGCGTCCTTAATGCTGTAACCGCCATCAACAGCCTCAATTACGAATACATTGTCATCGGTAGTGTTGATAACGCCGTTTGAGGGAGAAACTGTTGTAACGGGGAGGTAGCCATAACCCTTTGATGCATCGAGAGCAGTAGCCTGGTTTGTTCCGGCAACAATAAGGTATTGTGCTCCGGCTGTTACTGATGTCACTGCTGTGAATGCATAAGTATCGGCCGGTGTCTCGGGCTCTTCGTTGCCACCGTCGTCATTGCCGCCACCTGTTGTACCGCCATCGCTGGTTGTGAGCATTACATTATCAACAAGAATTGAGTTTCCGTTACCAACCTTTGAGTTCATTATCAATACTGCAACTTCTGTTTCAGATGCGAGTGTGAACTCATGTGTATACATTGTCCATTCACCACTGACTGTTGTTGCATTGTCCTGATATTTATAATCGGAATTTGCAATTTTACCTTCCTTGATAATACCATAACCCAGTTTGAAAGCTCCTGCTGTAGCACCATCTTGTTTGATATATGCTGATATTACGTATGTGCCGGCTGCAAGAGTGTATTTCTGTGAACCGAGGCGTTTGTTGGCTGTTGCTGAACCGCCTACAAGTACAGAATAACTGCCGTCGTATGCATCAGCGCTCTGTGAGATTGTGGCATTGTGGCCAATGTTTCCTGTACCCCAAGCTACAGGTGCATCGCCATTCCACTCCTCGAAGCTGCCGTTTGCAAGCAGGTTGTCACCGCTGGGAACAACCGGTGTATCAGGTGTCTCCGGGTTTTCGGGTTCCTCGGGCTGCTCGGGAGTCTCGCCTGTTGCTGTACCGTGGGCAACAACAAAGTTTTTGACCTCCCATGTAGCTGCTTTAGTGGTTGCTGTATAACGGAGTGCGAATGTAACAGAAGCCTTGCCGTACATTTCTGCAGGAACTGCTACGTTTGCCTTGTAGAATGTATTCCAGTCGGCACCTTCAACAGCACCATAAGGAATGTTTACCCATGTTGCAGTTGCTGCATCACCTGCGTAGTCGGCACTGACAAGTATCTGGTGGTTGTCGGCTACCTTGCCGCTTTCAGCGTAACGGATAATGTACTCGAATGCTACATAGGCCTCTGTTTCGTTTGTAAAGTCAACGGTAGGAGAAACGAGCCAGCTTGTAGCTGCTTTGTCTGTGTCAGCCTTGCCGTCACCGTCTGTGTCAACGTATGATGTTGCTTTTGCTGTGCTGTAGTCAATAATCCAGGGATAGTTGCCAACGGTCTCCTGTGTTGTGAAAGCACCGAAGTCTGTTGCAAATGTCTCGTTGATGTAAGCACCCTCCGGAGTTTCCGGTTCTTCAGGAGTAACACCCTCTATCTCATATTTCGAAACAGCCTTCAGACCGGGAACGCCAAAGTATTTTTCGAGGCTACCTGTGAGGGTTACCATCTTTTGGTAGTTGCCTGCGTTGTCAACAAGGTTCAATGCGTTGCGTACTGTACCGTTAGGCAACTGTACCGGCATACAGTTTGCCGGGTCAGTCTCGTCAATATTGTCGGCAATAAGGAGGTTGGTCTTTGACTCTGCAGTTCCGCTGAAACGGCAGCCATCGGTGTAAACCTGGCCATCGACAGTACCTACAATGTATCCTTTTACAATAGCCGGAGTTGCAACGCCGGTGAATGCAGCAAGAGCCTCGGCTACGGTGTACTCCTGTGCCTCCTCCGGTTCTTCGGGTTCAGCTGCAGTGCCGTGGGCAACCTTGAAGTTCTTTACTTCCCATGTGCCGGCCTTTGTTGTAGCTGTGTAGCGGAGTGCGAAAACGATACCGCTCTTGCCGAGGAACTCTGCAGGAACTGCCACGTTGGCCTTGTAGAATGTCTGCCAGTCGGCACCCTCAACAGCGCCGTAAGGAAGGTCGGTCCATGTTGCCGCTGCTGCGTCACCTGCATAGTCGGCACTGATGAGCAACTGGTGGTTCTTTGCAACCTTGCCGCTCTCTGCATAACGGATGATGTAGTCAAACGCTACGTATGCCTCTGTTTCTTCGGTAAAGTCTACCGCCGATGAGATAAGCCAGCTTGTTGCCGCATTGTTGGCACCATCAACAAAAGATGTTGCCTTTGCAGTGCTGTAGTCGATTATCCAAGGGTAGTTACCCACTGTCTCAACAGTAGAGAATACACCGAAATCCGATGCAAACTTCTCGTTGATGTAAACACCCTCTTCTGTTGTTCCGCCGTTTCCGCCACCGGTTGGGAAATCATAAGGAGCATCTGGGGTCTCTGTACACGCTGCAAACGCGAACAGGGTCATTGCTGCCAAAAATAAATTCTTAAGTTTCATGATTGTTATTTTTTAATTGTTGTTGTTTCTTCTTTTTTATTCGGCAATCTGCTCAATGTCTTTTGTTGAACTGATTACAAACTGCCAGTAGTCGTTGTAGCGTGTGAGTACACCATTGATGTTGAGCTTGCCATCGGGAAGCGCTTCGTTGGCAAAGTCGGCGTATGTGCTCATGCGCAGTACAAGGTTGGTCTTGCCCATTTTTATGTGGCGTTCTACCACATTGTTGTATGCAAGGTCTTCGGGTGCCCATAGTTCAGTGCCGTCGGCCTCGGTAATCTCAACATTCTCAATGCGTACGAATTTTGCAAGGTTCTCCTTGTTCTCATTGGTGAAGTATGAGTCGTCGATAACTTCGGGCTGCATACCTTCCTGCTCAATATTGGGAGTGCCTACAAGGCGCACATGCTTGGGGAATACACTCTTGCCCATGCGGCCAACCTTGCCTTCGTAAAGGCCACCCACCTGTGCCATTTTGCCATAACCGCCTACATGCAATCCTTTGCAGTCGATGCGTACGCGCTGTCCAATGGGAACCATAGCATAGAGGCCTACATCATTGACACCTATTATAATTGCACCGGTCTCGTCGTTGATGATGAACTGCTTGTATACGTTGCCGGTCTCGTCGTTGGCAACTACAACGCCCTCGATGATGATATCTTCTGTAACCTCTTTGACACCGCTTGCCGAAATTGTTGATGCATATTTTGCCTTCAGCTCGGCTATTGTGGTGTTGGCCTCGCCAATTTCGTTGTTGCCGAATGGGGGCTGGTCAAATACCGGCTCGTCAAATTCGTTCATGCACGATGTTGCTGTAAAGAGCGACAGTGCGAGAATTGATAGATATTTTATTGCTTTCATATTCTTTTGTTTTTAGGTCTGTTACTTCTTGTTTCGATAAGTCTCTCTCTGTTAGAAGCGCAGACCGATGTTCAGGTATGCGTTGAATGCATTTGCGTAGTAGAGGAACGGGTTCTTCGAGAACTTGTATGTGCGCTCGCTACCGTCGGAGTAGCTGTCGTCACGGTTCTGCTCGTAACCGCCGGTAATCATTTTCTGGTTGTTGAGGATGTTGTTGAGGCTCAGGTTTATGTTGAGTCTCTTTCCGCCTCTCAAGTTAATGCTCTTGCCTATGGATGCGTCTACCATGATATCGCCGCGTCCGCTGAACTGTGAAGGAATATCGAGTATCTCCTTGCCGGTTGTAGCGTCAATTACAGGCTCGCCCACAACGCTTGCAAGGCGTGCATATTTCGATGCATCAATGTAAATGTTATCGTAGTAGTTCACGTTTGCGCTCAAATACCAGCCGTTGGTGTTGTAGTCTACACCAAGGCTCAATGCTGTGAGCGGAGTACCGTCGACCTTTACACCGTCCATATAAACCTTGTCGTTCATTACAACCTTCTCGTTCTCGCTGATGAGGAAGCCGGTGGCATTGTCGGTGTACTCGGCGTTGCCGACAGAAGCTACTGCGTTGAAAGAGAGTGCAGAAGTTACATTCAGCACAACTGCAGCCTCAACTCCGTAGTGTACCTTGTTCACACCTGTCATTGTGAGGTATGTGAACTGCGACTGCTGGTCGTTGTAGAATGCGTTCTGCTCAACGAGGTCTTTAAGCACTGTGTAGTAGCCGCTTACCTTTGCCGACAGTGGGCCTGCAATGAGTTTGTAAGAGGCCTCGGCGCTGAAGATGTTCTCATTCTCAAGCCCCTGTACGAAGTCGTTGCGCATACGGGGTGCTATGAATGAGTTGTATGCGATGGGGGCGCGGTTGTCGAAGCCTGCGCCGATAGAAAGGGCATTGTTGGCGTTGAATGCGAGAGTAATGCCCAGCTTTGTGCCGCCGCCAAGGAACTTGGCTGTGCCGCTGCTGCCTTTAGAGAACTCCATTGCGCGTCCGTTGCGCATGTGTCCGTAGCGTTCCATTGTTGTACCCTCGACATTGGCTCCCCAGAAGAGGTGGAATATGCCGCGGCTGTACTGGTGCTGGTAGAACAATCCCGCCTTGTTTACGTAGAGGTCGTAGTCGTAACCGAATGTGTCGCCCTCGCCAATCTGGCGGTTGGGGTGGTCTACATCGTTCTGTACATAATCGCTGCTGGGGCCGAAGTCACCAACAGAGAACTTGTCGATGTCGGTATATTTGTCGGCTCCCAAAAGGTCGCTCATTGTCTTGTAATGCATACCTTTGGTTGTTCCCAAGCTAATGCCGAGTGTTCCCTTATTATAACGGTTATAATCTACGTTGAGTGTTGTACCCAGGTTCAGTGTCATCTGGTCGTTGTGACGGCGCTCCACATAGTAGAGGCACTCGCCGCCAACGGCATTGGCCTGCTGGTTGGCATAGTACATGTAGTCCCAGTTGATCTGACGGTTGGCCTTGCTTGCCTTCCAGTAGTTGTAACGTGTCATGTAGTCGGCAAGTTCGTCCTCTGTCGGTGTGTACTCAAGGTCCCAAATATCGTATGCCGCACTCGGCAGGTTCTGGTAGTAGTTGGGGCGTGGGTCGGCTGCATTGCCGTTCCAGCCAAGAGCTGTTGTGCTGTACATCGAATATTTGCCGAACATAGATGTTGTGAGCTTCGCCTTATCGCTTATCTGGTAATCCCATGTAACGAGCAAGGCAGGCTCAAATGAGTTTACGACACGTGCATTGCGTTTCTCGCCATCCTGGTATCCCCAGTTGGGGTTGTAGTAGTGGCTTCCGGCAAGCCAGTAGGCCTCCTCGGTAGCTGCGCCCTGCTGTGCACGTTCTGTGGGTGAACCCCAAGTGGCGATTGCTATGCTGTGCTTGTCGTTTATCTTCTTCTCTGCCGCAAGGAAGTAGCCGAGCGAGTTGTAGAATGTACCCTCGATTACACCTTCGTTTGCCCAGCGGTATGATGCCGATGCTGTAAAGGCCCAGCCGTTCTCCATGAGGCCTGTAGAGCCTGTGTACATGAGGCGGGCGAGGTAGTTGCGGTTACAGCCCACGACAGACATCTTGTTGCCTGCCGCATACTGGCTTGCACGCATGTTGATGTTGCTTGCACCGCCAATGGCGCTGAAGCCGAAAGTGTTGTGCTCGATGTATGTTGCACCCTCCTTGTTACGGGTCGCATCGTTCAGACCGCCGATCATGCCATAGCTGAACTGGCCTCTTTCGGCGTCGTTGATGAGCACTCCGTTGGCATAGACATTGTTGTACATCGACTCGTAGGCACGGATGCGGAAACGCATGGGGCTGAACAGGTAGCCCACTTCCGAAAGGAAATAATCGTCGTTCGACGATACCATTGCAGTTGTTCCTGCAAAGTCATCATCCTCGCCGAGCTGTCCTTCGGAGAATGTGTACGATTCGTTGTTGTCATCACCCAGGGTAATTACGTTGCTTGCCTCATTTGCCTCTTTCAGGAGCAGAGTGTCGGCCTGCAACATGCGCGACGGGCGTTGTTTCTTGAGCCCTTTGCCCGGTTCTGCTATCACTTGTGCCATAGTGTCTGTGCTGCACCAGGCGAAGCAGAGCAGCAATAATGCTGCAATTTTAGAAATTTTGACCATAGTAGTATATAAAAACTTAATATATAATCTTTTAAAGATTGTGTTTTTCGTTTTGAATGGCAAAATGATATTAATAATCATTAATATTCTCACAAAGGTGGTAAAAAGTTACCACACCCGAAAGGTTTTCGAGCTTTTTTTCTTTACAAAAAGTAAATTTTGCGGCAACGCGATTTTTTGCTTTCAAAATGCTTGCCGGGTGCCATTTATTTACTAATTTTACAAAAATTATTCCCTGTCGGAAAGGATAATCCGCTTTAAAAATTAGAACATAATATTATATGAAAAAGATTAAAATCCTCTTTGCACTCTCCTGCATGTTGCTGCTGTTTGCCGTTTCACATGCACAGGAGAAAAAGTATGAACTCTACAGTGTCGGTTTCTATAACCTTGAGAACCTTTTCGACACCATCCACGACAAGGGCAAGAACGACTTCGAGTATCTCCCCGATGGAACAAACAAGTGGGGAACATTGAAATATACAAACAAATTGAGCAATATGGCAAAGGTTCTCAATGAAATGGGTACCGACATATTGCCTATGGGAATGGCTGCAGTAGGTGTTTCCGAGGTTGAGAACAGCCGTGTGTTACGCGACCTTGTAAACCATGAGATACTTGCTCCTCGCGGTTGGGATTTCGTGCACATCGAAGGCCCCGACAAACGTGGCGTGGATTGTGCCCTGCTTTACAATCCCAAACTCTTCAAGCCCATAAATTCAAAGCTCGCCCCTTATACAACCGAGGATAACGACACAACATACAAAACACGTGGTTTCCTTATAGTAACAGGTGACATGGGTGGCGAAACAGTACACATAATCGTGAACCACTGGCCATCGCGCTATGCCAAGTCACCGGCCCGTGAGCGCGCCGGTGTGCTTGTGCGTCAGTTGAAAGATTCCATTATGGCCGCAATGCCCGGGTCGAAGGTACTTATCATGGGCGATATGAACGACGACCCCGACAATAAGAGCATGAAAACCTGCTTGGGTGCTCTCCGTGAGAAAAAAGATATAAAGGCTCCTACCGACCTATATAACCCTTGGTGGAACATTCTGCGCAAGAAGGGTGCAGGAACACTCAAATATAAAGGAAAGTGGAATCTCTTCGACCAGATTGTATTGAGCGGAAATCTCATAGGCGAAGACCGTTCTACCCTCAAGCTATACAAGACCGAGATTTTCTCAAGAAGTTATATGTTCCAGCAAGAGGGCCGTTACAAAGGCAATACCAAACGTACACACGCCGGTGGCGTGTGGCTCAATGGCTACAGCGACCACTTGCCTGTGATAGTTTACCTTTTAAAGGAGGTTAGATGATTCTGTTTAATATATGAGAACAGGCGCCACGTGGCGCCTGTTCTCATATATTAAGTCTACTCTCTACCATCTCCCAGTCTACAATATCCCACAGTTTCTTCACATGCTCGGCACGGCGGTTCCGGTAGTCGAGGTAATAGGCATGTTCCCACACGTCGATACCATAGAGGGGTGTCATCCTTTGGCGAATGGGGTTGTCGCCTCCTTGGCAACTGACAATGTTGAGCTTTCCGCTATCGTCCTGTGCAAGCCACACCCATCCGCTGCCGAAGAGCGATGCGGCGGCCTCTTCCATCCTCTTCTTGAAAGTGTCGAAATTGCCGAAGTCAAAGTGTATGAACTCTTTGAGATTGCCTCGCGGGCGGTTGTTTGCGGGTGGCGTGGGAGTGAACTGCTCGAAGTAGAGCGAGTGGTTCAGTACCTGTCCTGCATTGTTGAAAAGAGGGCCCGGAGGGGCTTGTGCCACAATCTCCCGTAGTGTCATATCCTCGAATTCCGTATCGGGCAAGCATTTGTTCAGGTTGTCGATGTATGTCTGCAGGTGCTTGCCATAGTGGTACTCGATTGTTGTCTGGCTAATCACCGGAGCAAGTGCACCGCTTGGGTAGAGAAGTACCGGCATCTGAAAGCCGGTGTGGGTCGTTTTAACGTATGTACTCATGGTTGTTCAATTAATAGTTCATAAGGTAAACAATGTTTGCCTCGCCGAAGTTCTAAAATGTGACAGATTTTGCATATCTTCGCACATTGTTTGCCGTTACAGGGCAATATGTTTATGATAAATTACGAAGAAGAACTCAATGGAGCACAGCTCGATGCTGTGCGTTACCTCGACGGCCCTTCGCTGGTTATTGCCGGTGCAGGGTCGGGAAAGACACGTGTGCTTACATATAAAATCGCCTATCTGCTTGAGAATGGCTATGAGCCATGGTCGATATTGGCACTCACCTTTACCAACAAGGCGGCGGGTGAGATGAAGGAGCGTATAGCCGCGCGTGTGGGGGAGAGGGCTGCATCTATGCTCTGGATGGGTACTTTCCACTCGGTATTCTCAAGAATACTCCGTCGCGAGGCACACCTGTTGGGCTTCACCCCGCAGTTTACCATATACGACCAGAGTGACTCGCGCAGCCTTGTCAAGAGCATCATAAAGGAGATGCAGCTCGACGAGAAACTCTATAAGCCCAATGCTGTTGCCGAGCGCATTTCTGCAGCAAAGAGCAACCTTATATCGCCGCGTGATTATGAGAACGATGCCGGCCTGCGCAACGATGATGTCCGCGCCCGCATACCGTCTACCTGCGAAATATATAAAAGGTATGCCGAGCGTTGCAGGCTTGCCAATGCCATGGACTTCGACGACCTGTTGCTGAATACATATCGTCTGTTCCGGGATAACCCCGACGTGCTTGCCGCCTATGCCGAGCGTTTCCGCTATGTGCTTGTCGATGAGTATCAGGATACCAATTACGTGCAAGGCTGCATTGTGTGGCAGCTCACACAGGCCCGCAGGGCGATATGTGTCGTTGGCGACGATGCACAGAGCATCTACTCCTTCCGCGGTGCAAACATCGGCAATATACTCGGTTTTACCGAGCGTTATGGTGGAGCGCGCATCTTCAAGCTCGAACAGAACTACCGTTCCACAAAAATGATTGTGAACGCTGCCAACAGCCTCATTGCAAAGAACCGCGAACAGATAAAGAAAACGGTCTTCTCCGACCGTGGCGAGGGTACTCCGCTGATGCTCTATTCGGCATACTCCGACTTTGAGGAGGGTGAGATTGTGGCAAACAAGATTGCCGAACTGCGCCGTACCGAGGAACTGCAATACAGCGACTTCGCCATTCTCTACCGCACTAATGCGCAGTCACGTATATTTGAGGAGGCGTTCAGGAAACGTTCGTTCCCTTACCGTATCTTCGGTGGCCTGTCGTTCTACCAGCGCAAGGAGATAAAGGATATAATCGCCTACTTCCGTCTTATATGCAACAGCAATGACGAGGAGGCTTTCAAACGTATAATAAACTTCCCGGCACGTGGCATCGGCGACAAGACCTTGCAGAAGGTTAAGGATGCGGCTATGGAGCGTGGCGTGAGCTTCTGGAGTGTTATTGCCGACCCTATGCAGCCGCCGTTGGATGTCTCAAAGGGAACGTTTACCAAGTTGCAGCTCTTTGCAGCAATGATTGAGCGCTTTGCCGGCTATGCGCAGAACAAGGATGCTATAGAGACGGCACGCCTTGTGTTGCAGGAGAGCCGTATGCTTGCCGAGTTCAACAGCGACAATAGCGTAGAGGGCAAGGCACGTCAGGAGAATGTGCAGGAGCTGATGAGCGGTATTGCAGATTTTGTTGATGTGCGCCGTGAGGAGGGTAATGCCAACGACAAACTCGTCGATTTCCTCTCCGAGGTATCGCTGATGTCCGACCTCGACTCCAAAGAGGATGATGACGGCAACCGTGTCACTCTCATGACAATACACTCGGCTAAAGGTCTTGAATTCCGCACCGTCTTTGTTGTGGGGCTCGAAGAGGAGCTCTTTCCCAACCCCTGCGCACAGAGCTCTCTGCGCGAAATGGAAGAGGAACGCCGCCTGTTCTATGTTGCAATAACCCGTGCAAAGGACCACTGTGTGCTCTCGTTCGCAAAGAGCCGTTATAAATATGGCCAGTTCAACTTCTGTGAGCCCAGCCGTTTCATAAAAGAGATAGACCCCCGTTATATTGCCATGCAGGGTGGGGTGCAGAAGCCGCGGACACAGCAGCCGTGGCGCGACGGTGGAATGTTCTCTACTACAAACAGAGTATCGCAGCAACCATATACAACGGAGCGTCGTGTGCCCGAAAGCAGAGCCCCGCAGGGCGGCATGTTCGGGGAGCACCGTGCAGCGCAGCATAGTACCGCACAGCCGGTAAAGCGTGTTATAGATGCCTCATCGTTCAGCCAAAAGCCGGCCAATCTGCGTCGTGTCTCCGATGTGGAGCGTGATTTTTATGCTCCAAAAAGCAACCATGCGGCATTGAGCATTGGAATGATTGTTCAGCACGACCGTTTCGGTATGGGTGAGGTACAGTCGGTCGAGGGTGCAGGAGAGAACGCAAAGGTTACAATAAAATTTCGCAATGCAGGAGTCAAGACCCTGCTGCTTAAGTTTGCAAAATTAAAGATAATAGAATAATGGATAAGGAGATGATAAATAATGTGCCTTCGCCCTGTTATGTGATGGAGGAGGCGTTGTTGCGCAGGAACCTTGCGCTTATAAGCCACGTGGCACACGAAGCCGGTGTAGAGATAATCCTTGCATTCAAGGCATTTGCCCTCTGGAAGAGTTTCCCGGTATTCCGTGAATATATAAACTCGGTAACAGCAAGTTCAATACACGAGGCGCGTCTGGCTTTCGAGGAGTTCGGCAGCAGGGCACATGCTTTCTCTCCGGCATACACCGAAAGTGAGTTCGGGGAGATGATGCGTTGCAGCAGCCACATATCCTTTAACTCGCTAACCCAGTATGAGCGTTTCTATCCGCTCACAAAAGAGGCCGGGCATGAAATCTCATGCGGTATCCGCATAAATCCCGAATATTCCGAAATTGAGACCGAACTCTATAACCCCTGCGCCCCGGGCAGCCGTTTCGGTGTAACAGCCGACCTCTTGCCCGATGAGCTGCCGGCAGGTATTGAGGGTTTCCATTGCCATTGCCATTGCGAGTCGAGCTCATTCGCTCTTGAAAATACCTTGGTGCATATTGAGGAAAAATTCGGCAAGTGGTTGCCGAAGATAAAGTGGCTGAACCTTGGTGGCGGTCACCTCATGACACGCAAGGATTATGATGTGGAGCATCTTATAGGCTTGCTCAAAGGGCTTCGCAGCCGTTACCCGAACCTGCAGGTAATACTTGAACCGGGTTCGGCCTTCGCATGGCAGACAGGCTCACTGGTATCGGAGGTGGTGGATATTGTAGAGAGCCGTGGCATACGTACGGCAATCCTCAATGTAAGTTTCACCTGCCACATGCCCGATTGTCTTGAGATGCCATACCAGCCGGCCGTTACCGGTGCCGAGTCGCTTGAGCCCGATGCCGTGAAAGGGGCTCCGTTCAGTGAGAATATATATCGCCTGGGCGGTAACAGCTGTTTGAGCGGTGACTACATGGGAAGTTGGCGGTTTCCGCATCCTTTAAAGGTGGGCGACAGGGTGGTATTCGAGGATATGATACATTACACCACTGTAAAGACGAATATGTTCAATGGCATTTCGCACCCCTCTATCGCTTTCTTGCGCGAGAACGGTGAGCTGGAGATTTTCAAAGTGTTCGGTTACGAGGATTACAGGGACCGCATGTGTTAAGGCTCTCTCGCAAGGGCTTTTTCGAGTGCAGGGCGCCAATCTTCACCGTTCATTACCTTGAGTGTCTTTATCCCAAGTTTCCGCGCTGCTTCAATGTTCTTGTCGCTGTCGTCGACAAAAAGTGTCTCCTCGGCTCTCATGTTGCCGTCGAGCAACATCTTGCGGTAAATGGCCTCACCGGGTTTCGAGCACTTCATCAGGTAGCTTAAAAAGAGCCGGTCGAAATAGTCGTCGAGAGATTTGCCCTCTTGTGTGAATTGCGGTGTACGTGCCCAGCTCTGTATGAATGGGTTGGTGTTGCTGAGTACGCCTAATGTGTATTGCGGGCGTAGCTGCTGAAGATATTTTAGCAGTTCCGTCTGCACATCCACTATAAAACCGCACCATGCATGCTTTGCCTGCTCATAACTTATCTCCCTGCCACATATCTTGCCAAGCTCTTTGCAGAACTCCTCGGCAGTAATGTCTCCGTTTTCAAGGGCAAAGAATGGGCCGTGCTGGCAGTATGAGTTTATGTATTCAGTAGGGTTGGCAATGCCGAGTGCCGAAAAACGGCGAAGTGCTTCGTTTGTGTCGATGGTTGTGAGCACTCCTCCAAAATCGAAGATTATATTTTTTATCATGAGTCGCGGTCTCTTTTTTACAGTGCGAAGGTAGCGATTTTTTTTCAACGCGGTGGCCATTAATGGGGTAAGTGGCGTAATTTTATTATTTTTTTATTGATTAATGTGCCCGAATGAACTATTTTTGCAAATAGAAACATAATGATGAAACTTTAGTATAGGAATAATGGAAAATCTTGATGGACGTCTGGTTATCGGTGTCTCTTCGCGTGCGTTGTTCGACCTGGAAGCCGAAAATGAGATATTTGAAAAACATGGTGTTGCTGCCTATCGCAAATATCAGGAGGAGCATGAAGATGAGCCTCTGGAGCGCGGTACGGCCTTTTATCTTGTAAAGAGTCTTCTTGAATTGAACAAACAGGCCAACCGCCCCATTGTGGAGGTTGTGGTAATGTCGCGCAACAGTCCCGAAACCGGCATGCGCATGCTGAAGTCGCTCGACAAGTATGGGCTTGAGATTACCCGTGTGGCTCTCTCGGGCGGAGAGTCGTTGTCGAAGTATTTGAAGGCATTTTCCATAGACCTGTTCCTGTCGAAAGACGAGGGCGATGTGCAGCGTGTGATGGATTCGGGCATCTGTGCCTCGGCTCTCATCTATGCGCCTCCAACCGATTTCAACCCCGAGGAGAGCCGTGTGAAGATAGCATTCGATGCCGATGCTGTAATATTTTCCGATGAGTCGGAATGCCGTTTCAAGCGCGAGGGTATCGATGCTTTCTACAAATATGAGAAGGAAAATGCCGATATTCCTTTGAAGGAGGGGCCTTTTGCCAATCTGCTCAAGAAGTTGTCTTCAATACAGGAGTCTCTCCCCACTTCGATAGAACTCTCGCCTTTGCGCCTTGCCATTGTCACATCGCGTAGCATGCCTTCGCATTTCCGTGTGATAAAGACACTGCGTAAATGGGGCGTTTATGTCGATGAGGCCTACTTCCTTGGCGGCTTGCGCAAAGATGAGCTGTTGAAGGCTTTCGGTGCACACATCTTCTTCGATGACCAGGATACTCATCTCTCCGCTTCGAGCAAATATGTTCCTGCCGGTAAGGTGCCATATTATTCCGATTCCCAAATAAATGAGGTTGTCGACAAGAACGGGCGCCGGAAAGAGAATGTATAACTGAAATACAAACAGCTATGTGGGATGTCATTTTCATATTGATAGCACTTATTTCGGCAGTGGTCGGTGTCATCGGTGCCATTGTGCCGGCAGTTCCAGGCCCGCCTATAAGTTTTGTGGGTCTGCTGTTGCTTGCCTTCTGTGGCGGTAATGAGGTAGGCGTGGTTTCGCTTATAGTAACCGGCTTGTTTGCTGTTATAATAACTATTGTGGATTATGTCGCTCCGGTGTGGTTTACCAAGAAGGCCGGCGGTTCAAAGGCCGGAATGTGGGGTGCCACGATAGGCCTTGTTGTGGGGCTTTTCAGCGGTGTATGGGGAGTAATCATAGGGCCGTTCCTCGGTGCTTTCATCGGCGAACTTATTGTGAAGACCCCTCCTGCAAAGGCTATTCATGTTGCCTGTATGTCATTCATTGCTTTTCTGCTCACTACCGGCATGAAGCTTGTCTATTGCATTGTGCTGCTGGTTATGATTGTGACGGAGTCCTGGACTATAGCATGGGGTTGAATACCGATATTGCAACAGCCGGGCAGGTGAACAACCTGCCCGGCTGCTCTGTTATAAATGCGGTTGCAACAATGTTGCAGCATTGCTTTTTTATAACATAAATGTATTGGTATGAGGCGTTTTCTTCCTATTCTACTGTTTGTATTACTCTCGTTCTTTGTGGGTTATGTGTCAATGCTCCTTCAGCAGGATGCATTGCAAGGCTGGTATCCGTCGTTGATAAAATCGTCATTGACTCCTCCCGGTATCGTCTTTTCGATAGTGTGGGGTGTGCTCTATCTGCTAATGGGAATTTCGGCCGGAATCGTGTGGAATATGCGCACGGTATATTCCTGGGTGCTTGCTGTGCTATTCTTTGTACAGCTTGCGTTGAATCTTCTGTGGAGTCTCTGTTTCTTTTATCTGCAGTCGCCATTGCTCGGTTTTGTGGTGCTGGTTGTCTTCTTCATGGTATTGGCCGTGTATGTGGCCGGCTGTTACAAGCAGAGCCGTATGTCGGCATTATTGAACATCCCTTATCTGCTATGGCTGCTATTTGCAGGTTACCTGAACTTCTATATCGTTTTATATAACTGATATTACTTAAATTTACTGCGCCGGAGTCATGAACTCCGGCGCAGTTCTGTAACAATGCTCTTCTGTTTCTCATTGAGCTGTGGAAGGGTAACTTTTACTGTTATTATCAGGTCACCGTACTTCCCGTTCTGCCGGTAAATAGGAAAGCCTTTGCCGCGAAGACGAAGTTTGCTGTCGGGTTGTGTGCCGGCCTTAATATTTACTTTTGCATTGCCGGTGAGTGTGGGAACGACAGCCTCGCCTCCAAGCAACATTGTGTAGAGGCTAACGGTAACTGTTGCGTAGAGGTCGTTGCCATGGAGGGTGAATGTGCTGTCGGGTTCAATGCGGAAAGTAATGTAAAGGTCGCCGCGCACTGTGCCATCGGGCGATGCGGCTCCGCGCCCTTTGAGCTTTATCCTCTGTCCATCGGTTATGCCGGCCGGAACGGTAATGCGTATCTTCTCACCGCCTACTGTGAATGTCTGCTGATGGGTAACGGCGGCTTCGCGGAGCGAGAGGGTGAGCGTGGCACTTATATCTTCTCCTCTATTGTTCTTTGCTCCACGGAGCCCGCTACCGAATAGTTGCTCAAAAAAATCGCTGAAGCCGCTGCTGTTGCCGGCACTGCCACTGAAGTCGCCGAAGCCTCCGAAACCTCCGAAGTCATATCCGCCTCTGCCGTTTGCACCGTTGCTGTATTGTCGGCGTTGTGCCTCGAACTCATCGGCATGCCTCCAGTTCTCGCCATACTCGTCATATTTCTTGCGCTTCTCGGGGTCGCCGAGAACCTCATTCGCTTCGTTTATCTCCTGAAAGCGCTCCTTGGCTGTCGGGTCGTCCTTGTTTATGTCGGGGTGATACCTCTTTGCCATCTTGCGGTAGGCTTTTCTGATATCCTGTTGTGTAGCCGTGCGTTCTACACCCAGTACCTTGTAGTAATCGATGAATGCCATGGGATTTGTTTTTATATTCAACAAACATCCTTTGCATGTGGTTTCCGTTAAAAAAGAGTTTTTCTTTGGTTTTAATTGTATAAATAAATTATATTCGCAAATTGATTTATAAAACCTGAAGAATAATGATGAAGAGATTTTTCTATTTTCTGTTGTTTCCGCTATGTATCGCCCTTGTGGCATGTAGCGATAGCGACGATTACAATGCCGACACAGCCAAGTCGCCCTATAAACCGCTTGTCGAGGGGGTGAGAAAGGTTGCACAGGTAAAGACTACCAATACTGTAGACGGGCGTGATTATAGTTGGGTACATAATTTCGAGTACGATGCGCAGGGGCGTATCAAGGAGATTAATTCAGCAATACAGCACCATTATAAAAGCGAGGAATTCGGCGTGGAGAGATGGTATCTGTGCAATATCCGCTCTAAAGCCAACTACTATTTCAAAGGCAACAAGCTTGAGGTCGATTACAGAGTTGAGAGAGAGTACCCCGAGTACCCCGATTGGAACAGTGTAGACAGTGGCAGCAACTATGGTACATTCAACGATGACGGTGTGCTTGAGGATTTTGCATCAATCGATTTTGTCTATTCGGCAACATCTTTACAGAGTGCCTATCTCGACGGAGGGGTATCTTATGAATTCTCGCGAAGCAGAGGAAATATCACAGGCTTTGTGAAATATTTTGCACCGTCCGACACTGTGATAAAAGACCGTCGCGGCAATTACACCTACAGGGCTACACAAAACAATACGAATTTCGATTTTGCAGCCTATTTCGGCTATTGGGAGGTTGAACAGAATATATATGTCAACCGTTCGCCATATTATGCAGCTTATCAGCTGGGAGCCTTCGGAATGTTGGGAGCCATCAGCCCCAACCTGCCCGACGGACAACTCAAAAGGGATAGTAAAGGAGAGCTTGTACTCGATGAGTATGGGCAGACGATAAAAGAATATGGCGAATGGAAATTCGACGGTAGCGGCTACCCGTTGTGGTTTGTCGATGCATCGGGCCGTAAGACAGAAATTAAATATGTAGAACAATAAAAAAACACCCCGCGGGGTGTTTTTTTTATTGCATTATTGCTCTATTATTTGCAGATGTAGTCGAGATAACGGCTTATTGCATCCTGGCACACAGGGCAAAAGTCGGTAAGCGCTTTCATCATGCACTCGGGCCATCCGCGGTATATCCCCTTTTCCAGGTATCCGCCTCCTTCGTAGGCTCCAATCTCCCAATCTCTCTCGGTTGTTCCGGGAGCAACAGTAGTGGGTACCGGTGTCCCCTCTTTAATTTTGTCCTCCCATTTTCCTTTGAAGTTAACGAAGCGGGTGAGGTTGGCTTCCCATGGCTCCTTGCCGGCAGGGTAGAGGGCGCTCACTGTGTTACCCACCTCAATATACTCGTCGCCCAACCCCATTAGTGAGTGACCGAACTCGTGTACATACACTTCGCCTGTACGCCCTGTTTCACCGGCAGAACCGAGACCGTAGTAGTTGTAGATGCCTCCGCCGCCATACTTGTCGCTGTTGGTGAGAATGAATATGCTTTCGTATGGCGCGCATGCCGCAACATCGCGAACCTTCTGGAACTCCTCGGTCATCTGGTAGCGTTCGCTGTTGAAGGTGAAGAACCGTGTTCCTAAAAGGTTGTCAACCCATTTTCCCACTCCCGGTTTGCTTACTCCTTTCTCGTTTGATGCTGCCCAAACGGCACGTATGTTTATGCGGTGTCTGTTCTGTGTAAAGGGTGCATATTTGAACAGAGCGTCGCTCCACATTTGGCAGGCTGCAAGGAATTTATCTTTTTCACCGGCTGTAAATCCGTCGGGGAGCAACACTATATCGAGGCTGTGGGCAATGTCGCCGCCGATGTGAATGTCAACACTCTCGTATGGTGTTTTGCCGGGTAATATGTTGAAGTCGTTTACATCGACAGTCTGGGTATACTTCTTTTCCCACTCCTTGCTCTTCTTGTTGCGTGCATAGAATTCGATTGTAAAGTCGTTTTTAGGCTCGGGGAATATCACGCTTTCGGGGAATGAGCGCTCTGCCTTTTCGGCCTCGGGAGTTGTCTGCCACTCGTTGAAGAGTGTACAGTAGTTGTTCTTGTATATGACCTTGCCTGTGGCATTGTCTATTATTCTGAAGTGTTGCTCACCGTAATCGAACGGGTTAATTAGTGATTTCTCGGAGCCGGCCCATGCACCTTCGCGTATTGTCCTGTCAAAGAAATACTGTTCGGTGCTGCTGTTTCCTGCATGATGGAAATCGAAACGCATGGTATTGCCGGTGAAGAACTCGTTGTATGCAATGTTCTCATCGACCGGTACCGGAGTCACTGTTGTCTCTTTTTTAGAAGCACAAGAGAACAACAAAGCTGTTGTTGTAATTATGCAAAGGAATCTTTTCATTATAGTATTGTTTTTAGATTATTGTAGTGTGTGTTCGGGTTTTGCTCCATTGTAGCAACAAATATAATGTTTTTTTACCTATTTTCACTCTGTTTTCAATTATTGGGAGTGTATGATTGCTTTAAATAATAAAAGTTTATAAAATTTGTCCTGAAAGTTGAACATCTTGACCTTTATTAGTAACTTTGTAAAATATAACAGTTCCCAATTGATTAAAAAATAATTAATTTATAATTTATTTATGAAAAAGGTATTGATTCTTTCAATTGCAATGTGTTCGTTGTTTGCATTTACATCGTGCAAGTCTACAAAAGAGAGTGCTTATAAAAAAGCTTATGACAGTGCCCGTATGGCCGAAATGGAGGAGGGGCAGGGACAAGAGAATGAGCCTATCGAAATAGCACCGGTAGTTTCGTCTACAAAGAAAATTGTTGCCGATGGCGATACTTCTTTCCGCACAGAGAGCGTTGTTATAGCTTCGGGTTCAGAAAGTGCTCTCAAGGCTTTCAGTGTAGTTTGCGGTAGCTTCTCATCGAAGAGCAATGCCGACAACTTGCGTAACTCTTTGGTTGATGAGGGGTATGCTGCAATTGTTGTGAAGAACTCCGATACAGGTACATACAGAGTAATCTGTGCTTCGTTCGATACAAAGGAAGAGGCTGCCGAGAGCCGAGCAAAATTCAAGGCTGCACATCCGCAGAACAGCGATTTCCAGAAGGCATGGTTGTTGTACAACAAATAATCTCGACAACTTATATTAACCTTCCATAAGAGGCTGACTAAAAAGGCTCTTTTGTTGTTACGCTTGCCCGAAAAATACTCATTTACGCTTAGTAAACTGCGTTTTTTCGGGCTTCGCAAGCCTAAAAATAGCTCTTTTTATCCAACCTCCCTACCAAAGCGGGTGGCGCATTTTCTTTTGCGCCACCCGCTTGTTTTGTTATCATCAGAAGTCGAGCTGCAACTGTTTGGGCTCTTCTCCCAAGAGGTTGAACGACATACGGTGGTAGGGGGTAGTGCCATATTTGCGTATTGCCGCGCGGTGCTTGGCTGTGGGGTAGCCCTTGTTGCTCTGCCAGTCGTACATGGGGTACTCTTTGGCTATCGAGAGCATATAGTCGTCGCGGTAGGTCTTTGCAAGGATGGAGGCTGCTGCAATGCTCATGTATGTTGCATCGCCTTTTATAACAGTGTTGTGTGTTATGCCCGGGTAGGGGTTGAACTTGTTTCCGTCGATTAGCAAGTGCTCGGGGCGCTCTTGCAGTTTGTCGACAGCACGGTGCATTGCAAGTATTGAAGCCCGCAGAATATTTATCTTGTCTATCTCTGCCGCCGTAACTATGCCTATTGCCCAAGCGACAGCCTCACGCTCTACTACCTCGCGTAATTTATACCGTTGCGCTTCGGTAAGTTGCTTTGAATCGTTGAGCAGCTCATTTTCAAAATCGGGTGGAAGAATGACTGCTGCGGCATACACATCGCCGGCCAGGCATCCGCGCCCTGCTTCGTCGCAGCCGGCCTCTATTACTCCTTTAGTTTGGTAAGGCTTCAACATCAGGCAAACATTTTGATGGCTCTTTCCACTCCTTTTATGAATATATCTACCTCTTCCTTCGTGTTGTATACGGCAAAAGAGGCGCGTACCGTTCCCGGTATGCCCAGATAGTCCATCAAAGGTTGTGCACAATGGTGCCCTGTGCGTATGGCAATGCCAAGCCTGTCGAGAATTGTACCAAGGTCGGCCGGGTGAATGTTGCCGGCGAGGAATGATATTGCGGCATTGTCGGGTTTGCCGAAAATGCGTATTGAAGGTATTGCCTTCAACTGCTCAAGAGTGTAACGGGTGAGGGCTCTCTCATGTTCTGCGATATTCTCAATTCCGATATCGCTTATCCATTGGAGTGCTCTGCCGAGTGCAATTATGCCAACATAATCGGGTGTCCCGGCCTCGAACTTGAACGGCAATTCGTTGAATGTGGTCTTTTCGAAGGTTACGTTCTTTATCATCTCGCCACCGCCATGGTAGGGTGGCATCATTTCAAGAAGTTCCTCTTTGCCGTAAAGGACACCGACCCCGGTAGGGCCATAGGCTTTGTGTCCGCTGAATGCAAAGAAATCGGCATCGAGTGCAGCAAGGTCTATTCTTGTGTGTGGCGTGCTCTGCGCTCCATCGACAAGCACCGGTACTCCATGTCCGTGGGCAATACCGATAATCTCCTCAACAGGGTTTGTAACGCCAAGAACATTTGAAACATGTGCAATGCTGCATAGTCGTGTGCGTGAGGTGAAAAGTTCCTTGAACGCCTCAAGGTCTATGCTGCCGTTTCCGTTGAGCGGTGCTATGCGTAGCTCAATACCAGTGCGTTCGCGCAGAAGTTGCCAAGGCACAATGTTGCTGTGGTGCTCCAGTGTCGACAATATAACCTCGTCACCGGCCCTTAATGTACTGCCGAATGATGCAGCAACCAGGTTTATGCTTTCGGTTGTGCCGCGTGTGAAGATAATCTCGCGGCTATGCCTTGCGCCTACAAACTTCTGTACAATGCGGCGTGCCTCCTCCATCCTTTCGGTGGCAACACCCGACAAGTGGTGCACTCCACGGTGAACATTGGAGTTTATGGTTCTGTACACCTCGCTGATGGTGTCAATGACACATTCCGGTTTTTGGGTTGTTGCGGCATTGTCAAGGTAGACGAGCTGTTTGCCGTAGACCTTTTCACCCAGTATGGGGAACTCTTTGCGTATTTCGTTAATTTCCGGCATTTTCTTTTGTCCTCTTATTATTTGCAGAGGTTGCAACCTTTGCAGTGGTTGAGTTCTCCGCGGAATCTCTTCTCAATGAGTATATGTAACCTGTCGCGCAGTGCTTCGAGCTTTATGTTCTCAATAACTTCACCGGCAAAGGCATACATGAGCAGATGTCGGGCCTCGTCGGCAGGTATACCGCGCTGCTGCATGTAAAAGAGTGCATTCTCATCGAGTTGTCCTACAGTCGAGCCATGGCTGCACTTTACATCGTCGGCGTAAATCTCAAGCTGTGGCTGGGTGTATATGTGTGCGCTCTTTGTCAGGCAGAGGTTGCGGTTGGTCTGGTGTGAGACTGTCTGCTGTGCATCCTTACGGATGAGCATTTTGCCGGCAAAAACGCCCGTCGATTCCTCATCGAGTATGTATTTATATATTTCGTTGCTAGTGCAATGGGCAACCTTGTGGTCGACGAGCGTGCGGTTGTCGATGTGCTGTTTCTTGTCGCCGATGATAAGTCCGCTCAAATTTGCTTCGGCACCCTCTCCTTCAAGTGACACTGTTGTGTAGTTGCGTGTAAAGCTGTTTGTGAGTGTTATATTGCAGTGGTTGAAACTGCTATCGGCATCTTGCTTTACGAAAAGGTTGCCAAGGCGGGTGTTGTTGCTTGCGGTCTCTTCAAGTTCATAAATGTCGAGGTGTGCGCCTCGGCCAATGAATACTTCGGTTACCTGCGTAGAGAGCGATTGCTCGTTCTGTGCAGAGTGGTCGCAAAGCAGAAGGCTTGCACGGCTTCCTTCGCCAAGAATGACAAGCAGGCGGCGGTTGGTGAGTATTCCCACTTTCGATTGCAGTAGTGATACTATCTGTATTGTATCTTCAATGACCGTTCCGGCAGGTAGGTACAGCACAATTCCGTCCTGTACGAATGTCGTATTGAACTGCACCACACTGTCGCCGTTCTCCGCAAGTCTGTTGTAGTATGGCTTCAGTAGTTCGGGGTGCTTTTCTGCTATCATGTTAAGGCTTTCGAGTATCACCCCCTCGGGTAGTGGGGCCGTGCCGGTTGACGGTATGAAACTGTCGTTCACAAGGTATGCCTTCTGTGTCTTCAGGTTGGGCACATCGCAGGTGAAGAACTCCTTTGGCTTTGTATCAGATACAATGCGGCCAAGGTTCATGCCGTAGTCTATGGCAAACCTCTTTTCAATGTCCGTGTGCAGCCAGTTCTCCTCCTTGGCCTTGGGGAACTCTGTCTCCCGGAACTTTGCAAAAGCCATTGCACGTTCGCTGTTCAGAAGCCCGGCGCACGGTTTCTCTATCAGTTCCCTGTTCTGCAGGAACAAGGTTATGTATTCTTGTCCGCAACCCATCTTCAATTCTCGTTTTTAATCCAGTCGTAACCGCGCTCTTCGAGCTCTGCTACAAGCTCCGGGCCGGCGGTCTTTACTATGCGGCCGTTGTAGAGTACATGTACAATGTCGGGTTTTATGTAGTCGAGCAGCCTTTGGTAGTGGGTTATCACAATGCTCGAAGTATCTTCGCGTTTCAGTTTGTTCACCCCCTCGGCAACTATCCTCAAGGCATCAATGTCGAGGCCGGAGTCTGTTTCATCGAGAATGCTCAATGTAGGCTCCAGCATAGCCATCTGGAATATCTCGTTGCGCTTCTTCTCGCCACCGCTGAACCCTTCGTTGACCGAACGGTTAGCCAGTTTGCTGTCGAGGTTCACAAGTGCACGTTTCTCACGCATCATTTTCAGGAACTCCGTTGCATTCATAGGTTCTTCGCCCCTGTATTTGCGTTTGGCGTTTATGGCGGCGCGCATGAAGTTCGTTATGCTCACTCCCGGAATTTCAACAGGGTACTGGAACGAGAGGAACATCCCTTCGTGGCTACGCTCCTCGGGGGATAGTGCAAGCAGGTCTTTTCCTTTATATATCACTTCGCCTTCTGTTACAGTGTAGGCCGGGTGTCCTACAAGCACATTGCTCAATGTGCTCTTTCCCGAGCCGTTAGGGCCCATTATGGCATGTACCTCACCTGCTTTCACTGTGAGGTTTATGCCTTTCAGTATCTCTTTGCCATCGATTGTGGCGTGAAGGTTCCTTATTTCAAGTAGATTTTTCATATTATCCAATGTTTATCATCCAACAGCGCCTTCAAGTGAAACGCTCAACAATTTCTGTGCCTCTATAGCGAATTCCATAGGGAGTTTGTTCAGCACCTCCTTGGCATATCCGTTAACGATTAGCCCTATGGCCTCTTCGGTGTCAATGCCACGTTGGTTGCAATAGAAGAGTTGCTCTTCCGATATTTTTGAGGTTGTTGCCTCGTGCTCAATGACAGCTGTGTTGTTGTGAATATCCATGTAGGGGAAGGTGTGTGCTCCGCACTTGCTGCCCAGCAGAAGCGAGTCGCACTGGCTGTAGTTGCGTGCTCCATCGGCATTCTTGCTCACCCTCACCAGTCCACGGTATGAGTTCTGGCTCTTGCCGGCCGATATGCCTTTGCTTATAATCGTGCTCTTGGTGTTCTTGCCAAGATGTATCATTTTTGTACCGGTGTCGGCCTGCTGGAAGTTGTTGGTCAGCGCAACAGAGTAGAACTCACCCTGTGAATTGTCGCCGCGCAGAATACAGCCCGGGTATTTCCATGTGATGGCAGAGCCTGTCTCTACCTGTGTCCACGATAGCTTGCTTCCCCGTCCGCGGCAATCGCCTCTCTTGGTAACGAAGTTATAGACGCCGCCTTTGCCCTCGGCATCGCCCGGGTACCAGTTCTGTACAGTGCTGTACTTTACTTCTGCATTGTCGTTTACTATAATCTCTACTATGGCTGCATGCAGCTGGTTCTCGTCGCGCATGGGGGCTGTGCAACCTTCGAGGTACGAAACGTAGCTGTCATCGTCGGCAACAATGAGTGTGCGCTCGAACTGTCCGGTATTCGCTGCATTTATGCGGAAGTATGTAGAAAGTTCCATAGGGCACCTCACCCCTTTGGGAATGTACACGAACGAGCCGTCGCTGAACACGGCAGTGTTCAACGCTGCAAAGAAGTTGTCGCGGTAGTTGACAACAGTGCCCAAGTATTTCTGTACAAGGTCGGGGTACTCCTGTATGGCTTCGCTCATCGAGCAGAAGATAATACCTTTCTCCTTTAGCTCCTCCTTAAATGTGGTCTTTACCGAAACGGAGTCCATGACAGCATCGACTGCTGTGCCGCTGAGTGCCAGGCGCTCCTCAAGTGGAATTCCGAGTTTCTCGAAAGTCTTCATGAGTTCCGGGTCAATCTCCTTGTTCTTGTTCTCCTTGCTCTTCTTAAGAGGGTCGGCATAGTAGGAGATGGCCTGGTAGTCTATTGGCGGAATATCCAGGTGAGCCCATGTGGGCATCTCCATTGTGAGCCAATGGTTATATGCTTTCAGACGGAACTCAAGCAACCATTCAGGCTCCCTCTTCTTTTTTGAAATGAGCCTTATTGTATCCTCATTGAGTCCGCGCTCAATTATTTCTGTCTTGATTTTACTGACAAACCCGAACTCGTATGCCTTGTTTGCCAGTTTTTTCAGTATGCTGTTCTTTTTCTTCATCAATCTATCTTCGCTCCTTCGATGATTAAAAAGGTCTTTTGTGCAATCTCTTTGTATAACAAAGATTCTTTTTGTGTTGTTTTTCCTGTTATTCTGTTGTCGGGCGAGATATCGGCGCTTATGTTCACAACCACGACAAATATTCCCGTAGCGATGAATGTCGATAGAATTGCTCCAAGAATACTATCTACAATCCCTAAAAGAATTATGGTCAGTATCCAGCTGATAATCTTCCCGAGGATAATGAGTGCAGTAGCCACTGCCAGCAGAATTATGATAAATGACAGAACTGTACATAGCGTCTCATTCCATTCCGTCATCTCCTGCAGCTTTGCAGCCCCCTGCTCATAGAACAACACTGCTTGGAGCAGGCCAATTGCTATGCCTGCTCCAAACGAAAGTTGTTTGACAAGCCCTGCTCTGTATCCCAGTATAAAACCTATGCCTGCAGATACAAGCAGAGCTATATCCAAAATATTCATTCTCTTCTTTAATTAAGGTTACGACAACTTCTGCTTAACTTCAACCTCTACAAATGTCTCAATGATGTCACCTACCTTAATATCATCCTGCGATGTGAGGCTTATACCACACTCGAAGTTTGTTGCAACCTCCTTGACATCCTCCTTGTAGCGCTTGAGCGCGGCAAGAGAACCGGTGTGTATAACAATACCGTCGCGTATGAGGCGTGCCCTGTCGGTACGTTTTACCTTTCCTTCGCGTACCATACAGCCGGCAACTGTACCAACCTTGCTTATGTGGAATGTCTCGCGAACCTCTATTGTAGCGGTAATCTCCTCCTTCACAATAGGTGCAAGCATACCCTCCATGGCGGCCTTTACCTCCTCTATCGCATCGTAGATGATAGAGTAGATACGTATATCAACACCCTCATTTTCGGCAACCTTGCGTGCTGTAACAGAAGGACGTACCTGGAAACCTACAATAATGGCATCCGATGCTGCTGCAAGGCTCACATCGCTCTCCGAAATCTGACCGACAGCCTTGTGTATCACGTTCACCTGGATTGTCTCGGTAGAGAGCTTGATGAGTGAGTCGCTGAGAGCCTCGATAGAACCGTCCACGTCGCCCTTGACAATGATGTTGAGGGTCTGGAAGTTTCCGAGCGCAATGCGGCGGCCCACCTCGTCGAGGGTAAGCATCTTCTGTGTGCGCAATCCCTGCTCGCGTTGCAACTGCTCACGCTTGCCGGTAATTTCGCGCGCTTCGCGCTCGCTCTCGACCACGTTGAAGGTATCACCTGCTGCCGGTGCACCGTTGAGTCCGAGGATAAGTGCAGGCTCGGCGGGCTTAATCTCCTTGATGCGCTGGTTACGCTCGTTGAAGATGGCCTTTACCTTTCCCCACTGTGTGCCGGCAACAACAATGTCACCAACCTTCAGCGTACCGTTCTGCACAAGAACTGTTGCCACATAACCACGGCCCTTGTCGAGTGTAGACTCAATTACAGAACCTGTTGCCTTGCGGTTGGGGTTTGCCTTGAGGTCGAGAAGTTCCGCTTCGAGCAACACTTTCTCCATCAGCTCCTCTACACCCATACCTTTCTTGGCCGAAATCTCCTGCGACTGGTACTTTCCGCCCCAGTCCTCAACAAGCATGTTAAGGTTGGCAAGCTCCTCCTTGATGCGGTTGGGGTCGGCTGTAGGCTTGTCGCACTTGTTAATGGCGAATACAATAGGTACTCCGGCTGCCATGGCGTGGTTGATGGCCTCTTTTGTCTGCGGCATCACGTTGTCGTCGGCAGCTATAATGATAATTACAATGTCGGTAATCTTTGCACCGCGGGCACGCATGGCGGTAAAGGCTTCGTGTCCCGGGGTATCGAGGAAGGTGATGCGCTTGCCGCTCTCCATCTTCACGTTGTAGGCACCGATGTGCTGTGTGATACCTCCGGCCTCGCCAGCGATTACATTGGCCTTGCGTATATAGTCGAGCAGTGAGGTCTTTCCGTGGTCAACGTGTCCCATGACTGTGATAATCGGGGCGCGTGGCTCAAGATCGGCCTCGGTGTCGGCATCCTCCTCAATAGCATTGGCCACCTCGGCACTGACATACTCTGTGGTGTAACCGAACTCCTCGGCAACGATGTTGATGGTCTCGGCATCGAGGCGCTGGTTGATGGATACCATTATACCTATGCTCATGCATGTGGCGATTACCTGTGTAACGGATATGTTCATCATGCTTGCAAGTTCGTTTGCTGTCACGAACTCGGTGAGCTGCAGAACCTTGCTCTGTTCCATCTCCTCGCTCATCTGCTGCATTCTCTGCTCGGCAGCCATATCGCGTTTCTCCTTGCGGTATTTTGTCGACTTGTTGGCCTTGCCGCGGTTGGTGAGACGGTCGAGTGTCTCTTTTATCTGCTTTGAAACATCCTCCTCGCTCACATCGTTCTTGTCGAAGCGTTTGTGTTGGCGGTCTCGGTCTTTGCGGCTACCCTGTGACGGGTTGTTGTTGCCGCCACCCTTGTTGCGGTTTGCATTCCAATCTTTGTTGTCGCCGCCCTCTTTGACATCGTTTATGTCGACACGCTGGCTGTTTATGCGCTGGCGTTTCTTCTTCTTGTCGCCATCGTTGCCACCGCCGTTCTGCTGGCGTTGTGCCTCGCGTTGCTGCTTGCGCTGCTCTTCGCGTTGCTTGTCTTTCTCCTCGCGCTCCTTTCTCTTCT
>JAUNQV010000172.1:0-1468 GCA_030535995.1 Bacteroidales bacterium
TTAATTTCAACAGCGTTGAGCTGTTACCCAATGCAAAGGCAAGTGCAGCCTTTATGGTGGATAGCGGAAAGGTATTCCGGGAGGACACCGACATTGCACCCGTTGTCATCAGCGAGTCGCTATCTTATATTCCTTGGGGAGCGGACAATCAAATGCCCTTCGATATTCTCAATCTCATTGAGAGCGACGAGACACTATCCACCTGTCAGATGTTCAATGCCGAGGTGTGCTATGGCAGTGGGCTTATATATAACACCGACAAATCCACAGCAAAGACAAGGGAGCAGGTCGATGATTTCTTTCTCGAAAACAACATTGCCGGCTACTATCTTGGAGTCTGTCAAGACTTCAAGCACTTTGCTTTCTGCGTGTCGGTGATAATCCTGAATGCAGAGGGCAGTAAGGTCGTGCGTCTCGCAAGGAAAGAGGCCTGTTACTGCCGCTTCACCCCGGCCAACAAACAGGGAAGAATAGAAAAGGTACTCTATGCAAATTGGCGTGGTACGGTGCAGAAAGAGGATATAGAGGTAATAACACTGCTCGACACCGCTTCGCCGTGGACGGACTTGCAGGAGAGGCTGGCAAGGAAAGAGAAGACACGCAAATTCGCTATCGTTACCCGTGTGCCTACCCCCGACAGCACATATTACCCCATACCGTACTATGCAGCTCTGTTCAAAGGCAAGTGGTACAACATCAAATCCCTTATAGGTATGGCAAAGGAAGCGAAGCTGAAGAACTCCGCACCCATAAAGTACCACATCGAAATATCCAATAAGTATTGGGAAGGCATATTCAAGGCAGAGGGCATCACCGACCGCTTGAAACAAAAGGAGCGTGTCGTTAAGGAGAAGCAGAACATCTTGGATTTTCTTACAGGAGCAGAGAACGCAGGCAAGGCGTGGTTTTCTACATTCTACACCAATCCCAATGGCGACGAGCAGCACGATGTCGTTATCACAAAGGTTGATGATGACAAGGAGGGTGGCGACTGGAGTACCGACATTCAGGAGGCCGTGAATATGTTCTGCTTTACAATGCGAGTGCATAGCAATCTCGTCGGTTCAGTGCCGGGCAAAGGGCAGAGCAACAACAGCGGTAGCGACAAGCGAGAGCTTTACACCATAGCACAGGCGTTGCAGAAGCCTTACCACGACCTGCTATTCCTACCACACCGCATAATAATAAAGTTCAATAAATGGCAAGGTGCACAGCCCGAATGCCCATTCATTATGCTGACCACGCTTGACGAGAATAAAGATGCAAAAGAGGTAAACATTAAACAGAACAACAATGAAGCTGATACAAAACGAAACTGAATTGAGGCAGTATGTCCCGAATGCCTTTACTACTGTAAAAGGTGAAACACCGCTGTTGCAGAAGTTGGCTCCTTACTTGGAGAGTGCAGAGCTGTGGCTGAAGCAATACTTTACAGGCGGTGTAATGTTCGAGGCGGTGCAGTCATTGG
>JAUNQV010000172.1:1568-2640 GCA_030535995.1 Bacteroidales bacterium
TGGCTGAAGCAATACTTTACAGGCGGTGTAATGTTCGAGGCGGTGCAGTCATTGGCTACACATATTGTAGTCAATGAGGCAATGCGACAGGCAGTGCCTTCGCTCGATCTGGTATTGACACCAAACGGCTTCGGCATTGTGAGCAATAGCAACATCGCTCCTGCAAGCAAGGAGCGTGTGGAAAGGCTCATCGCATCGCTGGAGTCAGAGCGCGACAATTACATTGAACAGCTCTTGCCCCTGTTGGTGCAGAGTGAGGAGTGGCGAGACACGGAGCAATACCGCTTCTTTGCATCGACACTCTTTCCCAATATCACCCTCGCTACTCTTTGTGGCTACCACACTAACCGTTGGAAGCACTATCTTGGGCTGAAGCATCGTGCCTCTTTCATCGAGCAGCAGCTCTCCGAAGAGTATATATCCACAGCACAGATGAACGCACTGCGAAATATCAATTTCTTGGCGACGGCTACTCCGGTACAGAGTATCATCATCAGTGCCTTGCGTAATATCGTGGTCGATAGGCTTACAGGTAGCAACAAGGATTACAGCACCACGCTACTTGATATTGTGAACACTCTGCGCTCCCACCCCGACGAGTTCCCGGAGTGGCACGCATCACCAACAGCAGCACTCTTCACACCGCCCGTATTTGAGAACAAAAAAGAGAATAAAGGTTATTGGTTTTGATATTTTGCCTATATTTGCTATCATCTATCTTAATAATACACGCTTATGACAGGTTTTGAGGTATTTTTATGTTGGCTATTTATAGGTTTTTTATTTGTTATATTTTTTACTATTAAGTATTGCGAGAAACCAACTTTTGTTCGAGTTTGTAAATATTTGGGCTTTGGTGTATTTATGTCAATTATCCCAGCTATTGTTTTAGCTTGGCCAACAAGGAATATTCTCCCAAATGTTTATCAAATTCATAATACAAGTGATGACTGTGGTGTGAGATATTGTTTGTTAAAGGACTCCTATTCCGGTTGTGAGCTTGATTTTACTGAAAATTATATCACAAATGCTTCTGACGAGCCTGTATATGTCATTCGAGTTTATTATTCGG
>JAUNQV010000081.1 GCA_030535995.1 Bacteroidales bacterium
GGTATCAACTGGTACTTGAACCACTATGCACACATCAACCTCACCTGGAACAACCTCACAACCGACCTTTCACAGGTTACTACTTTGCCTCTTCCAGCAAGCGAGGAAAAGCATGTAAGTAGCGCAAAATACCGTTACGACTTCAACACCTGTACATTCTCCTACTCAATGGCCTTCTGGACATGGGACCGTTGGCAGAAGGAGATTGACTGGATGGCTCTGCACGGTATCAACGCTCCGTTGAACCTTGTGGGCTTGGATGTTGTTACACGCAACTTCCTCAAAGAACTTGGAATGAGCGACAGTGACATTGCCGCATACATTGCCGGCCCGGGCTTCATTGCATGGTTTGCAATGAACAACCTTGAGGGCTGGGGCGGAACTATCAATTCTGAATCTACAGGAGTTAACATGAACGGTAACCCCGACTGGTGGTACACACGCCAGGAGCAGCTTTGCAAGAATATGCTCCAGCGCATGCGTGAGCTTGGTATGCAGCCTGTAATCCCCGGCTTCAGCGGCCAGATACCCAACAGCCTTTCAAACTACACAATCACCGGCTTTAGCAGCGGCGATGTAATCAACGGCGGAACTTGGGCAGGCGGTTACACTCGCCCCGATATTCTCCACCCAAATAGCAGCAGCTACGCAACCCTTGCACCCATCTACTACAAGCACCTTGAGGCTATAATGGGTGTGTCGGAGTTTTATAGTATGGACCCCTTCCACGAGGGTGGTCTTCCCGATGCCGTGACAAACGCAACTTGTTACCCACCGATTATGGCGGCACTCGACACCTACCATAATGCAGTTGAGGATGCAACAAAAACATCATACAAAGTTAGTACAGAGGATAATCAGGCGAAATGGATTATCCAGTACTGGCAGAATATTCCACAAACCGGCGCTTTCAGCTCAATGAGCAGCTATGGCGACCGTTTCATCGGCCTCGACCTCTTCTCGGACAACATCTATGCCGACAATGCTGCAAAGTGGAGAGAGGCTGATATAAATAAATGCTATTATAAAGGCCGTCCCTATATCTACTGTATGCTCCATAACTTCGGTGGCCGCAGTGGCTTGCACGGCCGTTTGGAAACCACAATGGACGGCTACTTCCAGGCACTTGCAAACAACAACAACTGCCAGGGTATAGGTGCAACCCCCGAGGGTACAGAAACTAACCCAATCCTCTACGATATGCTCTTTGAGCTTCCTTGGATGGATGTAAACAGCCGCCCTACGGCCGATGAGTGGCTTGAGGAGTATGCCTATTCACGTTATGGCGTGAGCGCAGAAAAAGCCCCCAACGGCCTTGCTGCATTGCAGAACCTCAAAAAATCTGTTTGGGATTGTAAAGTAAACCAGCAGGGAACATCGGAGGCGGTTATCCTTGCCCGTCCAAACTGGACAATCGGTAGTGTGTCTGCCTGGAGTACATCAGCAATCTACTGGGATACACAGGATGTGCGCCTTGCTGCCGACCAATTGATTTCTATTGCCGACCTTGTAACCGAAGAAGGTGGAGAGTCGGGCGTTGCCAATTACAACTACGACGCCATCGACGTTATCCGTCAGGCTATGGTGGACTATGCTGCCGAGCTCTTGCCACTTATCAACGCAGCGCGTGGTAACGATGCTGAATATACACGCCTTTATACTCTCTATCTGGATTTGATGCTCGACCTCGACGAGATGCTCTCATACGACGAGAACTTCAAACTCGAGCGCTGGACAAGCCTTGCGCGCAACATTGCCGACGAGGTAAACGGCACAACAGAGAACGACCGCAACTGGCTTGAGTGGAACGCGCGTACACAGGTAACAGTGTGGTCAAAGGGCAACACCGACCTGCACGACTATTCTAACCGTTGCTGGGCAGGCCTTATCAAGGATTTCCACTACAAGCGTTGGAAACATTTCTTCGAGAACAACGGAAATGCCCCCAGCGGTGATTGGTACAGCGGCTTCGAGTATCCCTGGACTGTCGACTTCAACGAAGTTTACGACTATGCAGGTGATTACTCGCAGATTGTTATCCCCACAGATATGAGCGCTACCGCAAAGGCTGCTGAGACATTCGGCAAATACTTCGGTCGCGTAAAGGGCGCAAAAAAGAACTACATCTTCCCTATGGGCGTTGAAACCAACGCTACCAAGAGCGATGTAATCCCCGAGGTTTATCGCGGACAAACAGTTAAACTGCCTCTTGTCATAGGCAAGGAGGTAACCGTTTCATCGGTTCAGATAGACCTTAACGGTGACGGCGCAATGGGTAACGGTGAGACACTCACAGCAACCGACATGAACGTCACAATTCCAGACGATGCAGCTATTGGCAAGACAAAGGCAATAGTTACATTCAGCGACGGCACAGTTATCACATTCAACCTTGCAATTATTGTAGATATTACCGTCGACCGCACCGTTACTGCAGCTACTGCCGATGCCAATATGGGTACAGTAGCCATTGAGGGCACAAACGAACTCACAATTACCAATACGGAGACTGTAAAAATCACTGCTACAGCCAACACCGGTTACAACTTCAGGAACTGGACAATTCAATATGCCGATACAACAGTAGTAAGCAATGACAACCCATATATCTATTATGGCGAG
Organism: Bacteroidales bacterium; assembly: GCA_030535995.1. Lineage (GTDB taxonomy): Bacteria > Bacteroidota > Bacteroidia > Bacteroidales > Bacteroidaceae > HGM04593. Next base: position 2,623 of record JAUNQV010000081.1, read on the forward strand.
ACCGATGCAAGCTTCACCGCGAACTTCATTGAGGACAAATGGGGCGTAGTTTCCGACAATAGCTACACAAGCGAGATTGCTACTATAAAACAATATAAGTCGTATGTGCATAATATGACTTTTGCCTATTACAACCGTGAAGCAGAAACGATTTATGAAGCAACTGATGCTCCAACGAGCGTATTTACCACTATACCGCAGATTATAAACGTGCCACAGGGCGCAAGTTTTGATGTTTACTACGACGATGGTGATGGCACTGGTTTGCAATATTGTTACTTCCGCGCATATATAGACCTTAATGCCGACGGAGACTTCGACGATGATGGCGAACAGTTGAAAGAAGTAGGTACACAAGGTGCAGAAAATACAGCTGTATGTTCAAACAAGATAAATGTGCTTCTTCCCTATGATACGCCCTTGGGCATCACTCACATGCGCTTGCGCTTTGACGGTGCTTATAGTAACAGCGAAAAGCCTGCAGAATTGGGGGCGAAGGATGGCTCTAACCGTCCCGTATATGAGATTATTCTCAATATAACCGACAAAACCGACAAGGCCGCACACGTTACTGTAAAAACAAGCAACGAAGAGTGGGGTACAGTTGAGGTTTGGACCGACGAGACACCCGACGGCTCTACCGGCACCGAGTGGGATGTAAGTTCAAACATTCCTCTTTACTTGCGCGCAACAAAGCGCATTGCCGATACCGAGTTCCTCGGCTGGTACGACCACTATGGCCGCTTGCTCACCAAAGAGCTTGAATATGATATGTACGCACGTGAGGATGCTACCTACACTGCCAAGTTCAACCGTACAATAGAGATTGGCGACTGGGTATTCGAGTACCGCACCGAAGGCCAGAATGTAATATTGACTAAAGTGCGCCAGAGCGGTAGCCACAACCTTGTAATCCCCGAGCGTGTGGAAATACTTGGCGTGCAGTGCCCAATCACAGGCTTCGACAACGGCTTGTTCGCTAATAACAAAGATTTGTGGACAATAACATTGCCCTCTACCATTGAGACAGTGAGCAGCAATGTGGTGTTCAGCACTAGTGTTCAGGGTGAAAACACCCCTACTGCCACAGGAGACTACAACCCCGACAACAAAATTCAGCTTATTGACCTTGGCTTCACACTAAAGAATAGTGAGGCTTGGGAAATTATAGCAACGTATGAATCGAATGGCGTTTCTACCTTCAATCAGTGGGGTAGTCCCTTGCTTTATCCTAACGGAAACGGTACGGGCAGTGAGTTGTTCTATCTTTCTAATATAAACGGTTGGAGTTCTTGCTGGCACGTTCGCGCACCTTTTACTGATCTTGGAAATGACTATTTCAAGGATCTTACCAATACCAAGATTTCGACCTTTATCGCTGCTATCGAGAACAAGGGAAACGGCAAAGCTGTTATTACAATTACAAACTCCGAGGGACAGTCGCAGACAAGCCGCGAGGTTACATTCTCGTATGACAATATCTCGGCTTTCAGTGCCAAACTGCCAACGGGCTTGGATATAACAAACTTTGAGGTGCTGGCAGGTCCAGTGCCCGACCCGTTCGAGGGCTGTACAAACTTGCTCAACATCACAGTTGCCGACGGTTGCGATTATTATGTTACCGACCGTAAATTCTACAGCCCCGATGGTACAATGTTGCACACTCTTGCCGACGAGGAGAAAGCAGAAGAACTTCTTGCTCTTGATGAACTTATAGACCTTACCAATGCTTTGATTGAGGAGGTTACCGTAAGCGTTAACCCCACCGGCAAGGCAACAGAGATTGCGCTTTCTGCTACACAGGGCGAAAACTATTATATATACAGTAATGCCGAAATTGCAGAGGGTGCAATTGGTAATTTGCTCGATGAAAATAACGGAAGTTATATACACACAACTTGGCAGAAAAACAGTGCCGACGGTCAGCACCACTATTTGCGTGTGTATTTGGGCGAGGAGCCTTCTTTGAAAGATTTTTCATTCTCATATGTAACCCGTGACAACTCTACTACTGAAAGGCCAAAGCAGATTACAGTTGCAGGTTGCGATACAGAAAATGGTACATATAATACGATTGATGTGCTCACAGATTTGCCAAATGCTCAAGCCAGGAAATATGAATCGCCAGTATATAGCGTGAACGGTTATAAATATCTGCGCTTTATGGTAGATGATACATATCGCGACCTCGGCCATAGTGGACATAAAGCGTATTCAATGGCGAAGTTTGATTTGTATTCTGTATCTTCATCAGCCGAGGTTGCTCCAAAGTACAAGAACCTTGCCGGTGTGACAGCTGCTGATGTTGAGGAAGTCTATGACTCTATGGCCGATGCATTGCGTTTCTACAACAACGGAGGTACTGCCGATGAGCTGCAGGCTTCATACGATGCATTGAAACCGTTGTACGATGCACTCAATGTAAAGAAGGATAGAATCTTCAATGGTGTTTACAACATCAACTTTGGCGGTAAGCCTCTCTTTATCGCTTATGTTGCGGCCAATGATCTTAATGACTTGAACGGTTCGGGCAATGCCGGCTTCAGATTGTTCGATGCCACAACCACTAATACCGATAGCAAACATTCAACAATTCAGAACAACGCTATTGCAGCACAGGCACCGGCCGATGCTCTCTTTACAATTGTGCCTAAGGATGATTACTCCGGTTATCACTTGCAAGCACAAGGCTTGTATATGAATACCGTCTTAAGTGGCTGGTCTATTCAGGCTTTCGATACAAATGTTGCCAATGCCGGCGTATATCTGTTCGAGGAGACTGAAACAGATATATTCAAGATTAAGAGCAAGACAGCCGGTGTACCATATATGAACGACTGGGGTCCTGTATTCGGTAACGATTTGAGCAGCAAGGAGAATCTTTCAACATTTACCCTTTCACAGGTAACAGAGTACACACTGAACGTTCCTGCAAGCGGTGTAACTACACTCTGCTTGCCGTTCAATGTTGTATTGCCGGCCGGTGTCACTGCATACGACATTACAGAGGCGCAGATAATACCGAAGGGCAGCAGATACATATATGAACTTAACAATGTTGTTGCTGCCGAGGGTGAGACACTTGCAAAGAACACACCGGTAATAATAAAGGCTGCCGAGGGTAAGCACACATTCACAATCACAATGAGTGACGAGAATGTAAAGGGCTCTGCAAGCGGTTCTGTATTGCGTAGCGGTCTTGTAAGGACGACTATCAACAACACTGTGTTTAACTACACATTCAATGATGGCACATTCAGCCTTGTTACAGGAGAAACCGAGGTTGCAGCCAACCAGTGCTGGATGGAACTTGCCGTAGATCACGGAGCTCAGATACTTGATGAGTCATCTTATAGCGGTGCTTTCTTCTACACTACCGACGAGAGCAACCCGGTGCTGTATAAAATCTTTATCAATCGTGACGATGCTCAAGGAAACGACAAGGTACTGCAGTTCGATGAGGAAAGCAAGAAAGTTGCCGTTAAAGAAAAAGCCGAAAACATGAGTTATCAGGCTTGGTACTTTATGGAGAGCACAAATGGTTTCGTGATTAAGCCTTACAATGCAATGGGTAAGGTTTTGAGTGCAAGTTCTGCCAATAATGCTGCAGAAGCAGTTTCTGCACAAGTTGCTGGTGATCAAACCTATTATGAATGGACTCTGATAGATATTGATGAAAGTGATTATTATGCGATAAAGGTACACGGTGCCGAGAACTATTTCAGCAATAATGGCGGCGTGGATAAGAAAATGGGATTCTGGAATGGAGATCCTTATACCACAGATGGCGGCTCTCAGTTCAAGTTCATCGATGCTGAATTCGAGAACAACAACCCACGCTATTACCAGCTGAAGGATTATCTTGCGACCAAACAGGATGGCTCACAACTACTCGAAGGTGTGGAGCCGGGATGCACACCGGGTAGCAATGATTACCACGAAGCATATATGAATGCAAAAGAGCTTGTGGGTGCCGGTAACACAGCAGCTGCCGAAGAGTGCTACAATGCCTACATAGCAATGCGTGGGGTAGAATATCCCACCGAGCCTATGATTATGCCTGTGCACGGTGCGGTATATCGCATAAAGAGCTTTGTAGAGAAAGTAAAGGAGGATGACCTGAAAAAGCAAGTTCACTATGTTGCTGTTAATGAGCATGCAGGCTTCCAGTTGCTCCAGGAGGCTCCCGAGGGCAACAGTGCTTTGTGGATATGCTATGTCGATGGCGACAAATTTAAGTTCGTGAGTGCGCTTGGAACGGCTGCTTTTGGCTTTAGAGTAGTTGCCGAAACAGAGCAGGAGTACACAATCACTGCCGGTACTGCACCGGGCGCATTGAATTTGTATGGTACAGCAAACCTTGCTCTGCGCAACGAAGACCATGGTAGCGGTCTTGGCTTTGACCAGGGAATAAAAGGACAGCATGAGTATTGGTCGACCGACTGGTATCTTGAGACAGTAGGTGATATATCTGCAGTTGGCTTTACAAAGATAATGCCAAAGGGAAATCACTTTGCAACTCTCTATTTGCCCTATAACGTGACAGTTCCCGCAGGTGTAACGGCATATACAGCTACTATAGGCAATAAGGACAAAGAGGCTGAGGGCATCATAACATTGGATGCGGTAACAGGTTCTGTTATCCCTGCAAGAACAGCTGTTGTGTTGCACCGCGAAAGCAATACCGAGGCTGCCGAGTTTACATTTAACTACACAGAAACTGCCAATGATGCTTACGATGGTAATCTGTTCGGCGGCCGCATAACAACCGGTTATGTGGGTAGCGCACCCGGCCAAAACGATGATGATAAATACTATCTGCTGTTGAATTCAACAAATGGTGAGGCTCTATACAAGATGTACAGAGAGTACAACGAAAATGGCACTTATGCCGGAGAGAACAGCGGTGGCTATATTAGATGTGAGGCTAATAAGGGCTATATGAAATTGACCGGTGCTGCTCCTTCGTCTTATAGCTTCCGCTTCCCGGGCACAACAGCTATTGAGGAGGTGAAAGGTGAAAACGGAAATGTGAAAGCTATTTATGACCTGCAGGGCCGCAAGCTCAGCGAGATAACTGAGCCTGGTATTTATATTATCGATGGCAAGAAGGTATTTATAAAATAAGGTCGTAAATAGTTTAGACAATGCCGGCAGCATCTTGTCAAGCGTAGTATAGCCGGAGGTTATACCGCTTGGGTTGCGAACAGACGGCATTGTCAAAGCAAAAAGACGACCTTCAGGGCCGCAAGCTCAGCGAGATAACCGAGCCTGGTATTTATATTATCGATGGCAAGAAGGTACTTGTAAAGTAAAATCTCAATCCCTCCAAAAAAAATGAAGCCTTCAATTCGGGCTTCATTTTTTTTGAGGGATTTTACGATAGCAAGCGGAATGTATCAAAAAAAAGGAGATTCCGCTTGCTATCTTGATGTTTTTGGTTATTTTTGCATCAACGAAAAGTAGAAAACATGTTAATAGGAAGAGATAACGAGAAGAAGGATTTGCTGGATGTTATGAGTAGCGGCAGTTCTGAATTTGTTGCAGTTTATGGTCGTCGTCGAGTAGGTAAAACATTCCTTATCCGCGAGACATTCAATTACAAATTCACATTCCAACATACCGGAATGGCGAATACAACTTCTAAGAAACAACTTATTGGTTTTAGGGATTCATTGATAGAGCAAGGAGCAATAAAAGTGCCTAAACTATCGAATTGGTTAGAAGCATTCTCGGAGTTGAAGCGTTTTCTAAACAATTCTACTGATGAAAAGAAACTTGTGTTCATAGATGAGCTTCCTTGGTTAGACACTCCAAAATCCGATTTTCTATCGGCACTCGAACACTTTTGGAACGGTTGGGCTACTGCAAGAAAAGACATTATTCTCATTGTCTGTGGCTCTGCTACATCGTGGATTGTTGAGAAGATTATAAATAACCATGGGGGATTACATAACAGGTTGACAAAAAGGGTAAAGCTCAATCCATTCACATTGAAGGAGTGTGAGGAGTTTGCCAATAGCAGGAACCTCGCTTTGAACAGAGCACAGATAATTGAGGCGTATATGGTCATGGGTGGAATTCCCTATTATTGGAACTATATTAAAAAAGGACAGAGTATTGCACAGAATATCGACAGTCTGTTTTTTAAGCAGGATGGAGAATTACGTGATGAGTTTGATATGTTGTATGCATCGCTGTTCAAAAACCCCGAAGGGTATATAAAGATTGTTACTGCGCTTGGTGAAAAGAAGACAGGAATGTCGAGAAACGAAATCATCGCTGCAGCAAAGCTTGCAGACAATGGTACTTTGACCCGCATGCTTAATGAACTGGAATGGTGTGGTTTTATCAGGAGATACAATTGCATTGGTAAAGCGATAAAAGAAGCGGTGTTCCAGCTGATAGACAATTATACATTGTTCTATTTTCGGTTTATAGCTATGAATAAACAGAACGATGAACATTTCTGGTCGGTATCAATTAATTCTCCGTTGTATCATACTTGGTCGGGTCTTGCCTTTGAACGTATATGTCTACAACATGTTTCGGCTATAAAAAGGGCTTTGGGAATTTCAAGTGTATTGACTAATGTATATTCTTGGAGACAAAAGGCTGATGAGAGCAAAGGTTTATCGGGTACGCAAATAGATTTGCTCATAGACCGTAACGACCAGATTGTGAATTTGTGTGAGATAAAATACTCTAAAGCGGAATATACTATTGGCAAGGAGTATGAGGCTGTGTTGAGGCGAAAGGTAGAGACTTTTCGCATTGGCACTGCAAGTAAGAAGG
>JAUNQV010000082.1 GCA_030535995.1 Bacteroidales bacterium
ACTATATTTCAATAATTTCAAAGAACTTTTTCAGATTTTAATGGGACAGTAGTGAAACAGGCTGTAAATTGATTGCTAAATTTTGTGAAAAATCATATATTTGTAGCGATATAGAGTAGTGTGCCTCAATGGGTTGTGTATATTCTGTGAATATTTTTACACAATTGGGGCGCTATTGTTGAGTGCTTTTACCATTGAAAGCACCTGTTAACCACGTGAATATAAATAATTAAATAAAATACTATGAAAAAGATTTTTACGCATCTTTTTGCTCTGTTCTTGTTGTCGCTTGTGGCGACATCAAACGTATGGGCGGAAACCATTACGTTGGTTCCTTCGGGGGGAACCTTTAGTGGCGGTAACAACAGTTATTGTAAAACGTGGACTTCGACTTCGGAACCCGTAGTGACTTTTAGCGTTGCTGTCAATAATATGACGGTAGGCGCTGTAGATGGTGGCTTTGGAATAGCCTCGGGCACATCAGAAAGTTCTGTTTGGAATTTTACTGTAAACGGTTATAAGATTATCTCCTATAGCTTTAAATACAAACTGCAAGAAAACTCTACAGCGAACAACATTACTATTACTGTAAATGGTAATGCCAATGCGGTAACCAGCGACGAGAAGACTCTTGAGGTGAATGATGTCAACGCCTTTGCGGCATCTTTTACTTTGAGCGGAACGAATGAAACCATTATACTCACGGATGTGACCATTGAAGCAGAACCGCTTCTTGAAAATGGTGCTGTTTATCGCTTTGTTTGCAGTGGAACCACTACAGTGTCGTTGGGTGCCAGTGCTCTTACCGATGTTGCCGCGGTCTCTACAAGCGAGACCGAAAAGGCGCAGCAATGGTATGTTACTGTGAGTGGCAGCAACTATACTTTCCGCAACCTTGCCAATGGCCGTTATCTGCAGGGTAACAATACTACTTCGGATGCTTGGGCGCTCACAGAAGAAAGTAACAATTTTACTGTGACACCAGTAAATGGCAACTATGCTATTCGTGGTGCATCGCATAGCAACGGCTATGGATATATGCACAAAGAAGCTGGTAACAACATTGTGAGCTGGGAAAGTGGTGCTGCAAATTCTCAGTGGACACCTATAGAGGTCTCTTATACTGCCGAAGAATTGCAGGCTGTTTGGGACGAAGTAGAGGCACTCGTTGTTCCATCGTCAACTGTTTCCGGTTATCAAGAAAAACTGGATGCAATGTTTACCGACCAGTCCTGTACAGTACTCAATTCCACCTATGCTGGAAAGACGCTTGATGCAATAAAATCCGATGCCAATTACACAGGTCTTCCGGCAGTTTTGCGGGCGATGGTGGAAAAGGTATATAACGAGCAGGTGGGCAAAAGTGCTACTGCATGGAGCGAATCGACTGTAGCCCCTGCCGACCGCCCCAATGGCAATAATAATGACAATCACAACTTGTGGACCGTTGAGAATACTTGGGGGCACGATTATGCCAAGAAGTTCCGTGTGCAGATGTACGAGCCCTACAGCGTTGAAGGCGAGATAACCAGCTTCCTCCGCTTTAATGCTCACTGTAATATGGACAACCCCACCGGTATATATGCCAATGCCGGTGAACCTATTTATATTATGGTCGAAGGTACTATTGAACCTGGTGCCGAACTGTGGGTGGCTCACCAAGTTGGCCACGGTGCAACCAATTATTACAACAACGCTGCCTATACACAGTTGAAAGAGGGCTTGAATGTTGTTCCCTACTTTGCCGACGGCAGCCAGTTGTGGATAAACTATCTTGTTCACACATACGATTCAGAAACCGGAACATTCCCGAATAAACTGTCCGATTTCGCTCCCTTGAAAATTCACATAGAGGGTGGTAAAATCAACGGCTTCTTCAATGCAATGGGTGACTTCCGTTCGACAGAAGTAACGGGGGATGCCAATGGCGGCGAGAACCTTTGGGGCGAAGTGGACAACGATGCCGATTGGGATTACTACAAGGCACGTGCAGCCCTTAGTGGCGACTTTGCGCTTCTTGGTCACCGCCAGACATTGCTTTTCGACTTTGGTACTTACAACAGCACCAAAGGAGACTTTGGCGTGGCAAATGACGCCGGCGGCATCGAGTATGCTCTTCCATATCACCTTGAGCACATAGAGGTTCCCGATACTACCAACTGCTATGGTGGCAGTGGAAATACTTTTGGCGATTATTCCGAAACTTACTATCCCGGTATGAACCTTGTTACCACCGAAGGTACTCCAAACAAGATAAACATTATGTTGGAGGCTTGGGACCGCATCATGTACAGCGAGCATGCTACAATGGGTCTTTTGGGCAAGTCGGATATCGATAAAATGAACCGCCTTTACCCCGGTTGGACAGCCCAGAATACCACCTTTGACATATACAACTACGGTAGCAACGATACAGGTGATACCTATAAAGCATTCTGTGGGGGCCGCGACTACAGCGATTACTATAACCACCACGGTGCAGCCGTTGGCGCCCCGAGCGGTTATATGAGCGGTGGCTGGCGAGTATGTAACTACCACTACAATACAATGGGCAGCATCATAGGTAAAATTGCCAAAGAAGCAGGCCCCACCTGGGGTCCTGCCCACGAAATCGGTCACCAGCACCAGGCTGTGTTCAACCTCAACGGCCAGACCGAGGTAACAAACAACTTCTTCTCTAACGTGGCTGTTTGGTATATGGGTATGGGAACATCGCGTTACAACGGTGGCGAGGGTAACCTTGAGCACGTGCTTGAAGCGTTCAACACCGACGGCAATGACCTTTATACAAACAATATCTGGGCTATAACCCATTTGTACTACCGTTTGTGGCTCTACTACCATCTTGCCGGTAAGAATACCCAGTTCTGGCCCCGTCTGTTCGAGCTTTGCCGCCAAACACCCCTTGTAAACGGCGGGCAAATCAGCGGTGAAACATCGTTGCTCCGTTTCTACCAGCACGCTTGTACCGCTGCCGGCGAAGACCTCACCGAGTTCTTCCGCGCCCACGGCTATTTTGAACTTATGACCGACCGTCTTGTGGGCGACTACTCCAACGCTACATATAATATTACCGAGAAGCAGATAGAAACAGCCATCACTGCGGTTGAAGCAAATAACTATCCCAAGAACTATGCAATTCTGCTCATTAACGACGGAACCTCTGATACCACATTTAAACACGACGGAAAAACTAAGCGTTCTCTTTGGGATAGTAACGCAAGTGCAGAATATGGTTCAGTAACCGACTTTATCGAGGGCAATACCTCTGTTACTAAAGTCTACGATGCTGTTGTTTCGGCCGATGGCACTGTTACAATGAGCGGTGGCGAAGGCGGTGTGGGCTTTCTTATCTTTAACGAGGAGGGCGAGCTTGTGTCGTTCAGCAACAAGGCGTCATTCGAAATAAGTGACGAGGCTGCCTACTTGCTTGCAACAGGCAAGGCTTCAATTGTTGCTGTTGATGCCGAAAGTAATAAAACAGAAGCCAAGGTCGACCTCTCGGCAATTCAGCGCGAAATGCTTGGAGCACTCATTGCCAAAATAGAGGCTATGCCAATAGATAACGGCTCATACACACACGTGGGCTTCTATACCCAGGCTTCGGCCGGCGACCTGCTTGCTGCACTTGAAAGTGCAAAAACAGCATACGAAAGTGGCAGCGGCTACGGAGCTGCATACGAAATGCTCTATACCGAAAAGGAAAAATTTGTGAATTCGCAGAACCTCTCATTCGTGCCGTTCGACCCGTCGCTGACATACGTTATCACCAACTATGAGTATACAGGTCACACAATGTATCTGAAGAGCAGTGATAATTATGTCTATTCGCAAGCCAATATAGACCATGAAGCCGCTACCGCGAGGTGGCAGTTCAAAGGTACCGAAGGTGTATACAAAGTGTATAATACCAATGGTACAGGTTCCTATCTGCCTAAGGTGGCTAAAAGTGGGCATTTGTCTGTGGTTTCCGATGAGGCCTCGGCAGTATCGTACGTGTTGAGGGAATCGACCCCCGTGGGTACCTGGACAATAATGTTGGAGTCGCCCGATGACGAATATCCGGCACTGCATGAAAATTCATCTAATAAGGTTGTTGGTTGGGGTACAGCTTCCAATCCATCGAAGTGGTATCTCACAGCCGTTGAAAATCCTAATAGTGCGTCGTTGGTTTCAACCGACGAGTTGCAGTCGCTTATTGCAAAAACCGAAGCATTGGTCGATGTTGTAGGTATGGCAATACCGTGTGCTTTACAAACAACTGACGACTCTGCGCCTTTCTATCTTTATTGCAACGCCAACGTAACAAGCGGCGGTGATGCATCTTTGCCTGCCAGCGGTTACAATATTCTTGACGGGAATGACCAGACTTTCCTCCATACAGTCTATAGTGGTAATTCTGTCGATGGTTTGAATCACTATCTGCTTTTGGATTTGGGCGAAGGAAATACTCTTTCTACAATACAGTTCTATTATAAAACCCGCCATAATGGCAATTCGGGTTCCCATCCACAAGTAATAAAGGTTGAGGGTAGTAATGATAAAGAGACGTTTGTGGAAATTGAAACAATCTCTTCTGGCCTGCCTAATGGATTCTCTAAAGAATACACTTCGTCTACACTTACAAACGGCAACAAGTACCGCTATTTCCGCTTTATGGTAACCGATACTTACAGTACAGCAACCGACGGTAATGGTCACGAGTATTTTTATATAGCGGAGTTCGGTATTCCGAGTTTGTACACAAAGATAGATGCTGAATATCAGGCTTATGTTGCAGAAACAGATATGCAAACCATCTATAATGCAATAGTGACAGCCAAGACTGCGCTTGAAAGCGGTACAGACCTTTCTACAGCAAAAGATAATTTGCAAACTGCATACGACACATTCTATGCATTGTATAAAGAACCTATTGATGAGAAGAAGGAAGAACTTAAAACTCTTGCCGGTGAAACCGACGTTGTTGTTAATTCTGTGGGTACCATAGAGACTTCAAAAATCACTCAACTTGCATTGACGACCGATAATCTATACTGTAACGAGGTGAGAGCTGATGACTGTGGTCCTACAGCTGATGGCGCTGATACATCGGCCAATGGATATGTTCATAATCTGACCGATGGAAAAATTACTACCTTTTTGCATACTAACTACAGTAGTGGAACTGCTGTAAACCCGCCCCATTATCTACGAGTATATCTGGGTGACGGCTCAACTGTGAAGAGGTTCAAGTTTAATTATACAACCCGCGATAATGGTAATAACTGTCCGACAACAATAGAAATAGAAGGTTGTAACGAGGAGAATGGTACATATAGTTCAATAAAAACCCTTACAACAGCCGATGGTTTGCCAAACCCCGATCAAAATACAAATGCTGAGGCATTTGAGTCGGAAATCATAACTATGAGCGCAGCCTATAAATACGTCCGTTTTAAAGTTACCGGCGTAGAAGGCGGTGGTGCTACATTCTTCGTTATGTCAGAATTCGGTTTCAGCACTGTTGAAGATGTGATAACCATAGACACCGAATACGATGGCATTGTGAGCGAAGATTTGCTGTACTCTACCTACAACACAAGCAGAGATTCGCATTTAATGGCAGCCGAGACATCGAATCCTACACTTGCACAGCTTGAGGCGCAGATAACAAAGCTCACCGAAGCAAAACGTACACTTGAGGCTGCTATGGCTCAGGTGAATAAGGACGAACTTGTTGCTCTTGTTGGAAACGCAACAACTTTATATAATAAGATGACCGATGGCAACGGCAATATGAATGCCGACTATGCAACATCATCTCTCACCGCCGAACAGCTTGTTGCGGTAAAGGATGCATTGGATGCCGCGCAACTGGTTGTTGATGATGCCGGTGCAACACAGCTTGATGTGAACAATGCAAAGTATGCTCTCAATGAGAAATATACCGAATTGCTCACAATTGAGAATGCCAACGTTAACCTTTCGGGAACCTTCGACAAGAGCGAGCTTGAAGCGCTTATCACCAATGCCGCAGCATTGCTTTCCACAATTAACGGAAAGACAGAGAATAACAGCGACTATTACGCAGCTGCCGGCATTGCAATAGACGAATTGCAGGAAGCCTACGATGCAGCCGTGGATGCCAAAGACCGTTACTATCTCACCCAGGAACAGTACGCCACAGTGAAAGAAGCATTGAACAATAGTTACACAACAATTAACCCCATTGTTGCTGCCGATGTTGCTGGCCGTGATGAACTTAAAACACTTATCGCCAATGTGAACAACCTTTTGGTTACCATTGCCGAAGAGAGTGCGCCCAAGAATGTTGCAGTGCCTTTGCAGTCGACAACTGCCGATGGCGACTTCTATATAAGTGTTGCATCAACCAGCAGTGGTAGCATAGCTAACCTTTATGACAAGAATGCCGATGGTACAGCAATCACAGCCGGTGATAGTTATTATGGCTCAAACTATGGTAGTGTAGCTGCCTACTCTCAATATGTGGAAGTTGATCTTGGCGAGGGAATAACAATAGACAAGTTATTGTTCGATTACACAACACGCGATAGTGGCCACAGTACAGAACGTCCCACTTCAATAAAGGTTCTTGGTAGCAATAATGGTACAGATTATACCGAGATTACAGTGATAACAGAGGGAATGCCTGTTGGACAGCGTGCACAGTGGTCATTGACGGAGATATTGGAGCTCGGTGCACCCTACCGTTACATACGTTTCGCGGTTGATTCCGAGGCACACTCGTTCCATATGTCCGACTTTAACCTCTATGCGCTTATCGGACACACTCGCGTACTTAAAGAGTATTACACAACAGCCGAGGGGCTTGAATTAGATGCGTTGTGCATAGCTTTGCAGTCGGCTGAATATGCAGCAGAGCACTATCTCACAACCGACCGCCTTACCGAGGTTAAGAATATGTTGAACGGTTATTACACAGCTGCCAACACAATTGTTCAGGCTGATGTTGAAGCCGGTGACCGCACAGGCCTTACCGGCCTTGTTGCAGATACCGAAACTCTAATTGAAGAGGTTGCATCAGTAACAGAAGTTGTAACACCGGCCTTGAGTACAGCAAACCTTTACTGCAATGCCGATAACTCAACAAATGGCAGTGCAGGTGACGATGACAAGCTTGGTGTGGCTGCTTTGCTCGATGGCGACGTATCTACTCACTTGCACACCACATATGGTGGCAAAGAGCAGGATGATAACGAAGACCACTATATCCGCGTGGATATGGGCGAGAATAGTGAAATTACTGCGTTCAAGTTTAGCTACACAGGTCGTCAGGCAAATAGCAATAATGCTCCCACCGATATGCTTGTACAGGCTTGCAACACCACAGATGGTGAGTGGGTAACTCTAAAAACTCTCACAGGGCTTCCCACAGGCACAGCTCCTGTTTCTTACGAGTCGGAGCTGATAGAGATGACCGAACCCTATCGATATGTGCGTTTTATGGTTACAAATACAAAAAACCAAAGTACTACAACTTACGATGGTGTTGAACATAAGTACTTCGTGATGAGTGAGTTCGGCTTTACTGCATGTCCGACGGTTGAAGTTGCCGAGGGCTTCACAAACGTAACAACTGCGCTTGTCAGGGCTGCTTATAACGAGAAAAATTCTGCCAATAATGTAGCAACAAACTACTATATGACAGAAAGCGATTATGATGCGGCTCTTGCTGCTTTGCAGGCCGATTATGATGCTTTGAACCTTGCGAAGAATTTGGGCGATATTCCAGTGATACTCACTACCGATGTAAATAATCCGGTGCTATACAAAATTTATATCAATCGTGCTTTCAACAATAGTGCTGTCGATCTGCTCGCTTATGACGGAGAGTCAAAGGTAGATGTTGCCGATCTTGATTTTGAGTCTACCGTGCAAAATTGGTATTTTATGCAAGGAACTGATGAAAACAGTTATGGCGATGTACTTATATTGCCCGCGACTGCAGGCGGCAAGGCTCTTGCCACAAACAGTTTCAGCGAGGGTACTGGAAAGGTTTCAGCTCAGGAGCCCGCTACGGAGGGTTACAGCTATAACTGGGAGATAAACCAGATAGCAGATAAAGAATGGTACAATATTAAGATGAATAATGGAAGCGACACCTATTACTATTTCAGTAATCATAGCGGTTCTGGTAATAAGATGGGTTTCTATAATTCACAAACAAGTACGGACGGCGGTTCAATGTTCCGCTTTGTGCTTGCCGATGCATATTCGGTGCTGAAAGACTGCTATGATCCGCTTGAGAAGGAACCGGAGGTGTATGCGCCTGGATATTTCAGCAATGCCGAGCAATATAATGCTGCATACGATGCTGCAAGCGAGTATGTGAATTTTGCAAATGGAACAGAGGAACAATATGTCGCGGCCTATAATGAACTCTTTGCCCAGAAGAAAGCGTTGACAACCAGAACTGATTCCCATGCGCTTGAGGATGGTGCTGTGTACCGCATTATGAACCTCATTACAAATACCACGGGCGAAAAGTACCATTATATTGCAAACAGCAATGCTGCGATTACTTTCCCCACAACTCCAGCAGAGGATAAATCCGACCTGTGGGTGTGCAAGGCTAACGAAGATGGTACATACGAATTTGTAAGTGCTCTTGGTACAGCCACATTAGGATGGGATTATACCATTATAGAGACAAATGCTGGAGCCGTAAAGGAAAATGCAACAAAGTTTGTTGTTGACGATGATGCTTCTGTAAGTGGTGCTAAACGTATTGCCGAAAGTAATAACAGCATGTCGCTTACAAATGAATTGTGGAATTCAAAGGGTGAAGCGCTATTTAACAGGGCTGGCAACAATAATAATGCTCAGAATACAAACTGGTCAACCGACTGGTACTTCCAGAAGGTGGATAATGCCGATATCAAGTTCAAAGTCAAGATTACAAAGAAGTTCTCTTCGCTTTATTTGCCATACAGCGTTGTCGTGCCCGATGGTGTAGGTGCTTTCACAGCCGTTGATGTGGACGGTACTGCAGTTGAACTTGTTCGTGTAGCCGACAAACTCGACAGTTCAAGGCACGGTACAATAATTCCTGCCCGCACTCCGGTAGTTGTATATATTGAGGATGAGAATGTTGTTACAGCCGAGTATGAATTCGAGTACACAACCGAAGATGCCAACCTGCCCGACGATGTTCAGTCGGCAGTTGATAAGGATGCGATTATCTACGGTAAAATTTTGAAGACTCCCGTACAATGCGAAGGTGCCTACAGGTACTATAAACTTGGTAGTAAGAGCAGCGACGATGTTGCAAAGATGTATTGGATGTACAAGGAGTACAATGCTTCAGGCGAGCGTCTATACCCCAATACAGATGACGGTACTCACATA
>JAUNQV010000083.1 GCA_030535995.1 Bacteroidales bacterium
TTTCAGTTTTCACCTTTCCGCTTTCAGTTTTCAGTTTTCAGTTTGAAAAGCGGTGCTTCTTTTTTTTACCCTTTTGACTCCACTTGCTGTCTGCAACCCAAGCGGTGTGACTGTGCCACACTGCGCTTGACCTGTTGCTGCAAGTGTCGTCTAAAGGGGTACTTCTTTTTTTACAAAAAAGAAGTACCCCTTTTCACAAAGAGATACTTCCAACATTTACTAAACAACTAAGAAAAAACTATACTATCATTTGCTCTTTTTTTATTGAGAGCATTGCAAATATATTCAATAATTTTTCTATAAACAAATGAATTTACCAATAAAAATACAAAAAATGTAATATTTTCTATTATCGGGTATTTTTTTACTACGAAATATCTTATCTCAAACGGTGTCTTTGAAAATGCTTTGAAACGTATGCATAGAAATATATCATGGCTGCCAGAACAAGTATTGCACCGAACTGGAAACTCTCGGTGTACCCGTTGACCGACATTGCACCGCCAAGCAATATTCCGGCACCAATTCCCACATCCCATCCGGTGAGGTAGGTTGCATTGGCTGTTGCACGGCGCGAGTTAGGAGCCATGTTTATGAAAAGAGTATTGAAAGCCGGGAATATTGTACCGAAGCCGTAACCGACAAGGAATGCCGAAAGGAAATAAAGCATATATCCGGCTTCAATGCTGTGGGCTGCCGCAAAGGAGAGAAGAGCCTCCCCCACCACTCCTACAAGAGCTATTGCAATACCTTTTGATATTGTTTGGGTAATACGGCCTTTGTCCACCTCTTTCCCCGAGATAAGACGGGAGACAATGAGCCCGGCAGCCTGAACGGTAAAGAACATTCCTACACCATGCACAATGCCCACCTCTTTGGCGTATATAGCCATGTAGCTTGAGGTCATTCCGTAAGGAATTGCCAACATGAAGAATGCCAGTGAGGCAGGAATTCCCTCGACAAGCAGAAAGCGGTCGATAGAGAGCACCTTGCCGGTGATGGCAATGGGTTGCCTTTTCTTGACCTTTATCGACAGAGCCATAAAATAACCTGCAAATGCAGCTGCAAGAGCTGCAGAGAAGAGCAATGTGTAATTGCCGCTTGATATTATAAAGAGGCCTGTCATAGGGCCGAAAGCCATTGCAAGATTATTTGTCACTCCGAAATAGCCGAGCCCCTCGCCACGGCGCGACGATGGCATTATATCAATGACAAGAGTGTTTCCTGTGGTATTCAATGCCCCGAAAGCAAAGCCATGGAGCACCCGAAGCGCTACAAACAGCATTATGCTTGCACCTACAAAGAAATACCCCAAAAACAATGTGGCAAAGGCCAGATAGGAGAGCACATAGACCTTTCTGCGCTCAAAGCAGTCGGCAACGAAGCCTGCAAACGGGCGTATGAGCAGCACTGCTATCACGTAGCATGAGAGGACAAGCCCCACGACATCGGGGGCAATATTGAACCTCTCTACAAGGTAGAACGGCAGCGTAGGTACCAACAGAAAGAAAGAAAACGCAGTGAGGAAGTTCGCCAGGCACATAAAAATGTAGCTCCCGGTGAAAAGTTTTTCTTTTTCTTTAAATGCTGCTTCCATATTCAGCGAAACAAATCAATATCCATAAAGAAAATACCACCAATATGTGCGACCGAAACTCTTGCGTACATAGTTACCGCGTACAAAGACATCGTCGTAGCTGTTCTCTATTCTCTTCAGACTGTCGAACATCTGGAAAAGAGTATCGCTGCTCAATGACAGTGAACTGTTTCCGTCAATTTCGGCATGCAACAGCAAAGCTTCACGATAGTGCTTTGGAAGACTATCGGCAGAAGCTTCGGGGTATAAACGGGAAAGCTGCTCCTTGAACTCGACGAGTCTTTTATCGAGCAGAAGTGCCGTCAGGTAATAATCCTTCAATAGAGGTTTCACTCTGTCGCCCTTTGCTGCATCTTCGAGAAGCTGCATTGCACTCTTCCCCGCAACAGGGGCAATACCAAGCATCGAATAGACCGAGTCGGGAGAGAGAGCCGATGTCTGCACTGCAGCAGGAAGAAGCCCCGAGGAGGCATAGAGCTGGGGATATTCAAAAACACGCTCACCCAAAAGCCCCTCGCCGGCAAGGATATATGCACGCATAGCCGTGAGTTGCTGTGAAGCATCCAAGGACTTGTATCCCACCTTCAACGCAGCATCTGCATCACCTTTCTTATAATAGGAAACGACAAGAGCCTCGCGCTTGAAATTCTCCTCGCCATTGGAAAGGGTTCCGCAAAGGCAAAATAGAAGCACAAACAGCAAGAGATTGCGCCACAGTACCCTATTGGCACTCATTGCAGCATTCTTGATTTTCTCGAAAAGTATTCGGCGCAATATAAACGAGAAGAACATGTACACAAACAGCCCTACAACAAAGATGGTTACCCACCCCCATGGCGACCAGCCACCGGTGTAGATTGTGCGGTCGATATCTGTTATGAAAGCCAGAAGAAGCGTGGAGGGCAGATAGGCCATTGCAGTCCACTCACGCTGGAACTTCGCAATTCTGTTGAGCCACACCGCAAGCAGGGTGAGCGCAACAGAGACAACAGCTCCGGCAACGTAGGGGTTGAACCCGAGCTTGCCTGTAGCCAGGTTATCGTATAGAAGCTCAAGCAGGGCTGCCTGATACTTTGCTATAAAGAAAAATGAAAACAGAGCAAAGAGTGTGGCACATGAATATGCCACTACTCTTTGCAAGCGTCTCTCTTCGTTATTTCTCATTTACTCTTTGTTCTTTTTCAGCACAAGTGCAGTGCGGGCAGGCAGATAAAGCATGAGCCAACCCTTCTTGCGACGTGCGTGAAGTTTGTCATATTGTGTAAAGTGTGTCTGAGTGTCATCGACAAGAGCATTGCCGCCGAAACGCTCGGCATCGGTATTGAGCACAATCGAATATGAGCCTTCGGGAACAAGCAGGCCATAATCGGTAAACGAGCGGTTGTGGCTGAAGTTGAAGACAAAGATAAGGTCTTTGCGCGAGAATGCCAGCACCTGGTCGCCATCGTTGTGCCATACCTCCTGCACGGGGCGGTTCTGGAAATTGCGTACATTGCCTACCAGGTCAATCATGGCCTTGTCGAACTCGCCAAGCAACGTGTAGTTGTAGTTGGGGTTATCGACCAGGCTCCACTGGCGACGTGCATACTTGTGGCTCCAGCCATTGCCCTCGCGTGGGAAGTCTATCCACTCGGGATGGCCGAATTCGTTACCCATAAAGTTGAGATAACCGCCGTTCATTGTAGCTACAGTCATGAGGCGTATCATCTTGTGGAGTGCAATACCGCGTGAAACCATATATGTCTCGTCGCCACGGTTGAAGTGCCAGTACATGTCGGAGTCGATAAGGCGGAAGATGATTGTCTTGTCGCCCACCAGTGCCTGGTCGTGGCTCTCGGCGTATGATATTGTCTTTTCGTCCTTGCGGCGGTTGGTGAGTTCCCAGAAGATTTCCGAGGGTTTCCAGTCCTCGTCCTTGCGTTCCTTTATTATCTTTATCCAGAAATCGGGGATATTCATTGCCATGCGGTAGTCGAAGCCGTAACCGCCGTCCTCGATGGGAGCAGCAAGACCGGGCATGCCCGAAACCTCTTCGGCAATTGTTATTGCCTTTGGATTAATCTGGTGAATAAGGCGGTTGGCAAGTGTGAGGTAGCAAATAGCATCGCCATTCTGTCCGGCATTGTAGTAATCGCCGTATCCGCAGAATGCCTCACCAAGGCCGTGGCTGTAGTATATCATAGAGGTAACTCCATCGAAGCGGAAACCGTCGAACTTGAACTCTTCGAGCCAATATTTGCAGTTCGAAAGAAGGAAGTGTACCACCTCATTCTTGCCGTAGTCGAAGCAGAGCGAATCCCATGCACTGTGTATACGTTTGTCATCGCCGTAGAAATACTGTGCCGGGTCGCCGTCGAGCAGGCCAAGACCCTCATTCTCGTTCTTCACAGCGTGTGAGTGTACGAGGTCCATGATAACAGCAATGCCCATGCCGTGTGCAGCATCTATGAGCTCTTTAAGTTCCTCGGGTGTACCGAAGCGTGATGATGCAGCGAAGAAACTCGATACATGGTAACCGAAACTGCCGTAATAGGGGTGTTCCTGTATCGCCATTATCTGTATGCAGTTATAACCGTCGGCAGCCACGCGAGGCAATACATTCTCGCGGAACTCACGGTATGTACCAACCTTCTCCTCCTCCTGTGCCATACCTATGTGGCACTCATATATGAGCAATGGAGTGCGTTTGGGAGTGAATTTCTTGTTCTTGAATTGATACTCCTCCTCGGGAGCCCATACCTGTGCGCTGAAGATTTTTGTGGCATCGTCCTGTACTACACGGCGAACCCACGCCGGTATACGCTCGCCACAGCCACCGTTCCAATAGACTTTCATCTTGTAGTGTTGTCCGTGAGAAAGGGCTTTCTTGGGCATCCTGCGCTCCCAAACACCACCGGCAAGCTGCTTAAGTTCATACTCGGGGCGCTCTTCCCAGTTGGAGAAATCTCCTATCAGTACAATTTTAGTGGCATTTGGAGCCCATTCGCGGAATATCCACCCCGAAGAGGTTCTATGCAAGCCGAAATACAGATAACCCGAAGCGAAATCCGACAGTGTCTGTCGGCCGTTCTTTGTCAACTCTTTCTCCCTTTGCAAGAAGTAACGGTGTCTGCCTTCAATGTCAAGGCCATAAGGAGCCAAATAAGCGTCGCGTTCTACAAGTTTAAGCATTGTTACTGAATTTATGGTTATTACTGAATTGCTACTTTGAATATTATCTTTTTCAATGGCACCGGAGTTATTGCCGGTGCATGGCCGTCCTGCGGGAAGAATATCGCGAACTGGCCTCTTTTTACATTGAAATAGTCACGTGCAGGCATGCCTACCGGGTAAAGTGCAGCATCGTTGGCCTCTACATAATCGGGAGCAGGGAGCTCTGCAAGTGGTGTATACCCCATTACCTCATCGGCAGTAAGCGGTATCTGTATGTCGATATACCTGCGGTGTATTTCAACCGGGGATTCCTCTTTAGTACGGGGTTTTGCCTCCATAACATTGGCAAACACCCGGTCACCGCAAATTTCGTTACGGCCAACAGCCAATGCAGAGAGGTCGTTGTTGGCTATGAACTCAAGTACTTTCGGGAAATTGGGGCTCAACGAGACATATTTCTCTAAATTTTCGAGCTGGTCTAAAATCATAGTTATAAGTTTATTGTTCAAGATGTCCTAAATTGTATATACACTCGCGGATTACTTTTCCGTCGGAAGACTTAACGATGAATTTGCCGTTGCGTTGTCCCTCGACAAATGTACCTTCATATCGTGTTCCATCCTTGTCGACAGCCACGCCGGCACCGTGCTCAAGGCCGTTTACAAAACCGCCCTTGTACTTTATGCCGCTGCTCAAGCGCAGAATTCCCTGTCCATGCATTGTATCGTTGAGCCAGTCGCCCTCATAGACATCGCCATTGGCCCAAGTGTATATTCCTTTTCCGCTACGCACATCCTCCTCCCAATTGCCGGCGTATGTAGCACCGTTCGGGAAATACATATACCCGTGGCCGCTCTTTTTCCCCTCGACAAAGTTGCCTTCATATACAAGGCTGTCTATTCCCGTGAATTTTCCCTTGCCATGCCACAAACCGTTCTTGAAAGAGCCTTCATACATATCGCCGTCGGCCGATGTGAATTTTCCTTGTCCGCTACACTTGTTATCGAGCCATGAACCTGTATACGTTGCACCGTCGGCCGAGGTGAATGTTCCCTCGCCATTGCGCATATCATTTTTCCACCGGCCTATGTACTTGCTGTTATCGCTCCAGATGAATGTTCCCATTCCGCTACGTTTGTCTTCGCGCCACTCTCCGCTGTACGACTCGCCTGTCGAGTAGAAGTAACTGCCCGAGCCGCTACGCATATCCTCTGCCCACGAACCGACATAGAAATCGCCGTTGGGATAATCCATGCGGCCATAGCCATGCTGGAAATCATTCTCCCAATTTCCCGAATATACCTTTCCGTCGGAGAAATGATACTTTCCTTCGCCATGCTGTCTATCGTCCTTGAAGTTGCCTTCGTACCACTCACCGTCCTTGAAGCGGTACACTCCGTGGCCTTGGCGTTTCCCCTTCACAAATGCGCCTTCGTATGTATCGCCGTTCTTGTATATGGCTTTTCCTTGACCATGAGGGCGCTTGCCTTTCAGCTCGCCGGTGTACACTGTGCCGTCTTTGAGAGTTAGGGCTACTATATTCTTTTTGTCGGCATTTGCGCCTTTTTTCTGCACGGCAGTATCGCCTTCAGCAGAGCCGGTAATTGGAGAAAGCCCTTTTTTGATGGCATCGGAAAATGATTGTGCACCGACACCTGGCAAAAGGGAAAATAGAAAGAATAATATGATGGATATATGTTTCATTGCTGTTCAAATTATATCATGGACAGGCTTTTCGGCCTGTGCTTTATCGCAAAGATAATAACAAAGTTGAAAAAACAGCAACGAAGAGCAATTAATTTGATAATATATATATTATTTTTTGTATGGCTCGCCTAAAGGATTTACCGGTTCAACATCTTCATTTTGTTTAAGAATTACCTCGACATCGCCTCTGTGCAGACGTGTCTTCAACCAAAGCTTCATTCGGTTCTCTTCTTCATGGGAGATATCTCCATTGAACACTACATACACCATGCATACAGTGCTGTCGGCTATCAAAGAATCGCCTTTAAAAGTTTGTACACCGGTTCCGGTATAAACCGATGATACGCCGGGGAACAATGACAGAAGTTCGGGCATGAGGGTTTTTGACAAATTGCCCGAATTCGTATAATTATTCAGGCTATCGCCCACCTCCTTTAATCTCTGTTCTCTTTCAGCCAATTGTCTTTTGGCAAGCATTACATCATCTTTCTCGGTATGGATAAGACCGCGGATACTCTCGATATCAAAGTTCTTTGCACCTTGTACAACATCGAGCTTGACATCACCCAAGCCATATTCAGGAAGCAGCGATGACATATATTCTATTTCGAGGCTATCCACCTCATTCCCGATAAATACCAGATGTATAGCTTTGTTCTTATAGTCGAAGTCACTGGAAATAAGATTGGCATCTTTTGCTTTTACCGCCTTACGGCAGAACTCTTGACACCTATCCACAAACACTGTTTCCTGAAATATTTTAAAGGTAATGAAGAGACTGGGAATTATTGTAATGATACAAATGAAAGTGATGATACGCTTAACGCGTCTTTCATTGGCTTTATCAACAAACTGTTTTTTGGGATAACGCATAACAAAGGCCACACCCACAAAAGTTGCCAACGATATAAATATTGTGTTTATGAGATAAAGATAAAGAGCGCCGAGCGCATACAGCAGATTTCCTGTACCCAATCCAAAGCCAACTGTGCACAAAGGCGGCATCAATGCCGTAGCAATAGCAACACCGGGAATAACATTGCCTGTGCGCTGGCTGCGGCTGCTGAGCGCAATGATACCGGCAAGACCACCACATAATGCTATGCCCACATCGTATATAGTGGGTGAAGTACGGGCCAACAATTCCGATTGGACTTCGTCGAAGGGTGTAATCAAAAAGTAGAGAGTTGCTGTAGCAACGCTGAACAATGTAGCAATAAGATAGTTCTTTGCAGCGCGCTTAAAAAGTGTAAAATCATTTATGCCTACACCCAAACCCATTCCGATAATAGGACCCATCAATGGCGATATAAGCATTGCTCCTATAATTACAGCTGCGCTGTTTGTATTCAAACCTAAAGAAGCAACAAAAATCGCAAGTACAAGTATCCACAACTTGGCCCCTTTAAAATCCACACCCGCCTCAATAGCAGATATGACATCGTGTCCGGGAGCCTTGTCATCGCCCATACTGAACATTTTTCTCAACCAGCCCTTAATCTCTTTTAGAATTTCGTCGAACTCCATATACAGAATAATTTAGGATTTATTAAACTATATTATATAACGCCTGCCACAATCTCAATCATCTTCTCTTTACATAGATATTTGCGGGCCACCTCCATCAGTTCCTGCGGAGTGATGCTCTTTACGACATGGAGATATTCATTGACGGAGGCAAAACTCTCGCCCGACAGCCATGCGTTGACAAAGACCTCGGCCCGGGCTGTCAACCCCTCGCACTCACGACACATCTCACCAAGGATATAATTCCGCACATGTTCTATCTCCAATGGAGAAACCGGCTCGTTGAGCAGCAGGTCTATCTCCTTGTATATTTCGGCAATGCAGGGCCCTACATATTCGTTGGCCACCTCGGAGCTTATCATAAAGGCATTGCGGCTGCCGTATGCCTCCATTTCAGACGAAATGTGGTAGGTATAACCGTTCTCCTCGCGTATATTCGTCATGAGCCGGCTACCGAAATAGCCACCCAGCAGGACTGTCAGAAAGCGTAGCTTATGAAAATCGGGCGAAGAGGAGAACAACGAGAATGAGCCTATTTTTATTGCACTCTGTAATGTGTTATCAACAAGAATATTACGCCTGCCATGTTCAGAAAACGGCTCTACAGCGAAAAGTCTGTCAATTTTACTACCGCTACCCCATTCGCCACATCCGAAGACATTTGTTACCGATGCTATTGCAGCAGCATCGGCAGCTCCGGAAAGAAATATTGTACAGTTGCGGCTGTTATATACTTTGTTGTAATATTCCCATAGGTCACAAACTGTAATTGCATCGTAATCGGCCGATGCGACAACGTGACCGAGCGGATGGTTCTCGCCCCAGAGCGAGTTCTCGAAGTAACGCTGTGAAACAACATCCACTTTCTGTGTATTGACCTGGAAGTGCGCCTTTCCGCTTCTTCTTACAACATCGAGATTTTCTTGTGGAAAAGCCGGTTGCTTAACAATCTCCTCAAGAAGCTGCAGCAGCGATGAAAAATGTTTCGACAGTGAGTAAAGCACCAGATGATTGGCTCCTTGTGTAGAATAACTCTCTATCCATGCACCATAGTAATCGAGTCTTCGGGATATTTCGGCAGAAGAGAGAGAAGATGTTCCCTCGCGTAACATGCGGTTGGTAAAGGTAGCCTGCAGAGGTTTGTCCTGCACTGCGTAGCCGCCATTGAAAATCATTTCGAACCGGACCACATCACGGTTACCATCTCCTATTACATACACAGGTATAGAGTTTGGCATCACCCTGCACTCGGGCAATGCCAACTCGCTGAATTCCATAGGTTTAATTTCGGGCGGAAAATTCATTCTCAATCGTTCCAAGCAAAGCCTACCGATGCTGCAAATTCCTTGGCACGTTCAAGGTCATCGGGAGTGTC
>JAUNQV010000173.1 GCA_030535995.1 Bacteroidales bacterium
AAAGTGGACGGATGTACTACAGGAGTATCTACAGCTGACAGAGCCGCAACAATCAAGGCTCTTGCCGACCCTGCAAGCACACCAGCGACATTTGCACGCCCCGGACACATAAACCCGCTTTATGCCCAGGATAACGGAGTGCTACGCCGCGCCGGACACACCGAGGCAAGTATTGACCTGGCACGCCTCTCCGGCCTCTACCCCGCAGCCGCACTTATTGAGATAATGAATGAAGACGGAACAATGGCACGAATGCCGCAACTTGTTGAAATAGCTAAAAATAATAATCTCAAGATTATTTCAATTAAAGACCTTATAGAATACCGGCTTAAAAAAGAGTCACTTGTTGAAAAAGGTGAAGAGGTAGACATGCCGA
The DNA here is from genome assembly GCA_030535995.1 of Bacteroidales bacterium. GTDB lineage: Bacteria > Bacteroidota > Bacteroidia > Bacteroidales > Bacteroidaceae > HGM04593. The sequence goes on from JAUNQV010000173.1 coordinate 377, forward strand.
CAGCACACGGACACTTCCGCCTTATACCTTTCCGTCAGAAATCAAATGGGTTTGAACATGTAGCTCTAATAAAAGGTGAATGGAATGAGGATGAGCCAATACTTGTGAGGGTACACTCCTCTTGCATTACCGGTGATATATTCGGTTCACAGCGATGCGACTGCGGAGCACAGCTTCACCAGGCAATGGAACTCATAGACAAAGCCGGAAAGGGTGTTATAGTATACCTTAACCAAGAGGGTCGCGGTATTGGACTTATGAACAAGATGCGTGCATACAAGCTGCAGGAAGAGGGTATGGACACTGTTGATGCTAACCTTTGTTTAGGTTTTAAAGCCGATGAGAGAGATTATGGGGTAGGTGCCGAAATTCTGCGAAAGATTGGTGTACACAAAATGCGACTGATTACCAACAACCCGGTAAAGCGTATCGGATTGGAGAGTTACGGACTCACAATTACAGAGAATGTTGGTATTGAGATTGAGCCTAATACATACAACTCACGCTACCTGCATACCAAGGCAGAGCGCATGGGGCATACGTTACATTTTGAAACTGAAAAGTAAAAAACGGAAAGGTTAAATCTGAATAATTATAAATAACATAAAAATAAAATGAACAAACTATCAGACCGCGTAAACCGATTGGCACCATCGGCAACACTGGCAATGTCACAGAAGAGCCAGGAGTTGAAAGCACAGGGTGTCGATGTAATCAATATGAGTGTTGGAGAACCCGATTTCAACACACCTGATGCCATCAAGACTGCAGCAAAGCAGGCAATAGACGATAACTGGTCGCGCTACTCTCCCGTTCCCGGCTACCCTACCCTTCGCAAGGCTATTGTAGAGAAACTGAAGAACGAGAACGGACTCGAATTCAAAGAGACACAGATTTCGGTATCAAACGGTGCAAAACAGGCTGTATGCAATGCAATTATGGCACTTGTAAACCCGGGTGACGAGGTTATTGTTCCGGCACCATACTGGGTGAGCTACCCCGACATGGTTAAACTTGCCGACGGTACACCTGTAATTGTCAGCGCCGGTATTGAACAGAATTTCAAGATTACAGGAGCACAATTAGAGGCTGCAATTACCCCAAAAACAAAGATGCTTATCCTCTGCTCACCATCAAACCCAACAGGTTCGGTGTATACTAAAGAAGAGCTTAAAGAGCTTGCCGATGTACTTGTAAAATACCCGGATATTTTTGTAGTAGCAGATGAAATATATGAGCATATAAGCTATGTAGGCAAGCATGAAAGCATTGCACAGTTCCCCGAAATAAGAGAGCGTGTAATAATTATCAACGGTGTTTCAAAGGCATACGCAATGACCGGATGGCGCATAGGCTACCTTGCAGCTGCCGAGTGGATTGTAAAGGGTTGTAACAAGCTACAAGGACAATACACAAGCGGCCCCTGCTCGGTATCACAGATGGCATCACTTGAGGCTTATACAGGCTCACAAGAGCCGGTTAAAGAGATGCGTAAGGCATTCCAGCGCCGTCGTGACCTTATTGTAAAGCTTGCAAAAGATATTCCGGGCCTTGAAGTGAATGTTCCCGAGGGTGCATTCTACCTGTTCCCGAAGTGCAGCTCATTCTACGGAAAGAGTTACAACGGTACAGTTATCAACAACAGCGATGACCTTGCAATGTATCTTCTCACCGAGGCACATGTTGCAGCTGTGGGAGGAACATCATTCGGTGCACCCGAGTGTTTCAGAATGAGTTATGCTACAAGCGACGAAAATATTATTGAAGCTATACGCCGAATAAAAGAGGCCCTTGCTAAACTTGCGTAATATATAACTGACAGTTATAACATAATAAAAGATATAGCGGTGTTTATAAACACCGCTATATCTTTTATACATACTATTTATTTTAATGTAACTTTATAAAAAAGAAGTTCTTTACTATATAAACAATCAACTGATTACTGTTGATAACCTGTTGAAAACGACATAATAAATAAAACAAAAAAAATGGCATTTTAATTTTGTTTTCATGAATTAAAAAACAAGCCGGCAACGTAATTAAAAGACCAAATTATTTTACCACTTTTTAATTAATATTTATCATTGGGGTTTTGAACAGTTTTCAACACATTTATAAATAAAAGTTTTCAAATTC
>JAUNQV010000084.1:0-8232 GCA_030535995.1 Bacteroidales bacterium
CGAGACAATCATGGGCGACACAGCAATGTGTATAAACCCCAAAGACCCCAAGAACAGCTGGCTGAAAGGCAAGAAAGTTATAGTTCCGCTGGTTAATCGCGTAATCCCGGTTATCGAGGACCGCTATGTAGAGATTGAGTTCGGAACAGGTTGCCTCAAGGTAACCCCTGCACACGACACCAACGACTACATGCTGGGCAAGACCCACAACCTTGAGACTATCGATATTTTCAACGCCGATGCCACTTTGAGCGAGGCCGCAGGGCTTTATGTCGGCATGGACCGCATGGAGGTTCGTAGGCTCATCGCCAAAGACCTTGCCGAAGCCGGTCTTCTTGAAAAGGTAGAAGACTATGACAACAAGGTAGGATACAGCGAACGTAACGCCGACACTGCAGTAGAGCCACGCCTCTGCATGCAGTGGTTCTTGCGCATGAAACACTTTGCCGACATCGCATTGCCGCCGGTAATGGAGGACAAGCTCAAGTTCTACCCGACAAAGTACAAGACAACATACAACAACTGGCTCTCCAACATACAGGACTGGTGCATAAGCCGTCAGCTATGGTGGGGACACCGCATACCGGCATATTTCCTCCCGACAGCCGAGGGAGCCGATGAGAAATTCGTAGTGGCAGAGAGCCGCGAAGAGGCACTCGCGCTTGCAAAAGCAATACCCGGTTACGAGAACATAAAAGCCGAAGAGCTACGCCACGACGAGGATGCACTTGACACATGGTTCAGCTCATGGTTATGGCCGATATCACTGTTCAACGGAATTCTCGACCCGGGAAACAAGGAGATAAGCTACTACTACCCCACCAACGACCTTGTGACAGGCCCCGATATCATCTTCTTCTGGGTAGCCCGCATGATTATGGCCGGTTACGAGTACAAAGGAGAGATGCCTTTCAGAAATGTATATTTCACAGGTATCGTACGCGACAAGCTTGGCCGCAAGATGAGCAAGTCACTCGGCAACAGCCCCGACCCTCTCGACCTCATAGCACGTTACGGAGCCGATGGAGTACGCATGGGCATCATGCTTTCGGCACCGGCCGGCAACGACATTCTCTTCGACGAGAGCCTCTGCGAACAGGGACGTAACTTCTGCAACAAGATCTGGAACGCATTCCGTCTGGTAAAAGGCTGGGAAGTGAGCAGCGATATTGAGCAGCCCGAAAGCAGCAAACTGGCTGTAAAATACTTCGGCGACACACTTGCCAAGGCTGCAAACGAATTGGAAGACCTTTTCGGCAAATATCGCTTGAACGAAGCTTTGATGAATGTTTATTCACTCTTCTGGGACGAATTCTCGGCATGGTATCTTGAGATGATTAAACCCGCATACGGTTCACCCATAGATGCAGCCACATACGAGGCTACACTCGGTTTCTTCGACAGTCTGCTGCGCCTGCTTCACCCGTTCATGCCATTCATTACCGAAGAGCTATGGCAGAACATAAAGGAGCGCAAGGAGGGCGAGAGCATAATGCTGCAGAACACCAAGAGCCTTGCAACAGAATATGACAGTGATTTCCTCAACAAGATTGCCATATTCAAGGAGGTTACAACAAACATACGTGCGACACGCCAGCAGAAGAACCTCTCACCACGCGAGCCGCTTGCACTGCAGATTGTAGGCGAATCACCCGTAACAGGGCTTGAAAGCATACTCACAAAGATGGGCAACCTCACAGCTATCGAGAAGACAGCTACTCCCGACGATACCGCAGTATCATTCCGCGTGGGAACAACAGAGTTTGCCATACCTATGGGCTCGCTCATAGACAAGGATGCCGAGATTGCCAAGATGCAGGAAGAGCTTGCCTACCACGAGAAGTTCCTCAAGAGCGTTGAAGCAAAACTCGGGAACCCCAACTTCGTAAACAAGGCACCCGAGAAAATCATTGCAATAGAGCGCAAGAAACAGTCGGATGCAAGTGAAAAGATAGCAATGCTGAAAGAGAGCATACGCAAACTTTCAAAATAACATAAAAAGCAAAAGACAATGAAGGACAACAAGCGTACAGCAATAATAGCACTCATCATAGTACTTCTACTCTCTCTTGCCGGCGGAGCATACCTATGGTTTGCACTGCGAAGCAGCGAGGCACAGAACCGGGAGGCACAGGAACTGATGGCCCTGGAGAGAGAAGAGATGCTGAATGACCTCACTTCGGCACAGATGCAATACGATGAACTCATGGTACGCATCAACAACGACTCACTCCGCTACAAGCTTGAGAAAGAGCAGTTACGTACACAGCAGTTGCTCGAAGAGCTTGAGCGCACAAAGGCTACAAGCGCAGCCGAGATTACCCGTCTCAAAAAAGAGCTCAAAACCATACGTGAAGTGCTCAAGAACTATGTAATGCAGATAGATTCCCTTAACCGCGAGAACGAACAGCTGAAGAAAGAGAACACTGCAGTGCGCAACCAGTACCGCGAAGCCTCAAAGAGAATTGATGACCTGTCTGACGAAAAAGAGGCCCTGAGCGAAAAGGTAACACTCGCCTCACAGCTCGATGCAACCGATGTAAAGGTATCGTTGTTAAGAAAGAACGGCAAGGAGACCGAGAAAATAAAGCGTGCGAAGCAGATTGCAGTCAGCTTCACCATTGCAAAGAACATCACCTCCTCTACCGGCGAAAAGATTGTCTACATACGCATGCTTCAACCCAACCAGGAGCCGCTTGCCAAGAGCGAGAGCAACACCTTCATATATGAGAACCGCGAGATAACATTCTCAATGAGCAAGCAGTTCGAATATACCGGTGAGGAGCAGCAGCTGACACTCTACTGGAACATAGAAGAGACACTGCCGAAGGGTAAGTACAGCGCATATATATTTGTCGACGGCAATATGATTGGCTCCGGCAGTGCAACATTTGAATAAAGAACAACAATGAAAAGGATATTAGTAACAGGAGGAGCAGGGTTTATCGGTTCACACCTCTGCGAGAGACTGCTCAACGACGGCAACGATGTCATCTGCCTCGACAACTACTTCACAGGCAGCAAGGACAACATACGCCACCTCATAGGCAACGACCACTTTGAGCTTGTGCGCCACGATATTACCCAACCCTACACAGCCGAGGTTGACGAAATATACAACCTTGCCTGTCCTGCATCACCGGTACACTACCAGCACGACCCTGTAAAGACAATACAGACATGCGTCATCGGTTCAATGAACATGTTGGGGCTGGCCAAGAGAGTCGGGGCGAAAATACTCCAGGCATCGACCAGCGAAGTTTACGGTGACCCCAACATACACCCGCAAGTCGAGGAATACTGGGGCAATGTAAACCCTATAGGCATACGTTCGTGCTACGATGAAGGCAAGCGTTGTGCCGAGACGCTCTTCATGGACTACCACCGCCAGAACAATGTACGCATAAAGATTATACGCATATTCAACACCTACGGGCCACGCATGAGCATGAACGACGGCAGAGTCGTATCGAACTTCATTGTACAGGCACTCAAAGGCGAGAACATAACAATCTATGGCGACGGCAAGCAGACCCGCAGTTTCCAGTATGTCGACGACCTTGTAGAGGGAATGGTGCGCATGATGGAGAGCCGCGACAGCTTTACCGGCCCGGTAAACATAGGCAACCCCGGAGAGTTCACAATGCTTGAACTTGCAAGCAAGGTCATTGAACTCACAGGCTCGAAATCAAAGATTGTATTCGAGCCCCTGCCACAGGACGACCCACGCCAGCGCAAACCGGACATCTCCCTTGCCAACCGCGAACTGGATGGCTGGAAGCCCGGCATAAAGCTCGAAGAGGGCCTGCAGTACACCATAGACTACTTTAGAAAACTAATTAAATAAACATATAGACACATGAACATTCTAGAACTCAGCGAACAGGAAATTGTACGCCGTGAATCACTTGCAGAACTACGCAGAATGGGAATAGAGCCCTACCCTGCAGCCGAATACCCCACAAACGCATTCTCGACAGAGATTCTTGAGAATTTCAAGGACGAGGGCGAACCTCGCGAGGTATGCATAGCAGGCCGTTTGATGAGCCGCCGTGTGATGGGTAAAGCATCATTCATTGAGTTGCAGGATTCAAAAGGCAGAATACAGGTATATATAACACGCGATGACATTTGTCCGGGAGAGAACAAAGAGGGGTACAACACCCTCTTCAAGCGCCTGCTCGACATTGGCGACTTTGTAGGAATAAAAGGTTTTGTGTTCCGCACACAGACCGGCGAAATAACCGTACATGCAAAGGAACTCACTCTTCTTTCGAAGAGTATTCGCCCATTGCCCATCGTAAAATACAAAGACGGTGTAGCATACGATAAATTCGAGGACCCCGAACTGCGTTATCGCCAGCGCTATGTAGACCTTGTCGTAAATGATGATGTGAAGGAGATTTTCATCAAGCGCAACAAAATCTACAATTCAATGCGCGAGTTCTTCAACTCAAAAGGCTACATGGAGGTTGAGACACCGGTATTGCAGTCTATTCCCGGCGGTGCTGCGGCACGCCCCTTCATCACACACCACAACGCACTCGATATTCCGCTTTACCTGCGCATTGCAAACGAGCTTTATCTCAAACGCCTCATTGTAGGCGGTTTCGAGGGTGTTTATGAATTCTCGAAGAACTTCCGTAACGAAGGTATGGACCGCACCCACAACCCAGAGTTCACCTGCATGGAGATTTATGTTGCATACAAGGACTATAACTGGATGATGTGCTTCACAGAGCAGATGCTCGAAAAGATTGCGCATGATGTGAACGGCACGACAGAGGTTCAGGTAGGTGAGCACACTATCAGTTTCAAGGCACCTTTCCGCCGTGTGACAATGCTCGATTCCATTAAGGAATTTACCGGCTACGACCTCAACGGCAAGAGCGAAGAGGAGATTTTCGCAATATGCAAGGAGCTCAAGATGGAGGTTGACGACACTATGGGTAAAGGCAAACTCATCGACGAGATATTCGGCGAGTTCTGCGAGGGTAACTACATACAGCCCACCTTCATCACCGACTACCCCATTGAGATGTCACCGCTCTGCAAGCGTCACCGCGAAAACCCCGACCTCACCGAGCGCTTTGAGCTTATGGTGAACGGTAAGGAGCTCTGCAACGCATACAGCGAACTCAACGACCCCATTGACCAGGCAGAGCGTTTCCAGGAGCAGTTGCGCCTGAGCGAGAAGGGCGACGACGAAGCAATGTTCATAGACAAGGACTTTGTACGCGCTCTTGAGTACGGCATGCCACCTACATCGGGTATGGGTATAGGTATGGACCGCCTGGCTATGCTCATGACAGGGCAGACCACCATTCAGGAGGTACTCTTCTTCCCGCAGATGCGCCCCGAGAAGAAAGTTCCCAAAGACAACGCGGCAGCATTTGCAGCAATCGGTGTTCCCGAGGAGTGGGTTCCTGTACTTCACAAGGCAGGCTACAACCTTGTCAACGACCTCAAGGGAGGCAATGCGCAGAAGATACAGATGGAGATAGGCGGTATCAACAAGAAGTTCAAGCTCGGCTACACCAATCCTTCGGTAAACGACGTTGCAGCGTGGATTGAGAAACTGGGTTAACCAACAAAACATCAATACTATGGAACTATCGAACAAACAGGTTGCCATCATGGGAGGCGGCAGCTGGGCAACAGCAATTGCCAAAATAATACTCAATAATGTCGAAACCATCAACTGGTACATAAGACGCGACGACCGCATTGAGGACTTCAAGCGTTTAGGGCACAACCCGGCATACCTCTCGGCTGTGAAATTCGACACCGACAGAATAAACTTCTCCTCCGACATAAACAAGATTGTAAAGGAGAGTGATATTCTGGTGTTCGTTACCCCTTCGCCGTACCTCAAGAACCACCTCAAGAAGCTAAAAGCCGACCTGGAGGACAAGTTCATAGTAAACGCCATCAAAGGTATTGTACCCGACGAGAACCTTATTATCTCGGAATACTTCAATAAAGTATATAAGGTGCCATACGAGAATATCGCAGCCATTGCCGGCCCATGCCACGCCGAGGAGGTTGCGCTGGAGCGTCTTTCATACCTCACGGTAGGTTGCTCCAGCATCGACCACGCCAAGCAGTTTGCAAAGAAACTGGGCAACAGTTTCATAAAGACCTCGGTGAGCGATGATGTCGTTGGTATTGAGTATGGCTCGGTACTGAAGAATATCTATGCCATTGCTGCCGGAATATGCAGCGGACTCAAGTATGGTGACAATTTCCAAGCTGTACTGATGTCAAATGCTGCCATTGAGATGAACCGTTTCCTCAATGTGGTACACCCCATTGAGCGCACAAAACACGACTCTGTGTACATGGGTGACCTGCTTGTTACCGGCTACTCGAAGTTCAGCCGCAACCGTGTATTCGGAAGCATGATAGGCAAAGGTTATTCAGTAAAGAACGCACAGATAGAGATGGAGATGATTGCCGAGGGTTACTATGCGGCAAAGTGTATCAAGGAAATCAATGAACACTACCGCATAAACACTCCCATCATCGACGCTGTTTACAATATACTGTACGAGGGTATTTCACCGGTAATTGAGATTAAACTTTTGACAGATTCATTCAAGTAATTGTTGAAATTCAGATTCTTCGCTTTGCTCGGACGTGTTGTTGAGAGCTCGCCCGGGAAATGACACTATTCAAAATTTGTCATCCAGAACACGAGTGAAGAATCTCAAAAATACATAAAGTAATTAATAAAAAAGATATGAAAAATATAACACTCAACATTGACAAAGTAACAGGCTTTGTCTCACGCGAACAGATTTTGGCTCTTGAGCCACAGGTAAAGAGAGCGCAGCAGGCTCTTGAAGAGGGAACACTACCCGGCAACGATTTTCTGGGTTGGTTGCACCTGCCATCTTCCATCACAAAGGAGCACATCGAGGAGCTCAAGGCAACAGCACAGACACTGCGCGAGAACTGCGAGGTTGTAGTTGTAGCCGGAATTGGCGGAAGCTACCTTGGTGCACGCGCAGTCATCGAAGCTCTCAGCAACAACTTCGCAGCACTCCTGGGCGACAACAATGGCCCACGTGTGATATTCGCAGGACACAACATAAGCGAAGATTACCTCTTCGAACTCACAGAGTACCTCAAGGGCAAGAAGTTCGGTGTAATCAACATTTCAAAATCGGGCACAACAACCGAAACAGCCTTGGCGTTCCGCCTTCTCAAGAAACAGTGTGAGGAGCAGCGTGGCAAGGAGACAGCAAGCAAGGTTATCGTAGCCATCACCGATGCTGTAAAGGGTGCTGCACGCATCACAGCCGACAAGGAGGGTTACAAGAGCTTCATCATCCCCGACAACGTGGGTGGCCGTTTCTCTGTACTCACTCCGGTAGGCTTGTTGCCCATCGCTGTTGCAGGCTTCGATATTGAGGCACTTGTGAACGGTGCATGCGATATGGAGAAGAACTGCGCTCCCGAAGTTCCTTTTGAGGAGAACATTGCAGCAATGTATGCAGCTACACGCAATGCACTCTACGCCGATGGCAAGAAGATAGAAATTCTCGTGAACTACCAGCCGAAGCTTCACTTCACATCGGAGTGGTGGAAGCAGCTCTACGGCGAGAGCGAGGGCAAGGAGAACAAAGGCATATTCCCCGCATCGGTAGACTTCACAACCGACCTCCACTCAATGGGTCAGTGGATTCAGGAAGGTGAGCGCACAATCTTCGAGACAGTACTATCTATCGAGAAGCCCAACAGCTCACTCACAGTTCCAAGTGACGAGGAGAACCTCGACGGCCTTAACTTCCTTGCCGGCAAGCATGTCGATGAGGTTAACAAGATGGCAGAACTCGGCACCCAGCTTGCACACGTTGACGGCGGTGTTCCCAACATACGCATCTCAATCCCCGAGCTCAACGCCTACTACATTGGCCAGTTGCTCTACTTCTTTGAGATTGGCTGCGGAATAAGCGGTTACATACTTGGTGTGAACCCCTTCAACCAGCCGGGTGTAGAGGCGTACAAGAAGAACATGTTTGCACTCCTCGACAAGCCGGGATACGAAGAGGAGAGCAAGGCAATCCGTGCAAGACTCTGAAACGGAAAACTTGTCATCCCGAACGCAAAGCGGAGGGATCTCCTTAATTGACAAACAAAACCAAATTCTGAAAGTCTTTAATGGATTACAATAAAGCAATTGAAAACTATAAGCAACTGCAAGGCCACAATGCCTTGCAGTTGCGT
>JAUNQV010000084.1:8282-9099 GCA_030535995.1 Bacteroidales bacterium
CTGTATTGTTAGACATGGACGGTGTGCTGTTCGACTCCATGCCCTACCACGCCGATGCATGGTCAAAGGTGATGACCGATGCGGGGTTCAACTTCAGCCGCGAAGATGTCTACATGAACGAAGGCCGCACCGGTGCCGACACCATAAACACAGCAAGCCTTGCCCAGTTCGGCAAACCTGCCACACAGGAACTGATAGATTTCCTATGCAAGGAGAAATGCAAAATATTTGACACCTACCCTCCTACCCCACGTATGCAGGGCGCATTCGAGCTGGTACAGAAGGTAAAGGCCTGTGGCCTCACCCCTATGATTGTCACCGGCAGCGGAACCCCTACCCTGCTCGACCGCATACAGAGCAACTTTCCCGGGCTCTTCGCCGAGAACCACATCATAAGCAGTTTCCACGTAAAACGCGGCAAGCCCTACCCCGACCCCTACCTGCTGGCTCTGGAACGCGGAGGGCTCAAGCCGAATGAGGCGATAGTGGTAGAGAACGCTCCGCTCGGCGTTACCGCGGGTGTTGCTGCAGGGCTGTTTACCATAGCGGCAAACACTGGCCCGCTGAAAGACAAGGTGCTCACCGATGCCGGCGCAAGCCTGGTATACCCATCGATGCAGGCATTGTGCGACGAATGGGAGAAACTGTTTGAAGCATTGAAGTAATTCTTTAGAAGCGACTATATACAAATCCCCCGAAAGTTTCAGCTGAAACTTTCGGGGGATTTGTCTTACATTCACATACTACCCGACATTCATATAAAACATAAAAACACCCGAACAAGACTCTGAAACAAACATCCATTTGACAAATATCA
>JAUNQV010000174.1 GCA_030535995.1 Bacteroidales bacterium
GGTATCCATATTTATTTCCTTTGGTATCGACTCCGTTGAGAATTATTGAGAGGTTCTTGAATTTGTCGCCGCGGTAGAGCTCTTCAATCTCATTCAGCATAGAGCGTTCCAATAGCCCTGAACGTACAAGGAAGAATGTGTTGTCGGCATATTTCTCAATGATATGTGTGTCGGCAATAATTTCAATAGGCGGACAGTCGATAAAAATATACTTGTATTTATCTTTGATTTCCGTGATGAGGCTTTCGAACCTGTTTGATTCGAGCAACTCCGTAGGGTTTGGTGGGGTAGCGCCGGCCGGTATAATGTGAAGGTTGCTGTATGTCTCATCTTTGAGTGTAACCTCTTCTGCGGTTTCGTAGTCTTTGGTGAGGTATTTGCTCAAACCTTTGTCGGGGGAACCTACATAGGCCGATAGCGATGCGTGACGCATGTCGCCATCGATAAGAAGTACTTTTTCTCCTTTTATGGCAAGGCTAATCGCGGTGTTCAGTATGCAGAATGTCTTGCCGCTCATAGGGTTGAAAGAGGTGTAGATGATTGTGTTGTTCGGGCGTTCCCTTGTCATGAACTCAATGTTCGTGCGCAAGACTCTAAACGCTTCATTAATTATATTGCGGCTTCCGTCTTCAACTGCAACTATCAGTTTCTCGTTTCGTCTGTTCCCTTTCTTCTTGTTGTTGTTCTTTACTTCGTTGTTTTCTATGAGCGGAATTTCGCCGACAATGGGTGTTGCCATGTTCTCAAGGTCTTTGCGTCCTCTCACCTTGGTGTTGGAAAGTTCCTTTATGACGAGAATGACAGCCGGCACGAGCAAGCCAAGCAGCAATGCATTGGTTATCGCTTTTTTCTTTTCCGGAGCAGTGGGCTCCAGGCTTCCTGTCGGTGGTGTTATTATGCGTGTTTTGTATGCGTTGAATGCCTGTGACAACTGGTTCTCTTCGCGTTTCTGAAGCAGGAAAAGGTATATCTTCTCTTTCACCTCCTGCTCACGTTCTGCGCTTGCAAGGTATGTTGTCTGTTCGGGGTTCTTGGCTATGGCACCTTGAATGCTGCCTCTTTCGCGTTCAAGAACGGATATTTGTGTGCGCAGGGTGCGCAGATAGGTCTCTACCGATGAAATGATGGATGCCTGTATTGAAGAGAGGGTAATGTCCATGTCCTTTACGGCAGGGTTGTTTATACTGCTCTTGCTGACCAGGTTGTTGCGCTCAATCATTGCAGTGTTGTACGATGCAATCTGGGTGTTTATGTTCATACTGTTTAACCCCGAATTTATCGGCAGGAGGTTGTTGCCTCTTGCCTTGTCTCTGATGCTTGACAGAATGAACTCTCCCATTTCCAGCTCGTTGCGGAGGCTGTTTATCTTTTTGGTTATCTCCTTCTCTTTTGATATGTGCATGCTTGCCTGTGCTGTGGGGTCGGGAAGGAGATTGTCGCTCTTGTATGAAGATATGTTGTTCTCAATTATGTCGAGCTCGCCGCTTATCTCCTGCAGTCGTTCGTTTATGAATGTTCCGGTTCCTTCGGCAGCCTTGTTCTTGTCCTTTACCCAGTTCTCGTTATAAACGGCTATCAGGGTTTCGAGAATGTCATCGGCTCTTTCTATAGAATTGTCGCTTATAGATAATTTTATAAGTTCATTCTCTTCCTCGCCCGAATAGTATGAAACTCTGCCTCCATAAATAGCCGCTGCGGTGTGTATGCCTATCTGCGAGATGTGTATTGTGGTGCTCTTCTCAACCGGGCAACGGGCATTGTTCTCCAGGATGATATCTCCTAAAGGTGATGCTACAAGTATTACGGAATCGTTTTCGAAACTGCCGTTAACGGCTTCGGCGGTATCCTCTTTCCCTCCTTTGAAATTATATAATCTGAAACTTCTGTCGGGGTTTATGTCCATGTCGAATGCTGCTTGCATTTCAATACCCATATCGCAAAGGTTTACCGATACAGGAACATCCTCGCCATAAATTGTTATAGGGTACAGTGTGCCGTCTGTGGTGTATTGTATGTACAGCCTCAATCTTTTGACTGTTTCCATTATTGTTTCGGGGGCACGGAATGTGTATATTTCGTTTGTGGCATTTGTTGCCGGACGGAATGTGCCCATGCTGGCGAAACTTTCCATCTGTTCGTCTATGCTGAATCCTTTCTTGCCAGATTTTATCAGAATTTCGGCATGGCGGGTATATACCGGTGGGGTAGTTACAATGTTGTATATTGTATATGAAAGAGTTATTGCTGCACATATAACAAACCAATACCAATGCGAAATGCATATATATGCTATCTCGCTGAAGGTGTAGTTGCCCAATGTCTGCTTGTTCGTTTTTTGTGGTTTATCGGCCATCTCTCGAATGTTTGTTTTGTCAATGTCTATATATTTTTGCAATTTTGACAATCATTGAACTTGCCGTAGCATTGCTAATTTGCAAATATACGCATTTTTTTATATTTA
>JAUNQV010000085.1 GCA_030535995.1 Bacteroidales bacterium
AGAACTTCCTTGCATAGCCAAAATCTATGTGCAAGCCGTTCTTGTGCGACTTCCCGGCATAGAAGTATTCATCGTTGACAAAGTGTATTCCGTATGAGTTATTGCTGAGGTCGCTGTCTATTACAATATTGTACCGTTTTGCAAAATCCTTTTCGCCGCCGAAGCAATATTCATTTACAGCCTGTTCAAAGCCGCTCACACCGCCAACTATTATGCTCATGTGGCAATACTTCTCGGCTGGAGAGTCATAGATGCACATCAGAATGTCTCCTTCGCCCCATAGCTGGACAAAACGCTTTCCGTTATTCTCACTGTTTTGTGTTACTTCGAGCCCCCTTACCTTCTCGCCCGGCTTGCGACGGAAGAAGTCGCCGAAATCCCTCAACATCTCATTGTACCCGTTTTCGTTCTGCGAGAAGCTGTAAAGCACGGCGGGCATACTACCCTGATACTCGACGGCGGCAAGCTCTTTGTATTCGGGCGTGAAGCCGTCATCGTACCATTTATTACGCGGATAGTGCCTGATGACATACTGCTCTGCAACATCTTGCGGGGTTATTATGCATGATATAATATCGGTGAGACCAAACTTGTAACCGGCACTAAAACTGTGATAACTGTTTATCCAATCGTATATACCCTTTGCTGCGTATGGTTTCTGTTTCTCCTTCAAGTGAGCAGGTACACGGGGTATTGCCACATAGTACACATCGCTGCCTGGGAATATTTCAATAAACGAAGGCACATCAAGTTCGGCAAGTTCCTTCTCAAGGTCATCGAGAGACTCTTTTGCTTCTTCTTTGAATGTGGCAATTTCAGCAGTCAGTTCTTCACGTTCTTCTTCACTTTCAGCCTTGGCAAGCCTGCTTTCAAGCAGTTCTGTATTGTCATTGAAAATTTTCCGTGCAAGCGCCATTATCGACTCGCCGTCGGCACTCGGGCAATAAGGATTATCGGGGTGTTTGCTCAATGCATCCATATTTGTATGTACTCCAAAATCCATTCCTCCAAACATCTCAACATCAACAAAATCTTCAGTGGTCATCTCCATCATCGAGCGTATTGCATCCTGCACAGTCTCCATAATATTCATGGTTGCATAAAGAATCATGACATCTTCGCCGCTATCTCTTACAAGCAACGTGTGACCTTCGTATACAAAAAGAGACTCTTGTTCTCCATCTTCGCGTTGGCATGCCATGAGCGGAATACCGAATATATCCTCCGACTCCTCATCATAATACTTTTCAAATACACCATTGATAAGGTTGTAACCGATATTGTCTTCAGACATTACTGATACGTAACGGAATGTTGTATCGGAAGTTTCAAGGCCGGTTACAGACATGTTCTGGCCATTCACCTCTAAAACAAGAAGGTCCGAAGGATATTCAAGATATGTATCAGAGCCGGAATTTTCGTTCACACAAGTCACATGCTCACCATTGAGAGCCTTGAGTTCAGCAATGAATTTCTGCAACTTATCCTGGTCTACGACCTGAGCATAGGCATTTGTGGCAAGCAAGAGTGCCATCATTATATATATTGTCTTTTTCATAATACCATTCTATTATATTTCATAATCCGATTTCTATTCCGTTCTCACCAAGAGCCTTGAATGAATCGTAAGAAAGCCCGGCAATGAATACCACAGATAATTCATCGCCCTCATCATTTATCACAAGAGTACTATTTGAATCGCCGTATATTGCGGTCATCATTCCATCCACTCTGTTCAACGCCATAAGTTTCATACCCATTACGGTCTCCTCTTCTTGCAGGAATATGTCCATGACCTGTGAAAGCTGTTTGTATCCCTCGGGACCTGTAGCCGTAAATTGCCGCATGCTTCTTATTGAGGTCAACTGCAATGGGATATCATTCAACTCCGCATCAGCCCCTAACATTTTGAACATCTGCCTGAACATGCTCGACGAGATATATGCGTAATCAATCTCGTCGGATTTTATTTTTGCAATTTTCTTTATGTACATCTCGGCTTCGCTCTTCTCCTTCACTTGCGGTACATGCCCTGCGGCAAAGGCTGAACCGGCAAAAAGCACGAATGACATCATTAATGTTAGAATATACCGTTTCATATTGTTGTTATTGAATGTTAATATTTATTATTTCCTTGTATGGCAAAAACGCGTCGATTAGCGTATTGCCAATCTCGTGTGTATTCTTTTTTGTTGTATTGAATGCAAACCTGATGTCGCCCATAGCTGCCTTGAAATACCTCATTGCATCTTCAGGGTTGTCAAATGTATCCTCTTCAGGTTCATAAAGTTCCGCCTCCGCGGCAGCAACCTGACTGCCCATGACAACCTGCCCGGCACGTTCCACCGGCAACTGTTCTTCATTTCTTACAAACAGATACCCCACAGCCAACACAGCTACTGCTGCGGCCGCAGCACCATGCCACACTATACGGGGAACTCTCAAAATATGTTTCCTTGCCTTTGATGTGCTGCGCTCGTCGGTTATACCGGGCTCTTCATTCTCGGCAAGAGCATCAAGCATTGCCTCAAGACGCAAGTCGGCACCGGCAGGCAACATTGAAGGCTGCTCCTCGCTGCAGAGTGCCATTATCGCCTCCTTATCTTTGTAGAGAGAGGCCGGAACATCATTCTCGCAAAGGTAGCGGTATAGTTCTTGCTCTTCTTCTACGGTAAGTTCCGCGTTGAAGAAGCCCTCTATCATATTTCTCAAAATGTTTTCATCCATAACCATACTCCTTTATCTTCTGTTATAGAATATTCTGAATCTCTTTCTTATTCTTGAAACCATCACCCTTAAATTGGTTTGTGACAACCCGGTCACCATTTCAATCTCTTCGAAACTGCATCCGTTAATTTTCATCTGCATCACTTTGCGCTGAACTTGCGGCAATGTACTCAAGAAATGTGCAATGCACTCTTCCGTTTCAAACACCTCCACTTCGGGCGGCGAGGTATCGTTTATAACCTCCATCACTGTCTCTACACCCTCCTCGCCGGCACGTATAGCCCTCCAGCGGTCTATACATATATTCCTCAACAGCCTCCTGCTGTAGGATTCGGGGGAAAGAACAGCATCAAGTTCATCTTTGTGTTGCCAGAGTCTGATATAAAGGTTCTGCACAGCATCTTCAGCCTCAAAGCTATCGCACAATACCCTCATCGCCTCACGATACAACATGGGCTGCAATGGTAAAAAGCGTTTCTTGAATTCTGCGTGTGTCACCTCTATTTTGTCACTGTTCAATTAAATGACGAATAAAAATATAAAATGTTACACAAAGAGTAAAAAATAATAAAAAAAACTGATGTAATCGCTTTTTTACTTTATCTTCGCAAATAGAGAATTGAACAAACAGCAAGAAACCATAAGAATATGAAGAGAATCAATGTACCAAAGATTACTCCGGCAGGGGATTTAGAGAATATTTTCGCAACATTGCCCGAGCATGCAATAGACTGCTGCAACTGGCCAAAAGAATTCCCTTACTCGCCTAAAGCTACATTCAAGCTTTTCCACGACGGCAAAAAGCTATACATAAAGTTCTCTGTAACAGAGAATGACATCAAGGCTGCCGTTACCGAGGACCAGGGCCGTACATGGACCGACCCATGTGTAGAGTTCTTTGTATCGCCTGAAAGAAACCTCGACTATTATAACTTCGAGTGTACCTGTACAGGCAAGCTGCTGCTTGCTTGGCACCCTGCCGATGCTCCAAAGGAGGCTGCCGGCAAAGAGGTGCTTGACAGCGTGGAGCGCATACCATCATTGGGCACAGAGCCTTTTGGGCTTCGTAAGGGTGAGCAATCATGGAGTGTTATTGAGGTAATTCCCGCCACTGCGCTGTTCCGCAGCGATGTTGAGTGTTTCTGTGGAAAAGAGATGACGGCCAACTTCTATAAATGCGGTGACGAGCTCCCCACCCCACATTTCCTCTCCTGGAACCCCATTGAGTGGGAGGAGCCGAGTTTCCACCGTCCCGAACAGTTCGGCATAATGATATTTGAATAACGTAAAACCAAGCAAACAATAATCCCCGGAACAGCCCAGTTGCAGGCAGTCCGGGGATTATTGTTTGCCGGAGTATCAATCCTGTCAATAGAGAAAACCATTGTAGAACCAATACACAAAGGGAGAAGTTTCCGACATTGAGGGTGAAAGATAGCGACATACCGTTTCGTAATCAATCGGGTACCTGTCACCTTTGGCTGCACGTAAACACACCTCGTCCATGAGTTCACGTTCATCACCGTCAGGAACATGTTTTACATATTCAAGGCATTTCCTGAACATGCCGGCGTGGCGGCAAAGGTCGGCGCGTACAAGATGAGGTATATTATATTTATTGATTATTTCCAGGACACACTCTACAAAGAACGGGTATTCGTCAATGAACCTATCGGTGCTGAACCTGTCGGTAAACGAGAAGTTCTGATGAAACAGCCAAACAAATTCCATGAGCATCTCAAAACGTTTGTCGTTATCGAGTTTGCCCTCTTTGTCGAACTGTATATAGGCCTCACGCAGTGATGCAAAATTTCCTGCCACTGCCGGAGTGCCGTGCTTCTCAATCATCAAACGCTCGGCCGATGACACCTCACTACCCCATTTATATAGCCCTGTAAACGGCGAAACTTCAATATTGAGCCTATGCAGCCTATCGGGGTAACGCATCAAAGACTTTAAACTGGATTTTCTCCTTGACTCATGGCCACCGGAGAAGAGGGATAAATCTGTTTCTGACATAATAGAAGTAATTTAACTATGCTTTTATAACAAATAACCGGTAAAGGTTTTGAAACAGATACAAAAATATGGTTGTAAAATGCCGTTTTGCAATAGTCAATAGCGAAAAAATGCAGCTATTTAACATATATTCACAAAAGAATGGGTATATTTGTATATAGCAACACAGCAGATGAAGCTGAATACACGTGCTGTAAACCAGTAATAGAAAGATGGAAAACGAAAAGATAAAAAAGGTACTTGATTTTCTTGAGAGCAACAATATTGTATATTCATGGTACACGCATCCCGAAGCTCCGACAATTGAAATAGCACGTCAGTATTGGCAAGAAGATGGCTCAAGGCATTGCAAGAACCTCTTTTTCCGCAACCACAAGGGTAACCGTCACTATCTTGTGGTTCTTGACTGTGAACATGACCTGGACATACATGACCTTGAAAAACGCTTACACCAAGGCAAGCTATCATTTGCATCGCCACAGAGAATGGAGAAGTATCTTGGGCTTGCACCTGGTTCGGTATCACCCTTCGGGCTTATAAACGATACCGACAATCATGTGCATCTGTTTCTCGACGAGAACCTGAAAAACGAGGAGTCGTTAAGTTTTCACCCCAACGATAACCGTGCAACGGTTGTAATATCACAAGAGGAATTTGCACGCTATCTTGCGATAGTGGGCAATGGTTTCGAGTATATAAAGGTACACGATTAACGAACTTTTGTCAATATGCAAAAGTGAAGAATGATATTATCGGTATTGCAGCAAAGGTCGCGTACATAAAGAGCAACAGCAGGTAGACATCGGAAACAAGATATCCGCTCTTGGTATACTGGCTCGAAATCCAGTCGCGCTGCACATTGCGCGATTGCCGTTTCTTTATATACACCAACAAACGGTACATGCACCAACCTACAGTGACACCTATTGCAGTACCGGCAAGTATATCACCGGGATAATGAACCCCGAGATATATGCGTGTAAAGGCATTCATAGAGGCCCAGAATATGAGCGATATAGTCAACACCCTGTTCTTTATTACATATATAAGGAAGGTTGCAATGGCAAAAGAGTTTGCGGCATGGCTCGATGTAAAGCCGTAGTCTTTTCCTCTCGTATTGTTCACGACATCTACAATATACATGAGTACCGGGTCACGTGTGGGACGCCAACGCTCAAAGAATGGCTTGCAAAGGCCCGATGAGATATAATCGGCAAGCCCGAAGACTGCTGCAAACATCACAAGCAGAAGAAAGAAATCCTTAATATTGTTGTTCTTTACAAACACATACAACAGCATTATGGCAAGCGGAAGCCACACAAGCATTGAAGTGTATGTCTTCATACAACCATCCCAGAACAGGGAATCGCTTCCGTTCAAGGAGAGCAGCAAAGAGCTGTCTATGTCGTTTATTGTGTTTATGTCCATTAATAATCTGCTATTGCGAACAGCTGACCTGCAGTAGGTTATATACGCTCAATTGCATCGGCCTTTACCCAACCCACTTTGCCATCTTCAAGTTCAATCTCTTTCCAATCCTTTAATGTATCGTCAACAATCCTCACTTTACGCCCCTCATGCACTTTAATAAGCACTGTTCCTGAATTGTCGGGGGTACTCTTGAGAGAAACCTCCTCGTTCATGACTATGGCGTAGCTGTTGTCTGTTACGTTTGCATGTATGTTATATACTGCAATATTTGCAAATATAGCTACAAAAACAGAAAAAGCAACAGTTGCAATGAGTAAATTTCGTTTCGTGCCTTTGCTACTGAAAAGAAGAAGCAATATTCCTATCAAGGCAACAACAAATGCTACGACTCCTATTATGGCCCATGTATTTATTCCCAATAGATTGAAGAGGGCTGTCATCCATGTAACAAAGAATATCTCGTACTGCTCCGGCACTTCGTCTTTCATTCTCGACTGCACGAATTCAAGATTTGCTCTGGTATCTTCATCTGTAGGGTCTATGAGCAGCTCACGCTCATAATTGAGGATGGCTTTTCCTAACTGGTTGGAACGATAAGCAGCGTTGCCAAGGTTATAATAGAGTTCCACGCTGCCACCTTCATTATCTATTACCTTTTCATAAATCTCTACAGCCTCGGCAAAACGACGTTGCGAATATGCGCTGTCACCCGCCTCTTTGGTAAAAGGAGTTGAGCCCTGAAGTGTTTCGCCTGAAAAGGCTAAAGCCGGGATAACTGCAAACAGTAATATATATATGTATCTTCTCATATTAGCCTAATAATTATTTTATAGAATTTTCCATTTTGCTTATTACACCCATGGCCATTGAATAGACCTTGTCCATTGCTGCCGAGGCATCGCCCGGAGCATAACGTGCAAACTCACACTCATTGAGAACTGTATTGAGTTCGTCAACAAGCCCTTGCTCTACCCCTTTCTTCAACAGTTCTTCGGCCACATTATCCTTTGACAACTGCGAAACCGGTATATTAAGTCTGTCACTCATATAGCCCCACAAGGTTTTCAAAATCTCATCATAGAACTCATTCCTGTTATTGGTATTGAGCAATGATTTTGCTATTTTCAGCCTCTTTACAGCTACTTTATTGGCCTTTTTGGTTCTGACAAGTGTTGTATTGGCATTCAGCGCCATTCTCTTGCGACCGATAATGAGGCCGATGCCGAAGAGCAAAAGTGGAACAAGATACATTGCGGCATAAGCGTAGCCACCGATGAAGTTATTGCCTGATACGTTGCTGCTGTTTCCGAGTTTTATGTGCCTGATATCTGTTGCCAGCACCTTCGACTTTTCCTTTCCTACATATGACGAGGCGGACACCTGTGCAGTTTCGTTACCTTTCTCTACATTTATTGTATAAGTTTCGCTCTTCACTGTCTTGTATGTACCCGATACAGTATCGAAGTATGTAAATTCGGCCGCCGGCAAAACAAATGTACCGCTGGAACGCGGGGTGATGAGGTATTCATAGACCTTTTCGCCAGTGAAACCGTTGCTTTTGAGGGAGAAGTTGTTGCTAATGACCGGGTCATATACCTCAAATTCACTCGGGAACTCAATGCTTGGTGCCCCCATGAGCTTCATGTTGCCCGAGCCTTTTACTGTAACCTTCAAGGTCATCTCCTCATTGGTCTTTAGAGTTGTTGTACTCAAAGAACTATTTATGGAGAAGTTACCTACAGCACCGGTAAACGATACAGGCTTTGCTGACGGCAAAGCCTTAACATCAAGTACAAGTTTGTTGGTTGTCAGGCTCTTCTTTACATCGACGTATGCCGAACGGCCGTTGAACATCATCTCAAAGGGGTCCATGCTGCGGCGTGTCTGCACAGCCACAATTCCTTCGAAGGTCAATGGCGGTATCTCTATCTTGCCACTCTGCTGCGGGAAGATGACAAATTGTCGCCAAACAAGTGTCTGATAGTTACGGCCGTTGTATACATCCATCTCGAATTGCTTCTCGCGTGGCAACTCTACCTCTTGTATATGAAAACCTTTCAGGTCGGGGGTAGGGTTATCAAGGTTAGTCAGGTTTACCATCGAGTAGACCTTGTATGTGAGCAGAACAGCCTCCTGCTCATAAACTTTGGTCTTGTTTAACGTAGCTCGTATGAAAAGCTCGTCACCGGCTATGTCTGTGGAAGAGCCTGCGGTTCTCGACGGGCGGTTACTGCCCGAATTTGCCGAAGCCTGGCCGGCCGGAAGAACCTTTATGCCAACTGCGTTGGAGACTATTTTCTTGCCGTCTACAGTTATTGAAGCTGGGGGAATATTGAACTCACCCTCGGCTGTAGCCAAGAGAATATAGGTGAATGTAACCTGTTCCGAAGCCTCCATTCTGCCGTTTATGTTGCTATAGCTCTGCTGGGTTGAGCGGTGCGGGCCGGAGAGCACCTCGAAGCCTTTTATCTCCGGAATTGCCGGTTCATTTACATTTACACGGTTTACTTTGTATGATAGACGGAACTGTTGGTTGACAGCAACAGAACGTGGTGCAGATGCCACGAATGTTATATCATCGGCATGCGACACCGTTGCTGTTAAAGCAAACAACATTAATACAAATAATCCCTTTTTCATTTATGCCTTACCTTAATTATTTTATATTTATCCTCTGTTTACCAATTCTTTAAAGCAAACATCACCAGTTCTTCTGCAATCTCCTCTTGCTTGATTTGTTCTTCTCGCGC
>JAUNQV010000175.1 GCA_030535995.1 Bacteroidales bacterium
ATTATTATCCCATTGTTTATGAATATCGTTAACTCCAAATTTGTTTTTCAAAGCATTTTTAATAATACCATAATATGCTATCAGACCATTATTTGGGGGTAGTGTTCCTTGATGCTCTGTTTGAAAGAATATATAATATATCTCAGGATCTGGAGTTATTCCTTGGGCAATAGATTGCATTTTGACAATGTCATTCTTGCACTTATTAATATAGTCCATTTCAAAAGTTGCCGCTGAATGTGCTTTGAATTCTATCAAGCAGACCGGTTTCATATTGTCTTTGTCAAGAATTGCCAAATCACATTTTTGACGGCCATTTCCCGGAATATTGTACTCTCTTTTTACACAGCAGTTATTGGAAATATTTTGTTCGAGATACCATGCAATCTTATCTCTTAATTGCAACTCTATTTTACCCTGCATTGCCAGAAATGCCAACTCGTTAATACAGTATGTTTTCGTTATGTTCTTGATGCTTTCTTCAATAATTTGTTCCCACATAGTTCTAATGTTATATTTTAAAATTCTACTTCTTTACTTGTCGTCATTACTCAGTTCTTTCAGTTTCTCCCACACGCGCACCATTGCAAGGGTGTCGAGGTGGCAGTAGGCAAGCAACGCTTCGCGCGCTTCGGCGGCTTTTTCGGGTTCCATATCTCTTATCTGTGGAAAAATTGTCATAGCGTGACCGCCGTTCTGTACCAATGGGTTGAGGTTGTGATAGTTCAGTTCGTCATCATCGGGGAACAATGCCGGCAGCACGCTCTTGATGCTGAACGAGCCACCCATGGCGGGGGTGTAACAGTGACCATCGCGGAATGGGATGAGCAGGTCGATGATATTGCCGTGAATGTTCATCAGGTGCGCAGCGAGGTCGGGGTAAGCTTCGGCCATCTCCTTGATGCGCCCCTTCTCGAACGGGTCGTTGTAGGCCATGACGCAGGCTCCCTGCGGAATGTCGCGGCAAAGCGCCTCGGCTAATGCGCGACGAGGGTCGGTGCCATCGCTTGGAGCAAGGAATGCCGTATGTTTCAACTCACCGCCTGCTTGCTCGATGTAGTGGAGCGAATACTGGAATGTTATCTGTTGATAGGGTCTGGTGCCGTCGAACTGCGGCAGCACTTGCTGCATTGTCTCAAAGTCGAGGAAGTAGAGCGGATAGGTCACCTTGTCAAGAAAATCCTGAATGCCCTGTTTGTTTATATACTCGGTGTTGTTGAGCGTGCACTCTACCTGCATCTGCTGCTTGGCATTCAACTTGTCGTTGCGCACATCCTCGAAGGTCACCTTGCCCTTGCCGAATAGTTCAAATTTCTTCTTCGCATTCATGCGGTAGAGGTCGAACACCGTTGTCTTGTCGTTGGCAAGGTCGAGCCCAACCAGCCTTGTACAGTAGTTCCAGAAGGCACACTCATAGGGCTTTGTACATTGTATGCCTAAGGCCGTCTGCGGCTCGTCACCCTGCAGTGTCGTGTGTGCCGAGCATTGCAGGGCAGGAACCTTCAGATATTCGTTGGCAACCAGCTCCTTCATATCGATGATATTGAACAGCTGTTGCAAATTGAGTTCGCCTTGGCGCACATAATCGCTGTTGAGCGTAACCAGATAGGTGGCTGTCACCTTCACTCCACACTGCTCCAACACCCATTTCTGGAATGCGATGTCAATGGCATATTTCTCTACCTTTCCAACCAGTTCATCACTCATTGCAGCCACATCTGCCACGTGACTGGTCGTACTCTTCACCTCGTAGATAGCCCAGCCGCCGGCCGTCTTGCGCAAGATATCCACGGCACAGTAGTTGCTGCCGGCACCGTCGCGGTAACTGAACGACGCTTCGCATATAACCTCGGTACCACGCTCCATCTCCTTGCGTGTCCTCTCAATCATTGCACCCAGGTCGAGCCTGCCGTCGGCAGCATGTGCCGTAACCTCGACATAGTCGCCGAAAAGCCCCATCGCAAGGTCGCCAACCACATTACCCTCGGCAAAACGAGCCTCAACGCCAGGGTCAACGGTAGCCTCATCGGGCTTGTTCACATTGAGCCACAACGCCTTTGGGCACTGGCAGTATTTTGTATATCTCGATTTTGAAAGGGATGTGTTTTTCATAGTCAAATGATTTTTAGGAAAACAAATATGCCTATATGTTTTTTCAAAAATAAAGATATTTTCTATACATATTTGGTTCTTCTTGGTTCTTCTTGACCCCGACCACCAGTGTGACATCAACTTCATCTATGCTCCACATGACCAATGGCGGCAAAACTCACCGATTACAAAACTGTTTTGTAGTTATGTTATTACTGAAACTGAGATACGTATTTGTTGATATCCCCCCTCTCTCTAATGGTTAATTGTTGTAAAACAGGGCTTGCTATACATGTACGATTAATTTCTATCCAAGATATCTTTATTCCAAGGTTGGTTTTACC
>JAUNQV010000176.1 GCA_030535995.1 Bacteroidales bacterium
CGTAGCATCGCTGCAAGTGATGCCGTGCGGGTTGCGAAAAGACGGCATTGTCAAAGCGGAAAACTGAAAGCTTGTGCCAGCGAGTGTGTGGAAGCTTGCCTAATTGTCATGTCGACCGGACGGGAGACATCTCTTTATATTCTTTATTACCCTGATTATTTTAGTTAAAACAAAAACTATAGCCTCAGAATGAAACTGCTCGAATACAATACCGGAAACAGAGCAAGAGCCTTCTCTACGATGCGTGGGGAAGGCTCCGGCAATTATGGTGGGTTCAACATCACACACTACTGCGGCGACACAGCCAAGCACGTAGCGGCATGCAGGCGTGAGCTATGCAGCTACCTGGGCATAGATGACAGCCGTCTTATTCTGCCACGGCAAACCCATGGCACCAACTGCCTGAACATAGACGATAGCTTCATACAGTTACCCGGTGATGAGCGCAGCACTCTGTTGCATGGTGTAGATGCTGTAATTACAGCACTGAAAGGCGTGTGCATAGGCGTTTCTACAGCCGACTGTATTCCGGTGCTCATTCACGACAGCAAAAGAGGCGTTATAGCAGCCATACACGCCGGCTGGCGAGGCACCGTGGCTGGAATAACAGCAAAATGCATAAAGGAGATGCAGAGCACATATGGGTGCGAAGGGAGGGATATCAGAGCCGTTATAGCCCCGGGTATCTCAATAGACTCATTCGAGGTAGGCGACGAGGTTTACGAGGAGTTTGCCGCTGCAGGGTTCCCGATGGAGCGTATAGCAAAGCGCTACCCCACTGCCGATGGCGGGGAGAAATGGCACATAGACCTGTGGGAGGCAAACAGCCTTGCACTGCAACAATGCGGGATAGAGAGGGAGAGTATAGAGGTTGCCGGCATTTGCACTTTCAAGCAGCACGGCGATTTCTTTTCGGCACGTAGGTTAGGGATTAATTCGGGCAGGATTTTTAGTGGAATAATGGTTGTTTAGCAACTGCACCTACTTTGCCAATGGTACAAATCTGCAGCTCCACTCAACAGGAACGCTGTCGCATTTTGCATTGATTGAATCGCCATAGAGCACCATATCGAGTTGCGGAGAGAACAGTGCATAGTGAAAACGGTACTCCACACCGCCTATTTCGGCAGCAAAGTCACTGAATTGAAACTCTCCACGCAGAGTCTTATAAGCACCATGCGCCACAACCTCGCCGGTAGAATTAAGAGATAGCAGTACATCGCTTGCTGTGGTGACTTTCAGGCACAAGGTATCGGTGTTATAGGGTGCATGCCACACTTGCCCTTTGTATGGTGCAAACTCATTATTGCTATCACCGGAACAGGCTGCAAATAAAAGTGATATTACTGCAAAAACGGCTGCCACTCCAAGGATTTTATTGATTTTCATAATAGTTAGTGCTTATATCGGTTAGTGTTTAAAGGGTATATATTCCATTAATACTTTATAATGCTGTTTTGTTAGTTGAAAGAGACACAAAAAAACACGAGCAAAACCATTACTCGTATTCTGAGGTCTTAGGATACCCATCGCAATGAATAATAGTTAAGCCCGTGTTATATAAACACGAGCATTAACTTTACTCTTATTGCGATAAATGAAATTTCCTAAGTTTCAGAATACAATCAGTAAAGCCAACGCTTTATAATATGTCAAAAAATGTGCGCATAATGCGCTTTTAAATCATAAGCAAAACAATATTAACATTATTATACTGCAAATATAGCAACAAACGAGCGAGAAACAACAAGTTTACTTGATTGTTTTTCACAGCGAGTGCAGTCTATATTCGAGTTTATCTCAAATATAGCAACAAACGAGCGAGAAAGTTGTGCAAGCAAATGGGTGAAAATTCATTTTCACACGCAATGAGCGCAGCTAAACTTCGCATAAAGCAAACAACAAGTTTACTTGATTGTTTTTTACAGCGACGACGCAAAAGCGTCGTTTGCGACGGCTGAACCTTGTTTAGCCACATTGCAAAAGCCTCCTTTATTATACAACAAACCCCCTTCGTAAAGAAGAGGGCGACAAAGACGGATGAACTCCGTTATTTCCAAAGGCTACCCCATGTGGTACCCTTTCCTTCACCGGCACCTGTCTCTGTTTCCTCGCTCATTCTATAAGCAGGAGCAGAAGCCGCAAGAACTGTCTCGGTCATAGCAACAACCTCTACAGCCGAAGGTGATACATAATTTTTCTTCATAAAAACACTATTTTTAAAAATTTTTGCAAAGGTAATATAATTTCGGCTAACCGACAAACAATCAATCAATTTTACAAACAAGCAAGCTCCGGGAATTGTTTGCGGAAAGCATAAAAGAAACATGTCTGTAACAAAAAGGTGTGGGTTTTATGAGTGCAATGCAATTATTTTATAGCACTCACTTACCAGCAAACTTTATC
>JAUNQV010000020.1 GCA_030535995.1 Bacteroidales bacterium
GAACTTACTCCAAACACTCAATTATCCCCTTATTTGCATCGTCTATCACAGAATTTTCTAACATAGTTAGATAAATCTGTGTGGTCTGTTCCGAGGTGTGGCCCATTCCTTGGCTAATTACCGAAATTGGCACATTGTGATTTCTTGCTGCTGTTGCCCAGCTGTGGCGTGAGGTGTATGAAGTCAGTTTGCAACCACATCCCAAAATCTCTGATAATCTGCCGAGTAGGCGGTTGTGGGTATTTAGTGCAGTTTGATATTCTCTGTATGCTTCGCTTGCGTCAAGCGAACTCAAAATCGGGAATACATAAGGCGAATCGCTCTCTGTATATCGGTCGATTATTCGCTGAATGCTCGGCTCGATACGAATGCTCAACAGTTGTCCGGTTTTGCGACGGGCATAACAAATTATTCCATTTTGTAAGTTGTTTTTTTTGAGGTAGGCTATATCTACGAATGCCATTCCGCGAGTGCAGTAGCTGAAAATAAACAAATCGCGACAAAAAGCGAGAGGTGTTTCCGCCTCCAATTCCAAACGATGCAATTGCGCTATAATCGATTCAGACACAGCACGCTTGCGTGTGCGGTCAATGCCTGTATAAACCTCTGTGAATGGGTGCTGTTGCTCGATAAGTTTTTGCCTTACTGCCTTGTTGTAAATAGCTCGGAGTACTCTCATATAGAACGACACAGAATTACGCACTAAACCCCTTTGCACGAGGAATGTATTATAATCTGTTATCACTTGTTCGGTGAGTGCCGACAATGGCAGTCGCACATCGCCCAAAAACTCTCCAAAACTGCTAATTGTCTTTTCGTAGTTTTTGGCCGTTCCGAGGCGGTTTGTAGCCCGTAGTTGCTCAACTTGGGTACACATATAATCGAGCACTGGAATATTACTCTTGGGCGATTTGTAGCGATTGATTATATCGTTTACGGAGTAGTCCATACCACAGCTATCGAGGTCTAAAATAACCCTCCTGAGCAATGTCACATCGCTATCGATGCGGTTCTGAATAATCGAGCGGTTTGGGGTTACCTGAACCAACTTCTCTTCTTCAGCATCCCAGTCTGCCGAGCATACGCGAAGTCTTGTAGTAATCTGTCGGGTTTTACGATTGTGAGTAATCTGGTAGTAGATAACGCCGGCTTTGCCCTCTACTTTGGACGGGCGCAATTTTACTTTCAATGTTGCCATAAACATATTTGGATTTTAAGATGATATTAACAGCTTTGCTATTAAATTACATTAACCTGGTCGTGTTCCTCGCTATGTTTTCGGGCGGAGTAGGGCATAAAAAGAGGGTGCCCTGTTTGCTGCGGGGCACCCTAAAGTGGAATCTGTTTTCTGTTGTTATTTCGCTGCCGGTGAGAGAATCTTGCGGTAGCTGTCGCTGTCGTTCAACACCTTCAGGCTCTCTTTGAGGTCGATGTCTTCGCGCATGTTGTAGATAATCTCTCCCTTCTGTCCGTAGTAGCGTTTGATAATCTCTGTGGCAAGCAGGTCTTTTACGTTCTTCGAGAAGTGCTTCAGCGAGTGGTCGAGGTTGGCGTGGAGCTTTTTCTCCAATGCTTCAATCTCGCTCTTTGTTATATCGGTGTAGCCTTCGAACTCTATCATCTTCTTCAGGTTGGCAAGTATCTTTGCGCTTTGCAGGTCGTAGCTGAACCCTGTGGATTTCAGGTAGGCTGTAAATTCGTCATATACCTCGTCGCTTATTGTAAACTCCTCGGGTGAGGCTATGCTCTTGTTCTTTATCCTGAACTCTGTTGCAAAGTCAAAGATGGCCATGTCCTGAATGAGGTAGTAGAGCAGGGTAGAGAGTTCTTCGCTCTTGGGCTCGATGTCGGGGCGAATTCCGCCGCCATCACGTACTTCGCGCCCGGCAGCTGTGTGGAATACTGTCGTGAGGCTGTCGGGTACTCTGGTGGTCTTGCCGTCGTCAATCATGTGGGAGTAGTCGAGTGCCTGCACACAGCGTCCGCTTGGAATATAATACTTCGCTGTTGTGAGCTTGAGGTATCCGCCATGGTTCACCTTGCGTGTGCTTTGTACAAGTCCTTTGCCGAATGTGCGTTCACCTATTATTACTGCACGGTCGAGGTCCTGCAATGAGCCGGCTACAATTTCCGATGCCGATGCGGTCTGTCCGTCTACAAGAACTATGATGGGGGAAACTGTGTCAATGGGCTCTTTTTCTGTCTTGTATATCTCGTTGGCCTGCTTAATCTTTCCTTTTGTGGTTACGATGGTCTTGCCTTTTGGAATAAAAAGGTTGACAATCTCTACAGCCTCGTCAAGCAGTCCGCCGCCATTGCTGCGCAGGTCAATTATAAATGATTCCGCCCCTCTCTTCTTCAGCTCTACAACTGCACGGCGCATCTGCTTTGCGCAATCCTCGGTAAAGCTCTCAAGCAGAATGTATCCGCTCTTCTCTCCATACATGCCGTAATAGGTTACGGGCGGCAGGGCTATGCTCTCTCTCTCAAGGGTGAATCTCTTTTTCCCTTTCTCGCCCGGTCTCTCAATCTCCAATGTGAGCTTTGTTCCCGGTTCGCCGCGGAGCATGTCGCTCACGCTGTCGGTGCTCATTCCCTGCACCGGAACACCGTCTATAGATAATATAAGGTCACCGGCCATGAGTCCGGCTTTCTGTGCCGGCATGCCTTCATAGGGCTCTGCAATGGCTGTGGTCTTCTTGCCGGTGTGGTAGCGTATTATGGAGCCTATGCCGGCATATTTTCCGGTGGTCATCATCTTCAGCTCCTCGTTCTTGTCCTCGGGGTAGTAGACCGTGTAGGGGTCGAGGTTGCGCAGCATGGCTTCGATGCTTTTGTTTATCATCTTTTCGGGCATGATGCTGTCGACATAAAAGAGGTTCAACTCCTTTATAATACTGTTGTATATTGAAATCTGTCGCGCAAGCTGGTGTCTGTGCTTGTCGTCGGCTTCCGTGGTCTGTATAAAGAGGAGTGCAAGCAGTGCCGCCGCTATAATTTTGCTTAATTTTCTCATGATACTTCTTGAATTTCCGTTTATCTTGCGAAGATACGCTTTTGGCCGGTTATAATTCCTTATTCTCTCTGTTTTTTAGCGTTTTTTACAGTAAAAAAATGCCCGCAACACTTTTTTTTGAATAATTGCGCAAAAAAAAGTTGAAAAATTTGCATGGAATAAAAAGATGTACTACTTTTGCACCGTCAAACGACAAGCGAGACAAATTCTTCAGTAGCTCAGTCGGTTAGAGCACCTGACTGTTAATCAGGGGGTCGTAGGTTCAAGTCCTACCTGAAGAGCAAGCGAGCAGGAGACTCGCTTTTTTAATGAAACTCCAAAATTCTTCAGTAGCTCAGTCGGTTAGAGCACCTGACTGTTAATCAGGGGGTCGTAGGTTCAAGTCCTACCTGAAGAGCAAGCGCAAGACATTTGTCCTGCGCTTTTCTTTTTTATTTTCTTTTTCCAGAAATTATCCTGTTTTCTTTCGCCTTTACCATATTTAATTTATATATTCGCATGCCGTTTGGTGTTTCCAATGCTTGAAAACATTTCATGCGGCAAAGCCATTATATTGAATATGAACTTTTATTAACCGTATAATATCATGAAAACACGTCTTGAACATGATTCTTTAGGCGAGATTCAGGTCCCGGCCGATGCCTATTATGGCGTCCAGACATTGAGAGCAATGGTGAATTTTAAGGAAATCAGTGGTATAACCATCAGTGATCATCCCTATTATGTAAAAGCCCTTGCAATGGTAAAGTGGGCAGCTGCCCATGCCAATGTTTCATTAGGTACTCTTGATGAGAAAATTGGTTCTGCTATCAAGAAAGCCTGTGAGGAGATTATGGAAGGTGCACTTGTCGACCAGTTCCCTGTGGATCTTATTCAGGGTGGTGCGGGAACATCTACCAACATGAACATCAACGAGGTTGTTGCCAACCGGGCCCTCGAAATTATGGGGCACGAGAAGGGTGAGTACCAGTACTGCCATCCCAATGACCATGTCAACCTTTCGCAGTCAACAAACGATGCCTATCCCACCTCGTTCAAGCTCTGCTTTATTCTACACAACGAAGACCTCGTGCGTGAGTTGAAGTGCCTTGTCGACGCATTCCGTCAAAAGGGTAAGGAGTTCGAGAACATCATTAAGATGGGACGTACCCAGTTGCAGGATGCAGTGCCAATGACCCTCGGTCAGGAGTTCGAGGCATTCGCTGTAACTCTCGAAGAGGAGGTGAGTCGTCTTAACGAAATGGCGCGTCTATTCCTTGAGGTCAATATGGGTGCTACAGCCATTGGTACAGGTATAAACACAGAGCCTGGTTATGCACAGGCGTGTGTCAAAGCTCTGCGCGTAATTTCGGGTAAGGAATTTGTACTTGCGGGTAACCTTGTCGAGGCTACTCCCGATGCCGGTTCATCTGTAATGTACTCTTCGGCTCTCAAACGCTTGGCTGTTAAGCTGTCGAAAATCTGCAACGACCTCCGTCTGCTCTCAAGTGGCCCACGTTGCGGTCTAAACGAAATAAATCTGCCTCCTATGCAGCCCGGTTCAAGCATCATGCCCGGTAAGGTAAACCCTGTAATCCCCGAGGTTGTGAACCAAATCTGTTTCAGTGTCATAGGCAACGACCTCACTGTTACCTTTGCGGCAGAGGCGGGCCAGCTGCAGCTCAATGTAATGGAACCGGTGATTGTACACTCTATAATTTCATCAATCCGCATGTTGCTCCGTGGCTTGACACGCCTGCGTGTGTTGTGCGTCGACGGTATCACTGCCAACGAAGGCCATTGCAAGGAGTTGGTTCTTGGCAGTATCGGTATAGTTACTGCGCTTAACCCTGTGCTTGGCTACGAGAACAGCGCGAAGATAGCGAAACGTGCCCTCAAAGAGAACCGCAGCGTGTATGACCTTGTATTGGAAGAGAAGCTTCTCTCGAAGGCAGAACTTGACGAGCTCTTGCGTCCCGAGAATATGATTTCTCCACACAAGATGCCTGCCAAAAAGTTCTGATACCGGGCAATAGAAAAAAAATAACCGACCGCATGCGGTCGGTTATTTTTTTCTCTATGTCGTGTCTGTTTATTTCTTCTCGGGAGCAACGTAGCGGCTGTTAAGTCCGTCTACAACCTCTTTTGTAATGTCGAGGGCCTCGTTTGCATAGAGGAAATTGTCACCTATTCTTGTGAGAATATAATCGTATCCCTTCTCGGCATTGTATGTCTTGATAAAGGCGTTGATAGAGTCACGCAGAGCCTTGTTCTTTTCGGCACCCTCCTTCTCGAATTCTACAGCCATCGATTGCTCGAACTGTGCAATATCCTGCTCCATCTTCACAATTCTGTTGTATTCCTGCTGTGCGCGCTCGGGTGTTGCATATACATTGTTCTTGTATTTGCGCTCAAAGTCGGCCTGGTTTGCCTGCAGGTTCTTGATTTTCTCGGTGAGCTTGAGCTTTATGTCCTCCTCTTTGCGCATCATGTCGGTGTTGATGTCCTTTGCAAAGTTGTAGTTTGCCATGAGGGTGTCGAGGTCTACGAAAACAACCTTCAAACCTTGGTTGGCCTCTGTTGCGGCTGGCTGCTGGGTATCGGCGGCATCATTTCCCATGCTGCACTGGGTGAAAATTATCATCGATACGATAGCTGCCAATACAAATGTGATTCTTTTGTAATTTTTCATAATAGTTATTTGTTATTTTTTGCTTGTCTCGTTAACTGCGTGGGGGTTCTTCTTGCGGGCATCCTTGTCCTGTGACTGAACGCACTTTATTCCCCTCTTGCGCATCTCCTTGTTGCCACCCACATGAATGTTGGGGAACCTGCCATTCTTCTTTATGATAATCGTTATAGCCAATAAAGCGATGCTTATAGCAATTATTAACGTGGTAAATAGCAAAGTTTTCAACATTTATATTAATTTTGTGGTGTAGCCTTTATATGCAGAATTTTTGCAAAGATAGTGCTTTTGTCTGCTAAACAAGAGATTGACGGCCTAAAAAAAGTAAAAATGAGCAGTGGAAAAGGCTTAATTAATATTTTTTTGCAAATACTAAAATTTAATTAACATATTTAAACTAAAAAGGTATGGAAAAACTTCAATTGCAACCTCAAGCGGTTTTCGATTTCTTTATGCAACTGTGCGAAATACCTCACGGTTCAAAGAATGAGGCGCAGATATCATCATTCCTTCAGGAGTTCGGTAAAGGGCTTGGGTATGAGACTGTTGCCGATGCTGTCGGGAATGTGCTGATAAAGAAACCTGCCTATCCCGGTTACGAGAACAGGAAGTGTATCATTCTGCAGAGCCACATGGATATGGTGTGCGACAAACGCCCCGATGTTGAGCACGATTTTACAAAAGACCCCATACGTCCTTGGGTCGATGGCGAGTGGCTCAAAGCACAGGGTACAACACTTGGTGCCGACAACGGTATAGGTGTTGCGGCAGCGATGGCTGTTCTTGCCGACAAGCAATTGAAACACGGCCCTGTGAATTGTTTGTTTACTATAGACGAGGAGACCGGCCTTACCGGCGCCGAGGCTCTTGCCCCGGAACTTCTTCAGGGTGATATCCTTGTAAATCTCGATTCTGAAGATGAGGGCGAAATCTTCATCGGTTGCGCAGGCGGTGTGTGCAATTATGCCGAGTTCAAGCACTTGTGGACAAAAATTTCAGGCGATCTCTTCTTTATGAAGGTCGATATCAATAGCCTCACCGGCGGTCACTCGGGCGACGATATCAACAAGAACCGTGCCAATGCAAACAAGCTCCTTGCGCGTTTCCTCTTGAATATAGCCGACAAGTACGAGTTCTATCTGTGCGATATCAATGGCGGAAGCCTTCATAATGCAATACCTCGCGATGCTTCGGCTGTGTTTGCCGTGCAGGCTGCCGACAAAGAGGCTGTCCGCATAGATTTCAACCTGTTTGCGGCAGAGGTCCAGGATGAATTCAGTGTAACGGAACCTACCGCGAAATTCACTCTGCAGAGCACCGACCCTGTTGCACGTGCAATAGACCCGGAGATGGCAAAGAGGCTTCTCTCTTCATTGCATGCAGTGTTCAATGGCGTCTATGCAATGAGCCAGGATGTGCCCGGTCTTGTCGAGACATCGAGCAACCTTGCATCGGTAAAGCGTGTCAACGACAGTGTTATAATGGTCACCACCAGCCAGAGAAGTTCAATAGAATCGGCACGCGACAATGTTTCATCGGTTGTACGCACGGCATTTGAACTTGCAGGTGCAAAGGTTACGACAAAAGGGCAGTATCCCGGTTGGAAACCCAATATGAAATCGGAAATCCTCAATGTCGCTTGCCGAACATATAAGGAGCTCTTCGGCTCCGAGGCAAAGATTAAGGCTATACATGCCGGCCTTGAGTGTGGTCTTTTCCTCGAAAAGGCTCCGCATCTCGACATGATATCTTTCGGCCCCACAATGCGTGGTGTGCACTCTCCCGATGAGCGTCTCGACATTGCATCGACCGGCCGTTGGTGGAACCATCTTGTAGCATTGCTTGAGCAGGCTCCCGTGAAGTGATGCAATAAAATGGCAGTATCATCGTTAAATGAGAATAAAGGCATCCGGTTTTAGCCCTGTCAATGAAAGAATTTATGATGAAACGACTGCTTATACTATTTTTGACAATATCGGCTCTCCTTGCCTCATGCAGCGAGGAGGCCGATTTTTCTTCAAATCCACAATACACTCTTGAAT
This sequence comes from Bacteroidales bacterium, assembly GCA_030535995.1. Lineage (GTDB taxonomy): Bacteria > Bacteroidota > Bacteroidia > Bacteroidales > Bacteroidaceae > HGM04593. Next base: position 7,727 of record JAUNQV010000020.1, read on the forward strand.
TTTCGAGCGACACTGTTTCGTTCGACACTCTTTTTACTGCGGTAAAATCACCCACGGCAACATTCGTGGTACGTAACTGCAACAGCAAGTCATTACGCATAAACAGCGTGCAACTTGCGAGCGGCGGCGAGTCGGGGTTCAGCGTGCTTGTCGACGGCCAGTGGGGCAGTCTCATGCAGGGGCTCGAAGTCCGTGCAAAAGACAGTATCTTTGTGCTTGCCTCGGTATCTCTTCAGCGCAACGGCAATAATGGACTGCATACAGTGCGCGATACATTGCTGTTCGGCCTTGAAAGCGGTATACAACAGCATGTGATACTGGAGGCATGTGGCCGCGATGCGGTTTTCATGCGCGGTGTAACCCTTGATAGCGATACTTTGTTGGCTGCCGGTCATTATATAATATATGACAGCCTTGTTGTCTCGCCTGCAGCTACGCTCGATATTGCTCCCGGTACCAATCTCTATTTCCACGACAAAGCTTTCATGCGCATCGACGGCAGGCTCAATGCCTGTGGCACTGCCGAGGCTCCTGTGCTGTTCCGTGGCGACAGAACCGACAACATGTTCTCCTATTTGCCATACGACCGCATCCCCGGGCAGTGGGAAGGTATTGTAATCTCATCTACAAGCAATAACAATGTGTTGCGCCATTGCGATATCCACAGCGCAAATTTCGGCATTAGGGTAGAGCGTGGCGATACAGTAGAGGAGCGTCTGTTTCTTGAATCGTCGAAGGTGCAGAACTTCCATGGCAATGCTCTTGAACTCTCCATGGCGCGCGCTACGGTTGTAAACTCCCTGCTGGCCAATGCGCAAGGCAACTGCGTTAAGGTGAGTGGCGGATATGTACAGTTTGTGCACTGCACGATAGCAAATTTCTATGTGTGGAAACTGCGCGATGTAGCGTTGGCACTTCACAACAGCATTGAAGGTGAGCCCGCGCCGCTTGAATCGGCTCTGTTTGCCAACTGCATCATAGAGGGCTCAAAGGAGGATGAGGTTATGGGCTATTATACCTCTTTCGGCGACACATTGGACTGCAGTTTCAATTACCGTTTCGAGAACTCTCTAATAAATACCCCCGATGTGCAGGATACCTGTTTTGTGAATGTCGTCTACGACCGGCCCGAGAATGAATTCTTCGGCGCATTGAATTTTATGGCTGTTGACCACGATATCTTCTTCTACGATTTTCACCTCACTCCCGAGAGTGCGGCCCGTGGTATTGCTTCGGAGGAGTATCATGAAATGGCTCCGCTGGATATCGACGGCAAGGAACGCCCTGCCGCCAATATCGATGCCGGTTGCTATCAGTTTGTAGAGCAGTAAATCTTTTTCAGTCGCATTTGCGGCAAGAGGATTTTATGCCTTTATTGTAAGTTTCTGCATCAATCTTCTCCTCGATTATGAACGGGTAGTATACCATTGAGTATCCGCCAGGCTCTTCCTCGTAGTATATGCCTATGTTGCCGTCGGGCAGTATGCACATCGATGAGTATGCCGACTCAAGGTCGGTAATCTGAACCTTTGTCCACCCTTTTGACAACTCTGTGGGTGTGTATGTTGCCGGGTCGTCGCTGAGCAGCTTGTAGAATACCGAAACTCCACTGCGGTTGTCGCCGGTAGGTACCGACTGGAAAAGTACATTCCCTACACGCAAGGGCTCGCCGTTGGTGTCGTTGCGTCCGAACTTAAGGTCGCCCACAGCGTCGGTTGCAACTGCACCGTCCCAGTAGCCTTCGGCCTTCGCAAAGTTGGTGTAGTGGAATACATTGAAATAGCGTCCATGTCCTTTACGGCTGCTCAACAATACACTGCCGTCGGGCAGTTCCTCGCATTTCGGCTCGTTGCCGTATGGGGCCGGGCTATCGTTGAAGTCGTTGCCAAGCTCACCAAGCAGGTGCCATGTTTCGCCGAAATCATCGGAGTACAACGCGTAGTTGTGATGTCTGTGGCTGCCGGCCTCAACAGCCCACACGGCACAGTAAATGCGGTAATAGTCGCCAACCTTTATCATGCTGCTCTGTGCAATGCGTCCGGCTCCTATGAACATAGAACCTACATGCGCCTTGCCGTTCTTGTCCTTGAACAGCGGGTAGATGTCGTATGTAACCTCCTCGGGCTGTGATGCCTTCCATTCGCCTGTCTCTTCATTATATTTTATGCGCAGACGTGCCATGCGGTTGGGGTTCTCTGGGTTCTCGGGGGTTCCGGCTCCGTAGTTGCCGTGCCAGCATACGCGGTTGCCGCATACACTCATTACCAATATTTCGTTACGCTCCCGGTCGGCAACAACAGCCGGGTCGCCGAAACCTGTGAGCCATGTCTCTGTGGCTTCTTTGCCCACGCCGTCGGCAATCTTCACAGGGTCACTCCATGAAATGCCATCCCACTCGTTGCCGCTCTTTGTGCTGTGGCGCATAACAAGGTCCACTTCCCCGAAACCGATGTCACTGCCGCAAGGGCGGTAGTCGTTGATGGCAAATACATATCCATTTGCTGTTGTGACAATTGCCGGAATTCGGTAGGGTGTACCTTTTTCGTCGGGTGAGTAGTAGAGATACTGGTGGCGGTTCTCCCTGTCGGCCTCAATCTTCACTTCAACAGAGAGCCCCTTTTGTGTGAGAGCCTGCTCGGCAATACCTTCGCCACCGTTTATCTCCATCTTCCATCCATGGTAAACCTTTTGGCACGAAAGGGCAACCTTTGAATCTTTCGGCAAGTAGCATGTGGTGGTTCGGGGTATGCTGTTCTTGTCGAGCTGTATCGCCCCTTTCTCTCCATTTATGGTAATGGTTATTTCTCCTATCTTGTAGTTTGTGGCAAGGTGCCCTTCAAAATCGGTATTGTACCTTATCTCCAGCGCACGGCTCATGTCTATTGTCTTTATGTTCCAATGCCCGCCGTTGTCGCTGCTTGTGTACAGCTTTATATCCCTGCCGGCTCCACCGAACATGTTGAAACTCATTCCGCTGTTCTCCTTGGGTGCTATCGCGTAGCTGCCGTCCTGCTGTTCAATGAGTGTGAGCATTGTGGCCTCTTTATCATTGCTCATTATTGCTGCTGCTCCGCTTTCACTGCTTTCCAATTTCAGAGCTCTTTTTTTGCCTGTCGCATGGTTGTACATCTTGAACCCGTCGGCCGTGCCTACCAGGTACCATATCTCATCGGCTGTGTATGCCGAGGTGCCGCTTTTCACCGCTTCACCGGCTTTGGCCGCTTTTATGGCGTATGCTTTGTCGCGGTTGTTGGAAATGTGCACAGGGGTTCCTTTTGAAAAAGAGTTTGAGAAGAACCCTGGCTGTGAATAGGTTGCCTGTATGCCGGCAATGAGCATGAGAGCATAAATCAGGAGATTTCTTTTCATGTTGTTGTGTCTGTTTACAGTATGTATAATATGCAAATTAAATACAAAATAGTCACAAAACCAACAGTGGTGCACTTTTAGTCCATAAATGGCTGCAACGACAGGTGGTAACCGCGTTTTTTTATCTATTGTTTTGCATTTCCACTCACTTTGTACTATCTTCGCTCCCAAGTAGGGCAGTGTGTTGCTGCCGTTGAAAATTACAGATATTATGGCGCAGATAGTTTCACCATCGTTGTTGTCGGCTAACTTCGGCAACCTGCAGGAGGATTTGAAAATGATTAACAGCAGTGCCGCCGATTGGCTGCACATAGATATTATGGACGGAGTGTTCGTCCCGAATCTCTCATTCGGCCCTCCTGTGCTCAAGTATGTTGCCGAGTTGTGCGAGAAACCTCTTGATGTTCATCTCATGGTGGTGAATCCTATGAACTACCTGCCTGCTGTAAAGGAACTCGGAGCGCGCATTATGAATATCCACTACGAGGCCTGCACTCATCTGCATCGTGCTGTTACACAGATAAAGGATGCCGGAATGATGGCCGGTGTTACTCTTAATCCGTCGACTCCCGTCTGTCTGCTCAAGGATATAATTGAGGAACTCGATTTGGTGCTGCTCATGAGTGTAAATCCCGGCTTTGGCGGGCAGAAGTTCATTCCGCACACAGTAAACAAGGTTCGCGAACTGCGTGAACTCATAGACTCTACGGGTTCAAAGGCACTTATAGAGGTTGATGGCGGTGTGAATGTGGAGACCGGCAAGTTGCTTGCCGAGGCCGGTTCCGATGCTCTCGTGGCCGGAAATGCTGTCTTCAAGGATAAGTGTCCGCATGATGTAATTTCGGCTCTCCGTGCAATGTAATATAAAGTGTCGGGCCGTAATATATTTAAAGAGAATCCCCTTTTGAGATTGGCTCTGCCATTGATGCTTGGCATTGTGGCGGGTTGGTTCTGCAATTTCGGGCAGTTGCATCTCATTGCATTGCTCGCTGTTGCTGTCGTGGCATTGCTTTCAGGGCTTTCCGCGAAGGCTCCCCGTTGGCTGTTCGGCGCTTCTGCTATGGCGGTGATGTTTTTGGCCGGTGCTTTCGCAGAGAATTGCCAAAGCAATAGTAAACAGCTGCAGTGGAGCGGTGAAAAGCTCCCATATTCGGCAAAACTTATAGAGGTTCCTGCTGTGCGTGGAACAAATGTTAAGGTTCTTGCTTCTGTCGCGTTGCGCGATACAGTGGTTCACGGTGCCCGTGGAAACGGTACTGTATATCTCTATTTCCAACGCTCGGTCGAGAGCGAGGCCCTCTCTGTGGGCGACAGTCTCTGTTTCAGGGCTGCAATAGCACCGCCACACAATTCGGGAAACCCTGCGGAATTCGACATCGAGAGCCACTATTACATAAAAGGTATTACAGGAACGGCTTTTCTTGCTCCCGATGGATGGAAACTGTTGCCCAAAGGTGAACTCTCATTCGAAGCTATGGCTTTGAGCCTCCGTGATAAAATGATATCCAATTACAGGAGTGCCGGATTTGAAAATGAGGAACTCGCTTTGCTTTCTGCCCTTACACTTGGTGAAAAACGCGATTTCCCACAGGAACTTAAAGAGAGCTATTCGGCAGCCGGCGCAAGTCATGTGCTTGCCCTCTCGGGTTTGCACCTCGGTATTTTCTATATGCTGATAATGTTCTTCATCCCGTTGCGCGGGCGCGGGAAACTTCAGCGTTTGCTGCGTGAGGTGGCGGTGGTGATGTTGCTCTGGTGTTTTGCCTTTGTGGCAGGCCTCTCGCCCTCTGTTGTCAGGGCTGCAATACTCTTTACGCTTGTCTCTCTTGGCAATTGTTTGGGACAAGAGGCCTCTTCGTTGAATTCACTCTCTTTTGCTGCTATTGTAATGCTGCTGTTTTCACCGCATCTGCTGTTCGATATAAGTTTCCAACTCTCCTTTGCTGCGGTCTTTTCAATACTTCTGCTTGTGCCGCCTATGCAGCGGTTGTTGCGTGTTGAAGAACATGGCGCGGTATACAGGTATCTGGTCAATCTCTTCCTGCTCTCTGTTGCTGCGCAGGTCGGTACCCTGCCTTTTGTGTGGTACTACTTCGGAGTCTTTCCTCTGTACTTTATGCTGACCAACCTTTTTGTGGTTCCGTTGGCTTTTGTCGTGATGTTGCTTGCGGTGATTTTCTGGATAGCTTCGGTACTCTCTTTTCTTCAGGACCCGGTGGCATGGCTGCTCGGCAAGGCTCTGTTTGCAGTGAACTGGTGTGTGGAGTTCGTTGCCGGGCTTCCGGGTGCTTCTTATAACCTGCCTCCATTGGGGCTTTTCGGAGCTGTGTGTCTGACGGTGCTTCTTGTACTTCTTCTATGGACGATGCTGAAGAGGTATTTCAGAACAATGGCCGTCGTGTCGGGGTGCGCCTTTCTCCTTGCATTGTTCTACCTTTTTTCCGGTGATGAGAAAGTTGCCGGTGACTATCTGCTGGTGTATAATAATGGCAAGAACCCTGTGGTGCATGCAGTGTGCAGTGACGGTTCGGGCTATATTGCCTCTACAATTCCGCAGATTGATGCGGAGTATGAATATGTGACAGCTCCATATATTAACCGCGAGGGGCTGAAACAGCCCCGTTGGGCTGCCTCGGGGTATGCCGACTCTTCCTTTGTGAATTTTGATGGCATAATCGCCTTTTCGGGTATGGAATTAAGGCTTGTGGATAGCGATTTGTGGCAAGAGAATATCTATACACATCCGGCCGATGCGGTGCTCCTGTGCCGTGGCTTCAAAGGGGGCGTAAAAGAACTTCTTGAGGTTTACCCTACAGGTTGTCTTTTGCTCGATGGTTCTCTTTACAAACATAGCCGCAAACGTATATTGCGCGAGTGTGCTGTTTTGGGTATCGATGCTGTCGATATTTCGGCTTCGGGTGCGGTTATGATTGTCCCGGGGAGTGATACTTTTGATTTGCTGTTTGTGAAGGAACGGTAGCGGAGGTTTTTGGGGGCCGGCGCTCAAAAAATGGGGCGTAAAAAACGGTTTTTGCATCTTCTTTTGTATCTTCGCAAAATAGTGGCTTATGTAATAATAAACGAATTTGTATGCTTGAAAAAATGATAAATAGTGATGCTGTTGAGGCTGTGCGCTGCGTGCTTGATAATGGCAAAAGGTTTGTGGTGCTTGCCCATAAGAACCCCGACGGCGATGCCGTTGGCTCATCCTTGGCGTTGTACCATTATATTTCAGGGCTTGGAAAAGAGGCCGCGGTTGTCCTGCCCAATGCTTTCCCTGAATTTCTGGCATGGTTGCCCGGTGCCGGCAATGTCCTTTTTTACGACAGTAACAGCTGTCAGGCCTCGGCTGCCGTTAAGGATGCAGATGCTGTTTTTTGCCTCGATTTCAATTCTCTCTCGCGTGTGGGTGACCTCTCGGCAGTGGTGGCGGAGGCTGCTGCAACAAGGGTGCTTGTCGACCATCATCTCTCGCCCGAACACGGATTTGATATTGAAATATCCCATCCTCAAGCCTGCTCAACTTCGGAACTCATATATCGTCTTATAGAGTCCCTCTCTGGCGACATTGCCGTTACATACGATATTGCCCGGTGCATCTACACTGGCATGATGACCGATACTGGCGCTTTTGCCTATGCATCGTCGCGCAAGGATGTTTTCCTCATAGTGGCTGCACTCATGGAGAAAGGTATAGATAAAGATAAGATTTATCGTAATGTCTTCTATAACAGCTCGTTGTTGCGCATGAAACTTTGGGGGTACGCAATGTACAAGAAACTCAAACTGTATAAGAAACATAATGCTGCGCTCATTACCTTGTCCCATGATGAACTAATGCATTTCTATGCAATGAAGGGCGATACAGAGGGGCTTGTGAACCAGCCGTTGCAGATAAAAGGGGTGCGTTTCTCTTGCTTCCTGCGCGAAGAACAGCCCGGAAAGATAAATGTTTCCCTGCGAAGCGTTGATGACTTTCCGTGCAATGCCGTGGCGGCGGAGTTTTTCAATGGTGGCGGCCACCTTAATGCTTCGGGCGGTGAACTTCATTGCTCAATGGAGATGGCTGTAGAGCAGTTTGTCGTTGCTATTGAAAAATTCAAATCTGAACTTACAGCCTGATTTTCAAATTTGTTGTATCGTTTTCCATAAAAAATGGTAAATTCACAATTATTGATATTTGCAATTACTTTTTTTGCTTTTAGTTTTTGTATCTTCGCAGAAAATTGTAATTTTGAAAATCCTGTATACAGGAGATGATATTTGAAGACTATGATTAAAGACATTATTGCAAAAATCCTGTTTCTGCCTCTTTTTCTGCTTCTTTTTGTCGCTTGTGACGATAGTGTCACATATTCCGACATGAAAGAGAAGGAGCGCAGTGCCGTAAACCATTTTGTAAAGGATAAGGGTATAAATATAATCTCGTTCAGCGAGTTTGTTGCAAATGACTCTACAACCGATGTTCTGAAAAATGAATTCGTTGAGGTAGACGATGTCTATATGCAGATAGTGAACAACCCGGTCGATGCCGCTGATGCATTTACAATAGCCGATGGTGACAGCCGCAACATGCTGGTACGCTACAGTGAATACAATATTCTCGACGGCGATACAATCTCGGCAAACAACTTTATGGGCGAGGCAGATGAAATGCGCGTGTCCAACAACGGCGGAACATTCTCGGCAACATTCACCTCTGGCGTAATGAAGAGCATTTACGGCAATTCAGTACCTACCGGCTGGCTTGTACCGCTCCGCTTCCTCAAGTTTACCCGTTCGCAGAGTAACCTTGCAAAGGTGAATATAATTGTCCCCCATTCAAAAGGCACTACAACAGCCGCAATGTATGTATATCCATGCCTTTACCAGATAACATTCCAACCGGAAAACTCCTATGTGGTTGAGGATGAGGAGTAAGCAAAGACAAATAAAACCTTATAGTTAACAAATATGACACTTATCAAATCAATTTCGGGAATCAGAGGAACCATCGGCGGTAGAGCCGATGAAGGTTTGACTCCTCTGGATGTAGTGAAACTAACTTCGGCTTATGCAGCGCTGATTCGTAAGACAACCACAAAGACAAGCAACAAAATCGTTGTTGGCCGCGATGCCCGTCTTTCAGGCTCAATGGTAAACAAGATTGTTTGCGGAACTCTTATGGGTATGGGCTTCGATGTTGTAGACATAGGCTTGGCTTCTACTCCTACAACAGAGGTTGCTGTTACTATGGAAGGCGCATGTGGTGGCATCATTCTCACAGCAAGCCACAACCCACGTCAGTGGAATGCTCTCAAACTCCTCAACGAGAAGGGTGAGTTCCTGAACGCTGCCGAGGGTCAGGAGGTTCTCCGCATCGCTGCTGCCGAGGAGTTCGATTATGCCGATGTTGAGACACTCGGCAGGTACCGCCTCGACGAGTCTTACGATGACAAGCACATCGATGCAGTGCTGGCATTGCCCCTTGTTGATGTTGAGGCTATAAAGGCTGCCGGCTTTAAAGTTGCTATCGACTGCGTTAACTCTGTAGGAGGTGTCATTCTTCCCAAATTGTTTGAAAAACTCGGCGTTACAAAGCTCGACAAGCTCTATTGCGAGTCTACCGGTGACTTCCAGCACAACCCCGAGCCTCTTGCAAAGAACCTTGGCGATATCATGGGGCTTATGGCAAAGGGTGGCAACGATGTCGCATTTGTTGTCGACCCCGATGTTGACCGCTTGGCCATCATTTGCGAGAACGGCGAAATGTACGGCGAAGAGTATACTCTTGTAACTGTTGCCGATTATGTATTGAAGCACACTCCGGGTAACACCGTTTCTAACCTCAGCTCAACACGCGCTCTCCGCGATGTTACCAATGCTCATGGCTGCACATATACAGCTTCGGCAGTAGGTGAGGTAAATGTGGTTACAAAGATGCGTGAAACCAATGCCATCATAGGTGGTGAAGGTAACGGCGGTGTCATCTATCCCACATGTCATGCCGGTCGCGATGCTTTGGTAGGTATCTGTCTCTTCTTGAGTCACCTTGCTCATGAGAAGAAGACAGTGAGTGAACTCCGTGCAACATATCCTGCATACTTCATGGGCAAGAACCGTATCGACCTGAAGCCCGGTTGCGATGTTGATGCTATTCTTGAGAAAATCAAGGCTACATACGCAGGCAAGGCTGAAATAAACACTGTCGATGGTGTAAAGCTCGATTTCCCCGAGACATGGGTACACTTGCGCAAGAGCAACACCGAGCCAATCATCCGCATCTATTCCGAAGGCCCCACACAGGAGGCTGCCGATGCAATCGGCGAGGAGATTCTTGCACTGGCAAACAGCTTGATGTAATTTGTACATATACAAGATCTTTATGGAGCGCCGGAATCCGGCGCTCCGTTTTTTATACTTATCTTTCTTTATTGAATTTTTCTTGAAAATATGATTATCTTTATTTGGTTTATAAAATAAACTACTTTATATTTGTGGCGGATATCCGTATTGCAAACAATAAAAAGAAGTTTATTATGAATGAAAAAAGAATGGATGAGGCTGAGAGCCTGGAGCTCATAACCTCAATGATTAACGATTCGCGTGCGCGAATGACAAAGAATCTCGGTACGCCTTTCCTTATATGGGGGTACACGACTGTGGCTGTCTCAATATGTCAGGTGGTTGTTGTTGCTTGTGCTGAGGATTTCTATCCTTATCTGTGGGGGTGGTTTGCGATTCCCGTTGTAGGGTGGTTGCTGATGATGCTGTTCAATAAGCAAGAGAAAACGGTAACCAATTACATTGACCGCTGTATAAATGCCTTATGGTGTGCAATTGGTGTAGCGGCTTTTCTGTTGCCTTTCACGGGTGTCTTTGTGTTCCCCACTGTGATAATGCTCATAGGAGTTGGCACTGCAACGACTGCCGCTGTTGTAAAGGATAAGACTGTGAAGTGTATCGGCTATGCCGCAATATTCTCATCGTTGCTGTTTTCTGTTGTAAGACTGCTGCTTTCGCGCCTGTTTACCTTTGAACAGTTTGGCGGAAAGGAGCGCTATTTGGTGGAATGTATTATCTTTGCAGTGATAATGTTCCTGTTGCTTGTTGTTTCGGGGCACATACTCAATTACAAGAAAAAATGTTTAAAGAACTGAATCCTTTATTGCACTCCGAGCTACGCCTTGCGGTCGTCTCCCTGCTGATAAGTGTGGAGAGTGCTGATTTTGTCTATATTAAGGAACAGACGAAAGCGACAGCCGGTAATCTGAGTGTACAGTTGGATAAATTACAGAAAGCCGGTTATGTTAAGGTGGAAAAGGGTTTCAAGGGCAAGATGCCCCGTACTACGTGTTCGATAACCCCCGAAGGTATTTCTGCTTTTGAGGAGTATGTGCGGGCATTGAGGAGCTATTTGGGAGACAAAATATAGAATGTAAATGTGGGCAACCCTTGCTTTTGTGGGCATGGGTTGCTCTGTTGTTATACATATATCAGCTCCCTTATTACCGCATCGCTGATGAAAATGCCTTTTTCGGTGAGTGAGAGGTGCCCGTTTTCCTCTTTCAGGTTGCCCAGGGCAATCTCTTTTTCGGCTGTCTGCAGCATGTAGGCATTGAGCTCCGGGCTGAATTTCTTCCTCATCCACTCAAGTGGCAGGCCGTCGGCAGTTCGCAAGCGTGTGAGTATGGTGTCGTTGTAGCGCTCTTCTTCGGTCAGGTGTTCAACCTCAAAGTTGAGTGTGCCATTTTCCACTCCTTTTATATATTCTTTTATGTCGGCAATGTTCCACCTGCGCGATGTGCCGTTGTAGGAGTGTGCGGCTGCTCCGCAGCCTATGTAGGGTGTGTCATTCCAGTAGCTGCTGTTGTGCCGGCTCTCGCGGCCGGGTAGTGCGAAGTTTGAAATCTCATAGTGTCGGTAGCCGGCGGCCTTCATGTTGTCGATGAGCATCTGGAACTGTTCAATGTTCTCCTCTTCGCTCAATTCGGCGAACTCGCCCTTTTGAAGAGCACGGTAGAGCGGTGTTCCCTCTTCGTACATGAGGTTGTAGGCCGATATGTGGTCGGGGTGCAAGGCAATTGCCTCCTCGAGCGTCTCTTGCCATTCGGTTCTGCTTGACCTCGGCAGTGCGAACATCAGGTCGATGCTTATGTTGTTGTAGCCTGCTGCGCGGGCATTTGCGACGGCTTGGCGGGCTGCTTCGGCTGTGTGTCTGCGTCCGAGGCGCTTGAGCTGCGCATCGCTGAAGCTCTGTACTCCCATACTTATCCTGTTGAACGGCAACTCGCGCAACTGCTCAAGAAATTCAGAGGTAAGGTCGTCGGGGTTGCACTCGATGGTGACCTCGGGCGTGTCGGCAATGGGGTAGTTGCTGTATATGGTATCGCAAATCTTTTTCAACTGTTCTGTTGTGAGAGTAGAGGGGGTTCCTCCTCCAATGTATATTGTGCCGATATCCTCGCCCGCAATATACTCCTTGCGCATAAACAGTTCCTTGCAGAGCGCCTCTGTATACTCCTCTTTCATATTAAATAAGGTAGAAGAGTAAAAGGCGCAATAGCGGCAACGCTGTTTGCAAAAAGGTATGTGTATGTATATTCCTGCCACGCTTGTTTTCTATTTATATGGCGCGAAGATAACTTTTTTTATTTTTATACTAAAAAACATTTGCATTCTGTTTGCTTTTATTCGGAAAAATTCCTACATTGCCACCTCATTTGAAAATTTAACTAACTAACTGAATGAAGGTTTGCAGGCGGTGGCGAAGAGTTGCACTTAACGGGATGTTTGCTCGCATGTTTCTCTCCTGCCCTTCGAATTAAAACAAAAATAGTATGAAAACTTATCAAACCAACGAAATCAAGAACATTGCAATCGTAGGATGTTCAGGCTCTGGAAAAACCACTCTCACAGAGGCTATGCTCTTTGAGGGTGGAATTATAAAACGTAGAGGTACAATAGAGGCAAAGAACACCGTTAGCGACTATTTCCCTGTTGAGCAGGAGTATGGCTACTCGGTGTTTTCAACTGTATTTCAGGTTGAGCAGGCCGGAAAGAAACTGAACCTTATCGACTGTCCGGGAGCCGACGACTTTGCAGGCAGTATGGTTAGTGCCCTGACAGTTGCCGACTTGGCGATGTTGGTAATCAACGGCCAGTATGGTGTTGAGGTAGGTACACAAAACTGCTACCGTTACATCAGAAAGATGAACAAGCCCATGATGTTTGTCGTTAACCAGGTCGATAACGAGAAGTGTGACTATGATACAATCATCGAGCAGTTGCAGTCTATCTATGGAAAGAAGGTGGTTCCTGTTCAGTATCCTTTGAATGCAGGCCCGGGTTTCAGCACAATAGTCGATGTTCTGTTGATGAAGAAACTGACATTTACAGGTGAGGGGCAGCCTCCATTGGTTGAAGATATTCCTGCAGGCGAGATAGAGAAGGCGAAGGCACTTCACATGGAACTTGTTGAGAAGGCTGCCGAGAATGAGGAGGGGCTGATGGACAAATTCTTTGAGTCGGAAGAACTCTCTACAGATGAAATACGTATGGGTGCACGTCTTGGCTTGTCTACCGACAGTGTTTATCCTGTACTTTGCTGCTCTGCTTCTACCGATGTTGCAGTTAGCCGCTTGTTGGAGTTCCTTGCAAATGTGGCTCCCGAAATCACTGATATGCCGCAGCCGGTCAATGCAGATGGCGAGACTGTTGAATATAACAGCGAAGCTCCCACTTCAATCTTCTTCTACAAGACATCTGTAGAGCCGCACATCGGTGAGGTGAACTACTTCAAGGTTATGAGCGGTACATTGAGGGCCGGCGATGACCTTGTAAATGCCGACCGTGGTTCAAAGGAGCGTATTGCACAGATATTCTGCAGTGCAGGTGCAAACCGCGTGACTGTAGACGAACTTAAAGCCGGTGACTTGGGATGTACAGTGAAATTGAAGGATGTGAAGATTGGCAATACATTGAATGCAAAGGATGCCAACCACAGGTTCTCATTGGTGAAATATCCTGCATCGAAATACTCACGTGCCATCAAACCTGTCAACGAGTCTGAAATAGAGAAGATGATGCAGATTCTCAACCGCATGCACGAGGAAGATCCTACATGGCGCATCGAGCAGTCGAAGGAGCTCCGTCAGACAATCGTTTACGGCCAGGGTGAATTCCACTTGCGTACACTCAAATGGCGTCTTGAGAATGTCGAGAAGGTTCAGGTGAAGTACGAGGAACCCAAAATTCCTTATCGCGAGACAATTACAAAGGCTGCGCGTGCCGATTACCGCCACAAGAAACAGTCGGGTGGTGCCGGCCAGTTCGGTGAGGTTCACATGATTGTCGAGCCATACGAGGAGGGCAAGCCGTTGCAGGAGGTTTACCGTTTCGGTGGCCAGGAGTTCAAAATCAATGCCAAAGGTACAGAGGAGGTTACTCTTGACTGGGGTGGCAAGTTGGTATTCGTGAACAGTATTGTCGGTGGTAGCATCGATGCACGTTTCATGCCGGCTATCCTTAAGGGTGTTATGGAGCGCATGGAGCGTGGCCCGCTCACCGGTTCTTATGCACGCGATGTCCGTGTTATCGTTTACGATGGCAAGATGCACCCGGTTGATTCAAACGAGCTTTCGTTCATGCTTGCCGGCCGTAACGCCTTCAGTGCAGCGTTCCGCGAGGCCGGTCCGAAGATTTTGGAGCCGGTATACGATGTTGAGGTATTCGTGCCATCGGACAAGATGGGTGATGTCATGAGCGATATCCAGGGTCGTCGTGGTATGATTATGGGTATGGAGAGTGAGAACGGTTATGAGAAACTATCGGCAAAGGTTCCTTTGAAGGAGATGGCTTCTTATTCAACAACACTCAGCTCGCTCACAGGTGGACGTGCTTCGTTCATAATGTCGCCATCGACATACGAACTTGTTCCGGGTGATGTACAGAACAAGCTTGTCGAGGAACTTGCTGTCAAGGACGAGGAGTAACAAACTCTTTTCAAATGAATATTTTTGCAGGGTCGGGGGCAACCTCCGGCTCTGCTTTTTTTAGTTAAATAGTGCGCTGTTTTTAGAAAAATATTTTTGTCTTTAAAAACATAATTGCTGTTTTGTTGACTTAATATTTAATCAATGTTAATTAAAGAGAAAAATAAGATAATTTAGTGCAGTAAATAGTGTGTTGTGTTAATGAAGTGGTTATATTTGTTCACATGAAAAAGAATGTAATCTGGTTAGTGGGGATTGTGATGGGAGTTTGCTGTGTGGCATTGCTCTATTTGCAGGTGTCGTATATCGATACTATGATAGAGATGCGCCGCGAGCATTTCGATGAGGGTGTGCGCCGTAGCCTTTATCAGGCATCGTACGACCTTGAACTTGAAGAGATGCGTAATTATCTCTCAAAGGATATTCAGCGCGATATTCTTCATGGGCAGCTCAACAGCAACGGCATTAAGCTGGAACATAGCTATGTCAGTTCGTCGGAGAGCGGAGATATTGTCTCTACATTCGAGTTCAAGACCATAGTGTCGAATCCACCGCAGTTCAACCGTAATTTTAACATGCGTGGTAAGAAGAACCTCTCGGTAGAGGAGGCGCAGCGCCTCTCACTCGATGTTCTGCGCATGAGGTACAAGTACCAGCGTGCCGTTCTCGATGAGGTCGTGTACAGCATGCTCTATCAGGCAAGCGAGAAACCTCTCAAAAGCCGTATAAACTTTAAACGCCTCGATGCAAATCTAAAGGCGCAGCTTGCGAACAACGGCATAGACCTTCCGCACCATTTCAGAATTCTCACAGGTGACGGCCGGGAGGTTTACCGTTGCGATGATTTTGAGGGTGATGGCAGTGAGAATGTGTACAAAGAGGTAATCTTCAAGAACGACCCTCCCACACGCGCGGCAATACTCGAAGTCAATTTCCCTACATCTTATCTGAACAATTATATTTACGGTTCGGTTAAATTTATGCTTCCTTCTCTGTTATTCACTTTTGTTTTGTTAATAACATTTGTGATAACACTTTACATGGCGGTGAGGCATAAAAAGATTACCGAAATGAAGAATGACTTTATAAATAATATGACCCATGAGTTCAAGACTCCGATATCGACAATCTCTCTTGCTGCGCAGATGCTGCAGGACCAGTCGGTGGCGAAGTCGCCCGAAATGTTCGGCAAACTCTCGGGCGTGATATCGAGTGAGACCAAGCGCTTGCGCTTCCAGGTCGACAAGGTGTTGCAGATGTCTATGTTCGATGACAAGAACACTGCATCGCTGAAGATGAAGGAGCTCGATGCCAATGAACTTATTTCGGGTATAATAAACACATTTGCCGTTAAGGTGGAGCAGAACGGTGGAACAATAACATCGGCGCTCGATGCCTCCGACCCATTCATCTATGTCGATGAGATGCACTTCACCAACGTGGTGTTCAACCTCATGGACAATGCAATGAAATACAAACGCCCCGATGTGCCGATGTCGCTTGAGATACGTACCTGGAATTCGGGCGGAAAGTTTATGCTGTCGATAAAAGATAATGGTGTGGGTGTAAGCAAGGATAATCTGAAGAAGATTTTCGACAAGTTCTACCGTGTACACACAGGCAATCTTCATAATGTAAAGGGCTTTGGCCTTGGACTGGCCTATGTGAAACAGATAGTGCAGGCCCACCGCGGCTCAATACGTGCCGAGAGCGAGCTCGGTGTGGGAACAAAGTTTATAATAGTATTACCTTTAAAATAATTAGTTATGGAAGAGAAACAGAGAATTTTATTATGCGAGGACGATGAGAACCTGGGCATGCTGCTTCGTGAGTATCTGCAGGCAAAGGGTTATTATGCCGAACTGTGTCCCGATGGCGATGCCGGTTACAAGGCTTTCTTGAAAGGGAAATTCGATATATGTGTGCTTGATGTAATGATGCCTATAAAGGATGGTTTTACGCTTGCGCAGGAAATACGTGTAGTGAACCCTGAAATACCCATCATATTCCTCACTGCAAAGACTCTTAATGAGGATATTCTTGAGGGTTTCAAGATTGGTGCGGACGATTATATCACAAAGCCTTTCAGCATGGAGGTGCTTGTTGTCCGCATAGAGACAGTCTTGCGTCGCGTGTGTGGCAAGAAGAACAAGGAGAATACCCTTTACAAGATAGGCCGTTTCCAGTTCGATACACAGAAACAGCTTCTTTCAATCGATGACCAGCAGACAAAACTGACAACAAAGGAGTCGGAACTCTTGAGTCTTCTGTGTGCTCACCAGAACGAGATATTGCAGCGCGACTTTGCTTTGAAAACAGTGTGGACCGACGATAACTACTTCAATGCGCGTAGCATGGATGTCTACATTACAAAGCTCCGCAAGCACCTCAAGGCCGATGATTCAATAGAAATCATCAATATTCACGGAAAGGGTTACAAACTTATAGCTCCTGAAGTAGAGGCCTAAATAAAAAAATCGAGCAGTTAACTGCTCGATTTTTTTATTGTCATTATTCTGTAATGAGCTTTATTATTCCTGAAGAAGCTTTTTGCTGGCAATGATGTAAGTGATAATGCCTGCGATAATGAGTACAACGCTTCCTAAATTTACAAAATTGATATTGTTCCAGCCCAAATAGTGGCTTAAGATGCTGAGGATTGCACCGATGACAATGAGCGCCAATCCAAGGTTCTTGATTTTGCTTGCCATAATTGTATATAGTTTTTTTATTATTTTCTTTTGCAAAGAAACATATAATTATTTAGAGAACGAAATTTTTTTCTTAAAAATGTGCCTTGTGACTAAAAAATAATAACTTCCGGTTGCTTTTTATCTACGATAATATTGGCTGCTGTGGCTAAAAGGTTGCCGTAATGTTTTGGTATTTGAAAAATTATATATATCTTTGCACCCGCGTTTAGTAAAAACGATTGTTTAACCTTATTTATTAATTGTAAAATGAATCAATACGAAACCGTTTTCATTTTAACTCCCGTTTTGTCTGATGCACAGATGAAGGAAGCGGTAGAGAAATTCAAAGGCATTCTCACCGCTGAAGGTGCAGAGATTGTCAATGAGGAGAACTGGGGTCTCAAGAAACTTGCTTACCCCATCCAGAAGAAGACAACAGGCTTCTATGTAATGTTCGAGTTCAACGCAGAGCCTAAAGTAATCTCAAAGTTGGAGTTGCAGTACCGTCGCGACGAGCGCGTTATTCGCTCTTTGGTTGTGAAACTTGACAAGTATGCTGCAG
>JAUNQV010000086.1 GCA_030535995.1 Bacteroidales bacterium
AGTTATCTATAATAAGAAAGCCGATAGAGCAGGAGTTTGTTGAGTTCAACAAATACTTCAAGCAACAGTTCAAGAGTGATGTGAAGCTCTTGAACGATGCATTGTACCATGTGAGTGAGTCGGTGGGCAAGATGATGCGTCCAATGCTTGTGTTGCTTATAGCGAAAAGTGTCGGTAAAGTCGATGAAAAATCATTTGCAGCATCGGCTGCCATGGAGTTGCTGCATACTGCAAGTCTGTTGCACGACGATGTCATTGACGAGAGTGACAAGCGCCGTGGCCGTCCATCGGTGAATGTAGCGTTCAATAACAATGTGGCTGTGCTTGCGGGAGATTTTCTCTTCTCTCAATCATTGAACAATGCATCGCTCACAGGCGATTGCAGGGTTGTGGAGGAGCTTGCACTTCTTGGCAAGGCGCTCTCAAGAGGCGAGATACTGCAACTCGAACTTCAGCAGTACGGTGAGTTTTGCGAGGATAATTACCTTAAAGTAATATCGTGCAAAACCGCTTCTCTTTTCAGGTGCTGTGCTGTTTGTGCCGTATACGCTGCCGGCGGCACATCGGAACAACTTTCCAGTTTTGTGGAGTTCGGTGAGAATGTAGGTCTCTGCTTTCAGATAAAAGACGATATATTCGATTATTACAGCACTGATGTGGGCAAGCCCACAGGCAGTGACATGCGCGAGGGCAAGATAACATTGCCGGCACTTTATGTTCTTAATAAAAGCAACAATCCTATTCTCTCTCCCATAAGAGAAAAACTTGCAAAGGGTGATATTCTCGATGAAAAGGAGATTGAGCAGTTGATAGCAATATCAATAGAGGAGGGTGGTATAGATTATGCCCGGTCTAAAATAGAGCATTATAAACGGTGTGCTCTTGAGGCGTTGCCTAAAGGGCTTCCGCAGGAATTCAATGATGCTTTCTTGGCTTATATCGATTATGTGGTATCACGAGACAAATAACATATTAGGGCGACTTTTGGGTCGCCCTAATATGTTATTTGTTAGAAGAATTTTGTCTCTTCTCCGGTAATTTCGCTCAAGCATAGGTTTGCCAGGCGGCTTGTTCCCAGGCGGAACAGTTCGTTTGTGAGCCATTCTTCACCCAGTAGCTCTTTTACTATTGTATAGTATACAAGTGCGTCGTGTACGGTATTTATTCCTCCGGCTGGTTTGAAACCGATTTTACGGCCTGTCTTTTGGTAGTACTCCTTTATTGTTGTACACATAACGTAGGCAGCCTCGGGTGTTGCGGCCGGTGACTCCTTGCCGGTAGATGTCTTTATAAAATCGGCGCCCGAGAATATCGATAGAATCGATGCTTTTTTAATATTATCGGCACTCTTCAATGCGCCTGTCTCAAGTATAACTTTCAAGTGTCTCTCGCCACACACGCTCTTGAGCTCCTGTATCTCGTCGCAGACGCTTTCGTAGTCGCCGCTCAAGAATTTTCCAACACTCAACACTATGTCAATCTCTGTTGCACCGTCGTGAACGGCCATTGCGGTTTCGGCAACTTTTATCTCCTGGAAAGTCTGCGACGATGGGAAACCGCCCGAAACACATGCTATGCCTACGTTTTCAACCTGCAGTGTGTCGCTGACTATCTTTGCAAAGTTGGGGTATACACAAATGGCGGCCACGTTCTTCAGGTCGGGGTATTTGTCGTCGAATTCATTCACCTTCTCCGTAAACTGCATCACACTCTCCTCGCTGTCGGTGCATTTGAGGGTAGTGAGGTCTATGCAGTTGAAGAGGAATTTCTTTACCTCTATTGTGTTGTTTGACTCGACCTTTTCATCAATAAGTGCCTGCACTCTCTGTGCTACCTCTTCGTCGCTCATGGTGTTCTTGTACTCTTCAATTATGAAGTCGTACTTGCTCTCTTCATCGGCATGGTGTATATGTTCGCCATGTCCGCAGTTACAGTTCTCGCTCATCTCGATTTATTTTTGGGTTATTAATATGTCTTTTATTGTCTCTTTCGGTCTTTTTATCGAAGCTTTTCTGCAGGGCTTCCGTCAGGTCTGTGCCTGTCTGGTTGGCAATGCATATAAGCACCCATAGAACATCGGCAAGCTCCTCGGAAAGGTCGTTTTTCTCTCCCTCCTTAAACGATTGCTCGCCAAATTTCCGTGCCATTATACGCGCCAATTCACCTACCTCTTCGGTGAGTATTGCCATATTCGTGAGTTCGTTGAAGTAGCGTACTCCGTACTTCTTTATCCAAACATCTACCTGTTGCTGTGCCTCTTTTATTGTCATTATCTCATTCTCTGTTCTTTGTGTCCATGAATATGGTAACAGGCCCGTCGTTGAGCAGTTCAACTTTCATGTCTGCTCCAAAAACACCTCTTTTTATCGCTTTGTTTGCTGCAATCTCCATCTCGGTGCAGAATTTCTCATATAATGGTATTGAAATTTCGGGTTTTGCGGCCTTTATGTACGATGGCCTGTTTCCTTTTTTTGTAGATGCCATAAGGGTGAATTGGCTCACAGCGAGTATTTCACCGTCAATGTCTGTTACCGACCTGTTCATTACACCGTTCTCGTCATCGAAGATGCGAAGATTGGCAATCTTTTTTGTAAGCCAGTCGATATCTTCGTTACTATCCTCTTCGCATATGCCTATGAATATCAGTAATCCATTGTTTATCAATGAATAAAGATTGTTGTCTATTGTTACCGATGCTTTTTTTACTCTCTGTATAAGTGCTCTCATCTGTTGCTATATATTCGTGTATTGCAAATATAATCTCTTTTTCAGTAGTTACCTAATATGTCCTCAATCTTTATTCATTCGGTAGTGCCCTGTTGCGACTTTAATGCATTATGCAGTATTTCGGCTTTCTTTGCCCCAATAATTTTTGTAATCTCTTCTGTATCAGCGTTTTTTATTCTTTTTACACTCTTAAAGTGCTGCAAAAGTGCCTGTTTGCTCTTTTCGCCGATGCCTTTTATCTCATCGAGCGCAGATGATGTCTGGTGCTTGCTGCGTTTGTCGCGGTGAAAGCTAATGGCAAAGCGGTGTACTTCGTCCTGTATATGTGTCATTATGCGGAACAGTGCACTGTTCTGCTTAAGCCCGATTACTTCGTTGCTTTCGCCCATCATAAGTTCGGAGGTTCTGTGCCGGCCATCCTTCACCAAGCCGGCTATGGGTATTTTAAGCCCCAGTTCATCCTCTACAACCCCTCTTATTGCCTCCATTTGCCCTTTGCCTCCGTCGGCTATAATCAGTTCCGGGAGCTTGCTTTCTTCCTCTACCATTCTCTTGTAGCGTCGCCTCACAACCTCTCTCATTGTTGCGTAATCGTCGGGGCCGGTGACAGTTTTTATATTATATTTCCTGTACTCTTTTTTGTTGGGTTTCAGCTTGTGGAATACAATGCAGGCTGCAACTGCATCACTTCCTTGTATGTTGGAGTTGTCGAAACATTCTATATCAATTGGCATACGCTCAAGGTGCAGTGCCTCTTGAATTTCTTTAAGAAGGCGTGTGGTCTTCTGCTCCGGGTTAAGTTTATCTTCTTGTTTTACCCTGTCGGCCTTGTACTGTTTTACATTAAGTTTCGATAGCGTGAGCAGGCGTGCTTTTTCGCCTTTTTGCGGTATTGTAAAGTTTACGCCTTCGAGTGTGAGGTCAATGGGAAACGGCACTATTATCTCCTTTGCATTGCTGGAGAATCTCTCCCTCATCTCAATTATTCCCATAGAAATCAAATCTTCATCGCTTTCATCGAGTTTCTTTTGGTATTCTATGGTAAATGCCTGGTTTATGCAACCGTTTGTTATATGCAGGAAATTTATGAATGCACTCTTTGTATCACTCTCAATGGAGAATACATCCATATTAGTAAGCATTGGGCTGACAACCTCGCTTCTGGTTCTGAAATTCTCGATTAATTGATACCTTTTCTTTATTATTTCTGCTGCTTCAAAATCGAGATTAGCAGCCTTTTCTTTCATCTCCTCGAGCAGCTTCTCCTGAAGAACCTTGATGTCGCCTCTTAAAATTGATTTTACCTCATCTATCTGTTTCAGGTAGTCCTCTTTTGAAATCTTGCCAATGCATGGAGCTGTGCAGTTTTTTATCTGGTATTCAAGACAGGGTGTGTACCGCCCATCTCTAACTCCTTCGGGTGTTATGTTCAGGCTGCATGTGCGAAGTGGAAAGAGTTCTTTTATTAGAGATAGTAGTGCATTGAGTGCTCCGCTGTTTGTGTATGGGCCAAAATATTGTCCGCTGCCTTTTACTATTTTTCTTGTCTTGAATACTTTGGGAAAATAGTCGTTTGTTATAACTATCGAGGGGTAGGTCTTGTCGTCTTTCAACAATACATTATAGCGAGGCTTATGCTGCTTTATGAGGTTGTTCTCAAGAAGCAATGCATCGGCCTCGCTATTGACTACTATGTATCGTATGTCGGCAATCTTGGAAACAAGAAGCCTTGTCTTCAGTGTCTGTTGTTCTTTGTTGAAATATGAGGATACTCTGCGCTTGAGGTTCTTTGCTTTACCTACATATATGATTTTTCCGCTGTCGTTCAGGTACTGGTAACAGCCGGGTGTTTCGGGGAGGTTGTTTACAATTCCTTTTATGTATGCCCCTCTGCTGGCGCTATCCTCTGCTTTCATTATTTTCCTTCGAGGGTCAAAAGGCACTCAATCTCTGCATCTGCAGGGAATGTCTCTCTACCTTTAAGTCCTTCGAGTTCTATTATAAAGTTTATCATTACCCTCTTCGGGTTCAACTTCTTTACAAGGTGGTATGCTGCAAGCATTGTGCCGCCGGTAGCGAGAAGGTCATCGTGGATGAGTACCACATCGTTCTCATCAATCGCGTCTTTGTGTATCTCTATTGTGTCGCGTCCATACTCCTTTCCGTAGGTTTCGCTAATGGTTTCTGCGGGCAACTTTCCCGGTTTGCGAATGGGCACAAAGCCGGCATTCAGTTTAACTGCAAGGGAAGATGCCATTACAAAACCTCGCGATTCAATTCCTACAATTTTTGTAATCCCTTTCTCTTTGTACATCTCATAAAGAGCATTGTCCATTTCGCGGAGACACTCCGGGTTTTTGAAGAGAGATGTTACGTCCTTAAACTGTATGCCCGGAATTGGAAAATCGGGAATGTTTCTCAAATTCTTTAGTAATAATTCCTTGTTCATTGCTATTGTTTTTTATTCTTGGTGTTGCTGTTTTGTGGTAATGTTCCACGTGGAACAATTGTTTATTTCCGCATAAGCACAAGCAGTACATTTATGTCGCTTGGCGAAACTCCGGGAATTCGGCTTGCTTGTGCCAAGGTTTCGGGGTTTATCGCTGTAAGCTTTTGTCGGGCTTCGGTTGACAGCGATTCGATGTTGTTGTAGTTGAACTTGTCTTTAATGCGGATATTCTCGAGCCGTATCATTTTTTCGGCAAGCTCTTTTTCGCGTTCAATGTAGCCGCTGTATTTTATCTCAATCTCTGTGGCTTCTACAATTTCATCACGGTCGGCACCCAGTTTTTCCAACTCCTTTTTTAGCGGTTGTATGTATGGCGCAATTGTTTCTATTGTTACCTGTGGGCGTTCGATTATTGCCGTGAGTTTACACCCCCGTGTCAGTGGGGTGGTGCCGAGTGCAGAGAGTCCTTCGTTTATCAAGTTTGCCTTGATAGAGAAATTATCTATAAATTGCTTCAACGCCTCAATCTTCTCTCTTTTTTGTTTCAGTCTTCTGTATCTTTCTTCGGTTGCAAGGCCTATTTGGTATGCCTTTTCGGTCAGGCGTGTGTCGGCATTGTCGGAGCGAAGGAGTATGCGGTACTCGGCTCTTGAGGTAAACATGCGGTAGGGCTCATCAACGCCTTTGGTCACCAGGTCGTCTATGAGAACACCTATATATGCTTCGTCGCGGCGAAGAATAAAACTCTCTTTGCCGTCTATCTTCAGTGCTGCGTTTATGCCGGCAATAATGCCTTGTCCGGCGGCCTCCTCATAACCTGTTGTTCCGTTCACCTGCCCGGCAAAATAGAGATTTTCCACCACTTTCGATTCGAGTGTGTGTGTCAACTGTGTCGGGTCGAAATAGTCATATTCTATTGCGTATCCCGGGCGGTAGGCTACGGCATCCTTCAGTGCCGGAATCTTGCGGAGTGCTGTCAGTTGGGCTTCCATCGGTAGTGAAGAAGAGAAGCCGTTTACGTATACCTCTTGTGTTGTTTCACCTTCCGGCTCAAGAAATAGCAGATGCCTGTCGCGCTCGGCAAAGGTTACAATTTTTGTTTCTATGCTTGGGCAATAGCGAGGCCCGATACTCTGTATCTGACCGTTGTATAACGGTGAGTCGTCGAGACTGCTGCGCAGTATCTCATGAACCTCCGGGTTTGTATAACAGCCCCAGCATGGCAGTTGTTTGAGCGAGCGGCTTGTGTTGCTGTATGAAAAACGGTGAAAATCGTTGTCACCCTCTTGAATATCAACGAGTTGTGTGTTTATTGTGCGCTTGTCGAGCCTGACCGGTGTGCCGGTTTTCATTCTGCCGGCTGTTATGCCGTGTCGTGTAATGCTCTCGGTGAGGCCTTTGGCTGCCGGCTCCGCAACTCTTCCTCCTTCTATCTTTACCTTGCCGATATGCATAAGTCCGTTAAGGAATGTTCCGGCTGTGATTATTGTGCATTTTGCGCGGAACTCTGCTCCTGTTTGTGTCTTTACACCAACAGCTTTGCCTTCTTCCACTATAAGCTCTGTGGCAATGTCCTGCCACATGTAAAGATTGTCGCAGTTCTCGAGTATTTCCCGCCAATATTGGCTGAATTTCATTCTGTCGCATTGTGCTCGCGGGCTCCACATGGCAGGGCCTTTTGAGCGGTTCAGCATCCTGAACTGTATCGAGGCCTTGTCTGTCACAATTCCTGTGTATCCTCCGAGCGCATCAATCTCTCTCACAATCTGTCCTTTTGCAATGCCGCCTATTGCCGGGTTGCAACTCATTTGGGCAATCTTGTTCATGTCTATTGTAATTAGGCATGTCTTCTTGCCGAGATTTGCGGCAGCGGCTGCTGCTTCGCAACCAGCGTGTCCTGCACCAATAACCAGTATGTCGTACTCGAATATCACTTTTATTTTTTTATAGCAGGGCCACGATGACCCCAAATTACCAAGCAACAAAAATAATACAACTTGCCGGCAAACACAAGAGGTGAAAAGCAATTATTTGTTGCAGGCGGTGCAAAAAAACTCTTTGTTTAATAAAAATGTTCTCGTAGTTTGTTCATTCTTTGTCGGTGGAGCCTGTGGAGCGTTGTCTTTGCGGTCTTTTGCCATAGCGCGCTTTTTTTAAAATTATTTTGCCTTTTGGTGTTTTTTATAAAAAAAAGTTTATTTTTGTCTTTTGTATCAGGCTGTTTATGCAGTTGAAACGAACTATTTATTTATTATATAATTTAATATCAATTCATTATGTGGTTATCTAAATCTTCTGTGGGAAGAAAGGTAATTATGAGCGTGTCGGGTTTTGCCCTGATACTTTTCCTTCTTTTCCACATGTCAATGAACTTGGTTGCAATCTTCAGTACAGAAGGTTACAACATGATTTGTGAGTTTTTGGGAGCTAACTGGTATGCTTTGGTCGGTACAGCCGGTCTTGCCGTGCTTGTACTTGTGCACTTTGTCTATGCTTTCATTCTTACAATGCAGAACAGAAAGGCTCGCGGCTCGCAGCGTTATGCTGTGTCGGAGAGACCTAAAGGCGTATCTTGGGCTTCGCAGAACATGCTCGTCCTTGGTATAATCGTTATTCTGGGTATGGGACTCCACCTGTTCAATTTCTGGGCGAAGATGCAGTTGCCAGAGGTGTTGCACATGATGGGCATGGATGTTTGCGAGGTAACAATGGCTAATGTTGCCAACGGTTCAGGCTACATTGTAAGCACATTCAGTTGCCCCGTATATGCAGCATTGTATGTAGTGTGGTTGGTTGCTTTGTGGTTCCACCTTACACACGGTTTCTGGAGCGCAATGCAGACTCTCGGTATCAACAACAAGGTTTGGTTCTGCCGTTGGAAGGCATTGGGTAACCTCGTTGTAACCCTCATTATTCTCGGCTTCCTGGCAGTTGTCGTTGCCGGCTATTTCGGTTTGGGAGCACTTGGCAAATTGGCTGTTGAGTGTAGTGCCGGTTGCTGATAATCGTTTTGTTTAAAATTTAAAACTATATAGTTATGGCAAAAATAAGTTCAGTAAAAGTGGATTCAAAAATTCCCGAAGGCCCATTGGCTGAAAAATGGACTAATTACAAGGCACATCAGAAATTGGTAAACCCGGCCAACAAGCGTAAGTTGGATATTATTGTTGTCGGTACCGGTCTGGCCGGAGCTTCGGCTGCAGCATCACTTGGTGCAATGGGTTTCAACGTGCTTAACTTCTGTATTCAGGATTCTCCCCGTCGCGCTCACTCTATTGCAGCACAGGGTGGTATCAATGCAGCAAAGAACTATCAGAACGACGGTGACTCTGTTTACCGCCTCTTCTACGATACAATCAAAGGTGGTGACTACCGTGCCCGCGAGGCCAATGTTCACCGTCTTGCCGAGGTGTCA
Organism: Bacteroidales bacterium; assembly: GCA_030535995.1. GTDB lineage: Bacteria > Bacteroidota > Bacteroidia > Bacteroidales > Bacteroidaceae > HGM04593. The sequence goes on from JAUNQV010000086.1 coordinate 8,592, forward strand.
GGCGCAATCATCGACCAGTGCGTAGCACAGTGTGTTCCTTTTGCACGTGAATACGGCGGCTTGCTTGCCAACCGTTCTTTCGGTGGTGCACAGGTTTCTCGTACTTTCTATGCGAAGGGTCAGACAGGACAGCAGCTTCTTCTTGGTGCTTATTCGGCTCTTTCTGCTCAGGTTAATGCTGGCAAGGTTAAGC
>JAUNQV010000087.1 GCA_030535995.1 Bacteroidales bacterium
GCTTATGGCGGTGCTTTCGGCAGAGTAGGTCATCGTTATCTCGAAATTTCTTGTCACGCTGGTAATATCTTCATTGGTTGCATCGCTGTTCTTGAATGTATAGCCTTTGATTATAGGTGTGAGTGCCGAATATGGGCTGCCACCCTTTATAATGTGTGAACCGCTTGCAAGTTCATTGCCATTGTCGTCGATGCATCTGTACGATACTGTAAAATAGGGGTGTGGCTTGTATGTGTATATGCTGAAGGGGTGTCCGCCATCCCAGCCTGTGAAGGTGTTGTTGGCATTGCCGTTCCAGTAGTAATTGTTGCTTGTGCCCTTTACGCTCCAAGTCTGTCCGTCGCTGTTGAGTGTGAATATGAACTCCTCGGGGGTGCTGCTGCCTGTAACTAATGAGCCGCGCAGCAAGGTTGGAATGTATATGCCGTAACCGTTCATCACAGTGAAGCGGTCGCCATCGCCTTCAAAGTGCCATACGAATGAGGGGTCGGCTTCTGCTATGTTGTTTGTTGTGGTAATGCCCTCACCAATAGCGCCTACGCTTAAAAAACCGCTGCGGTTTGCTTCGTCCTTGGCATTGTATATCATATAAGAGGCTCCGGCTTCAATCTCTGTTACTGAATTACCTATTGCCGATACTCCAAATATTCCTTCGCTGTCGTAGAATACTTCGATAAAGGTATCTTTGGTAGGAGTGAAGGTCTCACCTTCTGTATTACCGCCAATGCATGTGAAGAGTTCAATCTCGGGGAGTTCTATTGTATATTCGCTACCTACCGGGCTCTGCACAGTGAAGTCGGCAATGTGGTTGCCGTCTATGGTGTAACAACGGTAGGTTATACTGTACGATGTGCGCTTCATGGTAACCTTTACAGTGTGGTTCTCATCGATGCTATCGAATGTAGGGGCATCTGCGTTGCCTGTTGCTTCGTATGAATGTACACTGTGTGTTGCCATAGGTGGTGCAATGGCTGTGAACGGCTTCCCGGCAGCTGCGCATTGGTACTCCTTTTGCAGTAGGGTACCATCTTCATCGTAACATTCGTATGTAATAAGGTGGGCCTTCTCGAATATCCAGCCGGTTCCTTGCGGGTATATTCCACCGCTGTTCAATGTGTTGGGGTTGCTTGTTGCACGTTCGGAGTTCGGGTATAATGCACTGTTGCCGGCATTTATTGTAAAGTCGCCGCTCTTGCTGTTGTATATGTTTGTGAGTGTGGTTCCGTTGTTACCCAGCATAATAGGTGCGTTGGCACTGCTTATGAAGCGCCCTGTTGCCACGTTGCGCAGTTTGAATGTCTGTCCGGCATCGGTTGCTGCAACTTCGGTTACTTCCCATACATCGGCTCCATATTGCTGCTGTGCTGCAGTAACGGTAGCATTGCCGTTATCGTAGAGCGACCAGCCTTTGAAGCGCCCGGTGTTGTTTGTTATGCGGTACGTGGTACCTTCGGTGGGGTAGTCAATGACAATGCTGCTGCCTTGAGCTGCCAAGGGGCGGAACTCCCAAATACCGCCGTTGCCATCGGCCGGGTTGTTCCATAGGTTTATGGAGTATGATTGTCCGGGGCCTGCATAGTTCAGGCACATGCCGGTGTTGGAAACCTTTTGGCTGCGTATACTGTAGTTGTAGTTATTGCCGTTGGCTGCGTATGCCTTATCGCCGAAGATAAAGTCGTAGTGGCGGTTGTTGTCGTCGTAATCCCAACGCCCTGTATTGTTCTCGGCAGTCGGGGTGCCATTGACAGAGCCGTTAGGCTTTGCCTTGTTCACTATGGCCCAGCGACCGGGGTTCGAGGGGTCTTGCATGAATGCCCACAACTGGTAGTCGTAGCCTTCGTTGCTCTCATCCTCAATTATCTCGCTGTTCCACAGGCGGCCGGCCTTGGCATTGCCGGTTCCTATTTCGCTTGAATTCTCGCGCAGGAGCTGAATGCAACGCCCGGCGCGGGCATCGGTGGCTGTGGTAACAATGCGGTACCATACTTTCTCTTCTTCGGTCGACGGGGTGGGCATTACCTTGTCGCTGTTGGCATTGCCATTGAGTATATAATGGCGCCCGTACTCATAATTGTTGTAGTCGAGCAGCAGGGTATCTTTTGTAATACGTTGTTGGAAATCGGTGAAATTCTTCTTCGCAGCAGGTGTCCAGCCAGTCTCAGCAATGGCTATAAGACGCGGAAGCGCAAGATACTCAAGCAGGTAATTGCTTTGTACATGTTCGGTCCAGAAGGTACCTTGTACTCCAATATAGTACTTCTGCAGCTCGGCAGGAACGCTTGCCGGAACAGGTACATAGTTGTATGTTGCCTCAACTGTGTCGTCGCCATAGCCGGCTCCGGTAGGTTCGCCCGGGTCGCGGCTCTGCTTACGGTTTATGTAATAGGGGCCCCAAGGGGTAATGACAGATTTCATTCCGTATTGTGCGGCTTTGAGTGCGCAGGGTTGTACCTGGCCGCTCTCCCAACACATCATCATGCCTCCGGTCCCTTTTATCAGTTCTTCGTCGGTGCCGGCAGCTGTAAGGCTCTCGTTCCACATTATTACGGAACGCTTCTTGTCGCCATCTTTCTGTGCGGCATAGTCGGCAAGCTGACGTACAAAGTACGATTGCAGCTGGCGTATGTTTGTAAAGCCTTTCTCCTGCATCATGGCCTGACAATCGGCATTGTTCTGCCATGCGGAAACCGGTGTTTCATCGCCACCGATGTGTATGTAGCTGTGCGGGAAAACCTCTGTCAGTTCATCTATTATATCTTTGGCGAATTGCAGTACCTGGGGGCTTGCAACATTCAGGACATCGCTGTATATACCGCCATTGACTTTAACGCTGTGTGCTCCGTTGGGGGTGCAGCTCAGTTCGGGGTAGGCTGCGTTCACAGCACACGAGTGTCCCGGGAACTCGACTTCGGGAACCACCTCGATGTGGCGTTCTGCGGCGTATGCTACAATCTCACGGCACTCTTCCTGTGTGTAGAAATAGGGCCCGTAGGGCTCGCCGGTGTAGTATCCGCCATATTCCGGGTCAACGCTCCATGAGTCGTTGCGCGTAGCGCCAACGGTAGTGAGTAGCGGGTATTTCTTCACCTCGAAGCGCCAGCCTTGGTCGTCGGTGAGGTGCCAGTGGAAGCGGTTCATCTTGTAATAGGACATTACATCTAACATGCGCTTTATCTGCCCAATGCTGAAATAGTGACGGCTCACATCGAGCATGAAACCGCGGTATTCGAAGCGTGGAGCATCAACAATGCTTACTATGGGCAATGTGTATTCTGTAACTTTGGCATCGGCCACCTCGGCCATTACATTTGCCGGGAGCATCTTCTTTATACTCTGGAAGGCATAATAGAAACCGTTTGCTTCGTTTGCTGCAATGGTTATGCCTTCGGCGGTAATGTCGAGAGTATAACCCTCGTAGCCAAGTTCTTCGTTGCCGCTGTACATCTGCATTATGACAAGCGCATCTGCATCTTCGGGCTGTACGTTGACTGTGTAGCCGGTCACTTCGCCGAAGAGTTCTGCAAATTTCTTTGCTTCGGCAACATGTTCTTCGCTGAGCTCGCTTGTTGCAATTGTAAAACTGCCGGGCAGTACAAGACTGCCGGTGCCTTTTGTCATTTTCATCGGCAACGGAGTGAGATTTATTCCGCTGTCGGCGTGTATTGCCATAGGAATACACAAAAGTAATGATAGAATGGTGAGTGTGAGTTTTTTCATAAAGTCTGTTTTAGTCAGTTGTTGCAAATATTTTCTCTCTTTACAGATTTTCGTCATCTTCCGATTTTAGTGTAGGCAGGCATATATGGTACTTTACTGCAAGAAGGCGTGTAAGAAAGACTGCTGTTCCGCACAGCAGAAGTGTCACCTTGGCAGGAGCGCCCAGCCATTCGCTTATGCCGAACACAATGCCGCCTACAACGCATGCCATTGCATAAATCTCTTTTCGGAAAATCAGCGGCACCTCGTTTATCAGCACATCGCGTATCACTCCTCCTGCCGCACCGGTCATTGTACCCATTACAACGGCAACCCAAATGGGGAGCCCGCAGTCGAGTGTCTTCTGTATGCCTACTATGGTGAACAAGGCAAGCCCTATGGCATCGAATATGAAGAATGTATTATGCATGTGGACAAGCAGCTTGCGGAAAAGTATAACCCACAAAAGAGCAAGCCCGGTACATGTCAGGTAAATACCGTCATGCATCCAGAATACAGGCACATCAAGGATTACATCGCGTAGTGTACCGCCACCAATGGCTGTGGCTGCACCTACAACATATGCCCCGAACCAGTCGAACTGTTTTGCCGAGGCCAGTCGTATACCGCTTATGGCAAAGGCGAATGTTCCTATAAAATCAATAACCTGTAGAAATGTTATGTTGCCGAGCCAGTTGCCCAGCGATTGCAGTATATCCATATCCTTTCATTTCAATCACGCGAAGATAAAAATAAAATTAGATTTATCCTTTATGTACCTTATATAAAATACACTGTTTGTAAAAAAGAGTTTTATGCTTACATTTGTAATCTATTGACTTTGTTCTATAGCCGATAACCTATAAGTGAACCGCATGAAACGTATTATAACATTTTCGCTGTTTGTCACTCTTTTGTTGCAGCCTCTATTTCCGCAATCATTAAGGCAAGTGGAAAAATCGACCGACATTGCCATGTTCGCTCCTGCAGCTGTCGGTACCGGAATTGCCTTGGTCGAGGGCGACAGCAAGGGTTTCTGGCAATTGGGAAAGTCGCTTGCCCTGCAGGTTGCAACGTGCTACACCCTCAAATACACGGTGAGCAAGGAGCGCCCCGACGGCAGTGACAATCATTCGTTCCCGTCGAACCACACAGGCTTTGCCTTTGCCGGTGCAACATTCCTGCAACAACGCTACGGTTGGAAGTGGGGTGTGCCGGCATATCTGGTGAGCGGTTATGTGGCATGGGGGCGCGTCTATTCAAAGCGTCACGATGTGTGGGATGTGCTCGCCGGTGCGGCAATAGGTGTGGGTAGCGGCTTGCTCTTCACAACACCCTATGCAAAGAAGCACGGCCTTGTCGTAACTCCCACAGTAACCTCCGGCGGCGGTTGCGGAATATATATGTCCATGAAGTTCTAAAGGTATCTAATGTTATAAAAGGTTATATATGCCTTTAAATATTTTTATATGCGGGATTTTTGTTATCTTCGCGTAATTAAAAGAAAAATCTTATAGCCATGATAAAGCAGGAATGGAAAGAGAAGGGGTTTATAGATGAACCTGTTGCGGCCGGCACTGATCTTAAAGAGGAGATACGCCGTTTGTGCAAGGAGAAGAATGCAGTGGTGCTTGCCCACTATTATACGGCAGGCGAGGTGCAGGATGTAGCCGATTTTGTAGGTGATAGCCTTGCGCTGGCACAGATTGCCGAAAAGACAACGGCCGATATTCTTGTAATGTGTGGTGTGCACTTCATGGCCGAGACAAACAAAATACTCTCGCCCGGGAAGAAGGTGCTTATCCCCGACCTTAATGCAGGTTGTTCGCTGGCAGAGAGCTGCCCGGCCGAAAAACTTGCCGAGTTCAAGGCTGAACATCCCGGCTACAAGGTGGTTGCATACGTGAATACATCGGCAGCAGTGAAGGCTCTCACCGATATTGTCGTGACATCGACCAATGCGCGTGCCATAGTTGAGAGCTTCCCGGCCGATGAAAAGATAATATTTGCCCCCGACAAGAACCTCGGCGGTTATCTCAATGCCGTAACACACCGTAACATGCTGCTGTGGAACGGCGGTTGTCATGTGCATGAGCAGTTCTCCATTGAAAAGATCGTCGAGTTGCGCAGTACATACCCCGATGCGAAGGTGCTTGCCCACCCCGAGTGTAAAAGCGGAGTGCTTGCTCTTGCCGATTTCATCGGCTCGACAGCTGCAATCCTGTCATTTGCCGAAAAGAGCGATGCGCAAGTGTTCATAGTTGCTACAGAGAGCGGTATACTGCATGAAATGGAGAAGCGTTGTCCCGAAAAGAGGTTCATTCCCGTGCCTCCCTCTTCAGGGCAGTGTGCTTGCAACGAGTGTGGCTTCATGCGCCTCAATACGCTTGAGAAACTATATAACACGCTCAAATATGAGTGGCCTGTCGTTGAACTCGACGAAGAGTTGCGCGTGAAGGCAAAGGAACCTATAGTAAGGATGTTGGAACTTTCAAAGTAAAAGTGGAAATAACAAATAAATAAAAAATGCTTGCCGCGGCAAGCATTTTTTATTTATTTGTTGAATCTTTTTCGCAGGGTTTCAATCATGTCAACAGTCATTGTCTCAAGATTGTAGCTCGGCTTCCAGTCCCACTCCTCGCGGGCGCAGCTGTCGTCCATGTTGTTGGGCCATGAGTCGGCTATTGCCTGACGGACGGCATCGAACTCATAGTGCATCTTGAAATCGGGGATATGCTTCTGTATGGCAGCCTTTATAATTTCCGGGTCGAAACTCATGGATGCCACGTTAAATGCGTTTCGGTGAATGAGGCGTGAGGGGTCGGCATTCATAATGTCTACAGCGGCCTTCAATGCATCGGGCATGTACATCATGTCCATGAATGTGCCGGCCTGAATGGGGCATGCAAAGTCTTCGCCTTTGACTGCCGCGTAGTAAATCTCAACAGCATAGTCGGTTGTACCGCCACCGGGGAGAGTGACATTGGAAATGAGGCCGGGGAAGCGTACCGAACGTGTGTCGACTCCATATTTTATATAATAGTAGTCGCTCAAGAGCTCTGTTGCCACCTTTGTCACTCCGTACATTGTGCGTGGACGTTGTATTGTGTCCTGCGGGGTATTGTCGTGTGGGGTTTTGGGGCCGAACGAGCCGATAGAACTTGGTGTAAACACCGAGCATCCCTTTTCGCGGGCAATCTCAAGAATGTTCAAAAGACCGTTCATCTGAATATCCCATGCCAGCAGGGGCTTTGCCTCGGCGACAGCCGAAAGCAGTGCTGCAAGGTTATAAACTGTGTCTATCTTGTATTTCTCAACAACTTCGGCAAGCTGTTTGGCATTGGTTACATTTGCTTCGGCAGCCGGGCCGCTCTCCAAAAGTTCACCTTTAGGCTCCGCGCCGGGTATGTAGCCTGCTACAATGTTCCCGTCGGGTATGAGCCTGCGAAGGGTCATTGTGAGCTCTGAACCAATCTGTCCGGTAGAACCGACTATAAGTACATTCTTCATGGTGTATGTTTTTTGAGGGTTATTCTACTGTTGTTACTTTTCAAAGATAATGTTATTTTTATAAAAAGCCGTTTTTTGAGCAGTTTTTTTATTAACTATTTTGCATGTTTATATTCCATTTCCCAATATTTTTATCTTCCTTTTTGCGTTTTTTGATAAAAAAACTAATTTTGTGCAAGTGGTGAATATCATTTTTTTTAGACAATTGTAAAAACAGAATAATATGTACGGAAATTTTCAACAACACCTGAAAGATGAGCTTGCCTCTATTGAGGCTGCAGGTCTTTACAAGAGAGAACGTAACATTGCATCGCAACAGTTTGCCGAGATAACCCTCGAAGATGGCTCAAAGGCTCTTAACTTCTGTGCTAACAACTATCTTGGTCTCTCGAACAACAAGCGCATAATAAAGGCTGCGCAGAAGGCTATGGAGGAGCGTGGCTTCGGTATGTCATCGGTGCGTTTCATCTGCGGTACACAGGATTACCACAAGGAACTCGAAAAGGCAATATCAAACTATTTCAAGACCGAGGATACAATTCTGTATGCAGCATGTTTCGATGCCAACGGCGGTCTCTTCGAACCGCTTTTTACAGCCGAAGATGCTATTATCTCCGACTCTCTTAACCATGCTTCAATCATTGACGGCGTGCGCCTTTGCAAGGCCCAGCGCTACCGCTATGCAAATGCCGATATGGAGGAGCTGGAGCGTTGCCTGCAGGAGGCACAGGCCCAGCGTTTCCGCATAATTGTTACCGACGGTGTATTCTCCATGGACGGCAATGTGGCTCCCATGGATAAAATATGTGACCTTGCCGAAAAGTATAACGCGCTTGTAATGGTAGACGAGAGCCACTCGGCAGGTGTGGTAGGTGCAACAGGCCACGGTGTTGCCGAGCAGTTCGGTTGCTATGGCCGCATTGATATATTCACCGGTACGCTCGGAAAGTCTTTCGGCGGTGCAGTGGGCGGTTTCACTACAGGCCGTAAGGAAATCATAGATATGCTACGCCAGCGTTCGCGTCCCTATCTCTTCTCAAACTCATTGCCGCCATCGGTTGTGGGGGCGTCGATAGAGATGTTCAAGATGCTTGGCGAGAACGACGACCTGCATACGAAACTACAGAACAATGTGAACTACTTCCGCGACAAGATGATTGCTGCCGGCTTCGATATTAAGCCCACACAGTCGGCTATATGTGCAGTAATGTTATACGATGCTCCGCTGTCGCAGGTGTTTGCCTCCAAGATGGCCGAGGAGGGCATCTTTGTCACAGGCTTCTACTATCCCGTTGTTCCAAAGGGTGAGGCGCGCATCCGCGTTCAGCTATCTGCCGCTCACGAGCAGGAGCATCTCGACAAGGCTATTGCGGCCTTTATAAAGGTAGGTAAGGAGTTGGGAGTTATAAAGTAAAAAAAAGAGAAACAGAAACGCGAGCGTTTTGATCTGACCCCAAGAAGTTGGACGGATTAATAATAATTTTATTGGTAAAGAG
>JAUNQV010000177.1 GCA_030535995.1 Bacteroidales bacterium
AACAGCGCAAATATAGTCATTTGATAACATAAACAAAAATTATATAAGAATGATTCGCGTTGCAAACAGTAAAATTCCGTCAACTATTAAAGTTCACGTGGAATATCATTTTTTCACAATGAAGTAATATAACATAAGCATATTTTAAAAGGGCTATTCTTTGTTTTATAATTAAAGGCAGTTACCTTTGTATAATTTTTAGATTTTTTTCACCCAATGAAAACAATAGCAAACATAATAAGAGAAAGATTGAACAGTCGCTACCCTATGGGAGAAGCGACTGCACTCACTCGCATCATTGCCACAGAGATATTGGGTATTTCACAAACCGCGTACCTCCTGAAAGAGGATGTAACGCTTAACGAAGAACAAGAGGCACTGCTTTACAATGCAATAGAACGTCTAAAGAAACAGGAGCCGATACAATACATACTCGGTTACAGCCACTTCTGCGGATTGAAGTTCAAGGTTACCCCGGCAACCCTTATTCCGCGCCCCGAGACAAGCGAACTTGTTGAGTGGATTGCAGCAGACAACAAAGGAAAAACAGTCGACATACTCGATATTGGCACCGGCAGCGGTTGCATCGCTGTGAGCCTTGCCCACATGTTGCCAATGAGCAATGTAACAGCATGGGATATCTCGCCCGAAGCTCTCGCTGTTGCAGCAGAGAACAGCCGCAGCAATGGAACAGAGGTAACCTTTGGGCAGGTAGATATTCTCGCTCATGAACCGCAGGACGAGCAGTTTGATATTATCGTGAGCAACCCGCCCTACATAAAGGAAATAGAGAAAGAGAATATGGAGCACAACGTACTCGACTGGGAGCCCCACACAGCCCTCTTTGTGCCCGACAGCGACCCGTTACTCTTCTACCGCACCATAGCCAAAAATGGCTTGGCACTTTTAAAGCCTGGCGGAGCACTATATTTTGAAATCAACCGCGCCCACGGAGCCGAAACAGCAGAGATGCTTGCCAATTTCGGCTACAAAGAGATAGAACTACGCAAGGATATATCCGACAACGACAGAATGATAAAAGCCACAAGAGCATGAAAGATCTTACCCCAGGAGAAGCACTGAACAAGGCAGCGGCATACTGCACATTGTGCGAGCGTTGCGTGAGCGAGGTTACAGCCAAGCTCACTGCATGGGGTGTGCCACATTGCGAGCAGGAGAAAATAATCACAAGACTTATTGAGGAGAAATTCATCAACGAGGCACGTTACTGCCGCGCATTTGTAAACGACAAGGTGCGCTTCAACCGTTGGGGGCGTATAAAAATAAGGGCAGCACTCAGCGAAAAACGCTTGCCACGTGAACTGGTAAACGAGGCTATTGACAACATTGACGAGGAGGAGTACACGGCAAGCCTTGCCGAGGTCATTGCAGCCAAGCGCAAGGAGCTGAAAGGCAAGGACAACCATGCTGCACAGCAGAAAATCATACGCCACGCCGCAAGCCGCGGCTATGAACCGTCACTGATTTTAAGAACTATAAAATACGATGGCGATGAAGTGGATTTCTGACCTTATTTTCCCACGGCACTGCCTTGTATGCGGAGAGGTTCTCTCACCCGAAGAGCACGACATCTGTCTCAACTGCCTGCTCACATTCCCCAGGATTGAACCGCTACACCTTGCAGACATCGAGAAGGTATTCTGGGGTAAAACAGATATTGAGCGCGCAACATCGTTCATGTACTACCGCAAAGGGTCGCCCTACAACAACCTGCTGCATGCCACCAAATACCGTAACCGTCCCGAGGTAGGCCGGCGCATTGCCGCAATTGCAGCAGAAAGCATTATGCCAAGCGGTTTCTTCAATGGTATCGATGCAATTGTACCGCTACCGCTCTCAAAAAAGAAAAGACGCAAGCGTGGATATAACCAGTGCGATTACATTGCCGAAGGAGTGGCACAGGCTACCGGCATTCCGGTTCTGAAAAATTGTGTAGAACGCAGAAAATCGAACGAGACACAGACACACAAGAACCGCGAGGAGCGCTGGAAGAACGTCGAAGGCATTTTCTTGCTCACAAAACCCGAAGCTGTGGAGGGCAAGCATATTCTGCTTATAGACGATATTCTCACCACCGGTGCCACTCTTGCCAGCTGCGCCGAATCTATTGAAAGCAATTCCCATTGCAAGATAAGTATATTTACACTTGCTTACACATATAACGGAATATAGGAACGAAGATTGCGATAAATGGGTTCAGTAGCAAAAAGGTGACGGATATTTAGGTAATTACCCTTGGGATTGTATAGCAATGGTAATTAAAAAAAAGAAAACCGGCACTGTCAAAATCACAATTCAATGCCGGTGGAATTCATG
>JAUNQV010000021.1:0-13122 GCA_030535995.1 Bacteroidales bacterium
TAATTACCATTGATGTACAATCCCAAAGGTAATTACCTAAAAATCCACACCTTTTTGCTACTGAGCCTGTATTCGTCCTTGGTTACTCATACAGTTTGTATGTTGTACGCAGTACCTGGAATTCTGTACGGCGGTTAAGCTGGTGGCACTGTTCTTTCTGTTCTTCATCTTCAAGCGCAGTTATGAATGCTTCGGTCAGTACATCGCCCTCTTTCAGGAACGGGTATTTCTCTGTCATCTTCTTTGTGACCTCTTTAGGTTTCTCCTCGCCATACCCCACAGCTGTCAGTCGCTCCTGTTCAACGCCTTTCTCTATCAGGTAGTTGACAACCGATTCGGCTCTTGCCTGTGCCAGTCGCTTGTTATAGCCATCGCTGCCACGGAAGTCGCAGTGTGCGCCAAGTTCTATGGTGGCGTTGGGGTTCAACTCAAGTAATTTCACAAGTTCGTCAAGAGCTGCAGTCGATTCGGCTGTCAGGGTAGCCTTGTCATATTCGTAATATATGTTGTCAATGAGTACGGGGCGTGTAATCGATGGAAGTGCAAAATCGCGCTGATACTCTCTTGTACCCTCTGTCGTGTCTGCTTTAAGTTCTTGCATTGTATTGAGGTATCCCTTACAGGTACCCAGAAGAACATATTCTACTCCCGGTGTTACCCTAACCTTGTACGAACCGTCCTTCATGACACCGAAACTGGTGTTTGTGCCGTCGTTGCCAATCATGTGAATAATACCTTCGGGGAGCTCATAACCATCCTTTTCATAAATCCATCCATAGAGCGTGTGTACTGTCTCGGGCAGCATGAACGAGTAAATGTGGTCCCATCCGCGGGCATCCCCCCGGTTCGAGGTGAAATAGCCTCGGTACAGTCCTGGAGCGAATGTGATGCCGAAATCATCACCGTTTGAGTTTACAGGGGCTCCTATGTTGCTTATATTCCATGTACTGTCGTTCAATTGCGTCGCGCTGAAAATGTCGAGACCTCCCATCCCGGGGTATCCGTCGGAAGAGAAGAAAAGCTCTCCTTGCGGTCCGAAAGCCGGGAACTGTTCGTTGCCCTCGGTGTTTATTGCCTCTCCAAGGTTCTCTACAATCCCTTCCATAGCCATGCTGCGGCCGATGTAGAATCTCCATATATCAAGTCCGCCGCTTCCTCCTGCCATGTCCGATGTAAAGTAGAGCCATTCACCGTCGGGTGAAATCGCCGGGTGTGCGTAGAGTGCCAGAGTGTCGTTTGATATTACAACCTTTTCGGCTTTTCCCCATGAGGCTTCGCTGCGGTTGCTGCGGTATATTGCCGCGTAACGGGGGTAGTGGTCGTCGGTCACGCAACGTGTGAAGTACATGGTCTTCCCATCGGGAGTAAAGGCACATGCCCCGTCTTCAAATTCGCTGTTTACCTCACCCTCAATCTTTTCGGTCTTTTGCCATTTGCCCTTTTCGTCACGCTTGGTCAGGTAGAGGTCGGCATATTTCTGTCCCGTTATAGAGCTTAAACCGTCTCCTGTTGACTCTTTTCGTGTACTTGTGGTGACTATCATGGTGGTGTCCTCGCCTATGTATGCAGGGCAAAGGTCGCTTCTTTGTCCGTTGAGCTCCTTTGCCTTTTTTACAATGTAACGTGTGGGGTTCTTCTTCCAGTCGGCCGATTGTATAGCCGATTGCAAGCCCACTTTTGCCATGCGGTTATCGGGGCATTTCTCAAGAAATTCAGTAAAACTCTTCTGTGCAGCCTTGTAGTCTCCTTTCTGCAGTTGGGCGTTGGCAAGGTAGAGCAGTGCTGTGGAATCGGGGTAGCCATAACGTACTGCATTCTGGTAGGCACCTGCTGCCAGTACTGGGCTGTTACTCTTGCGGTAGCACTCTCCCATCTTCCATGCCACCTCGGCACGTAGTTTACGATTCTTGGGTGAGATTTTACGATACCCCTTCTTGTATTCCCTTGCAGCCTCGTAATATTCCATTACAGCGGCATATTGGTCACCTTTCCTGATGGCCTTTTCGCTGCCGCATGAAACTGTCAGTATAAGCGTCAGCACTGTAATTATCAACAGAGTAGTCTTTTTCACAAAAACGGGGGTATGTTATAATATAACTCACAAAAGAGGATTTTATTATATTCCTATCCCTCTTTTTATTTCTGTGCGGAACTTAAATCAATCCTCTCATTGTCGCGCAATACGCTGTTTACAATCTCCTGCAACATCTCTTTGAGCTCTGCTATGAATTTCTTCGCGTCATACTCCTTTTTTTCAATGTCGCGCAGTTTCTTCTCCCATCGTCCGGTAAGTTCGGCACTTTTGAGCAGTTCATTCTTTATTATTCCAATGAGTTCAATTCCGGTGCTTGTAGCCACAATGTTCTTTTTCTCGCGGCGTATGTAGTTACGCTTGAACAGGGTCTCTATTATTGCTGCCCGGGTTGATGGACGGCCTATACCGTTCTCTTTCATTGCATCGCGCAACTCTTCATCCTCGACAAGCTTTCCTGCCGTTTCCATTGCACGCAGAAGTGTGGCTTCGGTGTAGGCCTTTGGCGGCTGTGTCCATTTTTCTGTGAGCCCGGGTGTGTGTGGTCCGCTCTCACCTTTTGCAAACGAGGGCAACAGCTTCTCTTTCTCCTCTTTGTCATCCTGCTGCTCACCGGCAAAAACAACCCTCCATCCGGGCTGTGTTATCTCCTTGCCTGTAGCCTTGAAGTTGACATCGGCACTAACTCCAAGCACAGTAGTGGAGCGGAATTTGCAATCGGGGTAAAAAACTGCTATGAAATGCCTTGCGACGAGGTCGTACACCTTCTTCTCAAGTTCGGTGAGTCCTTGAGGGTATACACCTGTGGGTATAATGGCATGGTGGTCGGTAACCTTCTTGTTGTCGAATACCTTCTTCGACTTTGCAAGAGGCTTCTCCATGAGTGGCAGAGTGAGTGTCTGGTAGTCGCGCAGCCCCTTCAGTATGTTGCCGCATTTGGGGTATATGTCGTCGCTCAGGTATGTTGTATCTACACGCGGATAGGTTGTAACTTTCTTCTCATAGAGCGACTGTATAATCTGTAGGCTCTGTTCGGCCGAAAGGGCAAATTTCTTGTTGCAGTCGACCTGTAGCGAGGTAAGGTCATATAGCCTTGGTGGCAGTTCGGTTCCGTTCTTCGCCGTAATATCGGTGACGAGGAACGGCCGGCCGGTAATCTTCTCAAGAGCCTCGCGCCCGGCCTCCTCGCTCTCGAAGCGTCCTTCCGTTACGTTGAATGTTGTTCCGCGGTACTCTGTTTTCAGTTCCCAGTAGGGCTGTGGCACAAAGTTGCTTATCTCCAGATGTCTTTTTACAATGAGTGCCAATGTCGGTGTCTGTACGCGGCCTATTGAAAGCACCTGGCGGTTCTGTCCATATTTCAGGGTGTACAGCCTTGTGGCATTCATGCCCAAGAGCCAGTCGCCTATGGCACGGCTCAGCCCCGCTTCGTATAGCGGTTGGTATTCGCTTTGGTCCTTGAGGTTCGCGAAGCCTTCACGTATAGCCTCTTCGGTGAGCGACGATACCCACAGGCGCTTTACGGGGCATTTGGCCCGGGCTTTCTGCATTACCCAGCGTTGTATGAGTTCTCCCTCCTGTCCGGCATCGCCGCAGTTTACAATCATATCGGCTTTCTGCATAAGGCTTTCTATTGTAGAGAACTGCTTCTCTATTCCGCGGTCCTCAATGAGTTTTATGCCGAAGCGTGGCGGTATCATAGGCAGGCTTCCGAGGCTCCACCGTTGCCACATGGGTGTGTAGTCGTGTGGCTCTTTAAGTGTACAGAGGTGTCCGAATGTCCATGTCACCTGATAGCCGTTCCCCTCATAATATCCATCATGCCGGCTGCGTGCTCCAAGAATATCTGCTATCTCTTTTGCTACACTCGGTTTCTCTGCAATACAAACAATCATCCGTTATTCAATGCTTTATTTATTTCACCATCAAGAGGGCGACCCGAAAGCCGCCCTCTTGGTTCTGTCAATCAAGTTATTTTTCCAAGAAAATCTTCATCAGCTCACAAGCGGCCTTGGCTACGCTCGTTCCCGGCCCGAAGATGCCTATAACACCTGCGCGGTAGAGGAAGTCGTAATCCTGTGCAGGTATTACACCTCCTGCAAAAACCATGATGTCGCCACGTCCCAGTTTCTCAAGTTCCTCAATAAGTTGTGGAACAAGGGTCTTGTGTCCGGCGGCAAGTGAAGAGACGCCAACGGCGTGTACATCGTTCTCTACAGCCTGTCGTGCAACTTCGGCCGGTGTCTGGAACAGCATGCCCATGTCCACATCAAAGCCGCAGTCGGCATATCCTGTAGCGACAACCTTTGCTCCACGGTCGTGGCCGTCCTGGCCCATCTTTGCTATCATGACTCTGGGACGTCGTCCCTCTCTCTTTGCAAACTCTTCGGTCAAACGACAAGCTTTCTCAAAGTTCTCATCGTTCTTGCTTTCTGCTGAATACACGCCTGAAATTGTTCTTATTACTGCTTTATAACGGCCTGCAACCTTTTCGCAGGCATCGGAAATCTCTCCAAGTGTTGCACGTACATGTGCTGCCTCTACAGCAGCCTCAAGCAGGTTGCCGTTACCGCTCTGTGCATATTCCGTGATTCTGTCAAGCGCACTCTTTACTGCCTCTTCGTCGCGTCCTTCGCGGTTGCGCTCTATTGCGGCAAGCTGCTCTTCGCGTACAGCTGTGTTGTCAATTTCGAGAATGTCGATAGGCTCCTCTTCGGCGAGGTTGTATGCGTTGGTTCCCACAATCACCTGTTTGCCGCTGTCTATACGCGCCTGGGTACGTGCGGCAGCCTCCTCAATCCTCATCTTGGGAATACCGGTCTCAATAGCCTTTGCCATGCCTCCAAGCTCTTCAATCTCCTGAATAAGTTTCCATGCTTTTTCGGCAATCTCCTTTGTCAGGCTCTCGACATAGTACGAACCGCCCCATGGGTCAATGACACGGCATATATTTGTCTCCTCCTGAAGATAAATCTGTGTATTGCGGGCAATGCGTGCCGAGAAATCGGTAGGCAGTGCAATGGCTTCGTCAAGAGCATTGGTATGCAGGGATTGGGTGTGTCCCATGGCTGCGCTCATGGCCTCTATTACTGTGCGGCCGACATTGTTGAAGGGGTCCTGCTCGGTGAGCGACCAGCCCGATGTCTGGCAGTGTGTACGAAGTGCCATCGATTTCGGGTTCTTCGGGTTGAAGCCCTTGATTATCTTTGCCCATAGCATGCGCGCTGCACGCATCTTCGCAATCTCCATGAACGGGTTCATGCCAATGCCCCAGAAGAAGGAGAGGCGCGGGGCAAAGGCATCGATGTCTATTCCTGCCTCAACACCTGTACGCACATATTCCAGTCCGTCGGCAAGTGTGTAGGCAAGTTCAATATCGGCCGAGGCTCCTGCCTCCTGCATGTGGTATCCCGAAATTGATATCGAGTTGAATTTAGGCATCTTCTGCGATGTGTAGGCAAAAATATCGCCTATTATACGCATTGAGAATGCAGGAGGGTAGATATAGGTGTTGCGCACCATGAACTCCTTGAGAATATCGTTCTGTATGGTGCCGGCCATCTCTTCCAGTTTTGCGCCCTGTTCAAGCGCTGCGTTTATGTAGAAAGCAAGCACGGGCAGTACGGCTCCGTTCATGGTCATTGACACCGACATCTTGTTGAGCGGTATTCCATCGAATAGCTGTTCCATGTTCTCCATGCAGCAGATGGATACACCGGCCTTTCCTACATCACCCACAACTCGTTCGTTGTCGGGGTTGTAGCCACGATGGGTGGGGAGGTCGAAGGCTACCGATAGCCCTTTCTGTCCCGATGCGAGGTTTCGGCGGTAGAAGGCGTTGCTCTCCTCGGCTGTGGAGAAACCTGCATATTGGCGTATGGTCCAAGGGCGGAATGTGTACATCATGGAGTAGGGGCCACGAAGGTAGGGCGGGAGTCCTGCCGCGTAGTCGAGGTGCTCCATCTCTTTCAGGTCGCAAGCGGTGTATACAGGCTTGATTTTTATCTGCTCTGCAGTTTCCCAAACATCATTGTTGCAGGTATTTCCTGTGCAGCATGCTGCCGGTGCTTTTCCGGCGAAAATATCAATATTGCTGAAATCTATTCTCATGACCTTAAAATATTATATACCTAACTTTGCGTTCAGTGCCTTGAGGGTCTCAAGAACATTGACTCTGACATGTATGAAATTCTCAATACCGGCCTGCTGCAGCTCCGGCATGCATGCAGGTGCTCCGGCAACGATGAATATGGCCTTGCCGCCTATGGCATTGAAAGCAGGAACGGCATACTCGGCATACTCATCATCGCTTGAACAGAGGACTACTATATCGGCATTCTTCTCCATTGCGGCAGCAACACCCTCTTCGATGCTCTTGAAGCCGAGGTTGTCAATTACCTCATAGCCGGCTGTCGCGAGGAAATTGCAGGAGAACTGCGCTCTTGCCTGACGCATTGCAAGGTTGCCTATCGTCAGCATGAATGCTTTTGGTCTCTTGCCGCTCTCTTCGGTGCGCAGGCGCAATTGCTCAAACTCCTCGCCAAGTCGTTTGGTGGCAAGTACAAATTCTGTGTCGGGCTCGCAATGGCATCCGCAACTGCACCTCTTCTCCATCGGGCGTTTCCCCTCTGCAGTTTCGGTGAAGTTGGGGTATTGGTTGGTTCCCAAAAGTATCTCCTTGCGCTTTGCGAGTGCTGTGCGACGGTTGTCGCCGGCCTCATTGACTGCTGTCTGTATTCTACCGGCCTTTACAGCTGCAAGGAAACCACCCTCATTCTCTGTAGCAAGGAACAGTTTCCATGCCTCTGCTGCTATGGAGTCGGTCAGGCTCTCGATGTAGTAAGAGCCTCCGGCAGGGTCGGCAACCTTGTCGAGGTGGCTTTCGTGTTTGAGAATAAGCTGCTGGTTCTTGGCTATTCTGCGGGCGAAGGCTGTAGGCTCTTCATAAACAGCATCGTATGGTGTCACGGTAATCGACTCCACACCGGCAAGGGCTGCACTCATGGCCTCGGTCTGTGTTCTCAACATGTTTACATAAGAGTCGAACAGTGTGAGGTTGAACTGTGAAGTCACAGCGTGAATGGCCATCTTGCATGCGCATTGGCATTCGGGTTTGTATTGTTCTACAATCTTTGCCCACAGCATGCGTGCGGCGCGGAACTTGGCTATTTCCATAAAGAAGTTGCCCGATATACCCATCTTGAACTTTATCTTCTTTGCGGCAGTGTCGGCCGGGATTCCGGCTTCTGTTGCAATGTTCATGTATTCGTTTCCCCACGCAAGGGCATATCCGAGTTCTTGTGTTATGTAGGCTCCGGCATTGTTGAGGCTGCAACTGTTCACTGCAATGCAACGTACATGAGGCATTGCGGCAGTGGCCTCTGTCAACGCCTTTATCTTTTGTGAGAAGTCTCCGCTATCCTTCCCTTTTGTAATTTCCTTGTCGATGGGGTCATATTCTATGGCTCCGCGAACCTTTTTGAGGTCGAACCCTCTCTCTCTGCAATAGTCGGCGAACAAGCCTGCAAATTCAACCACCTTTCCGTGGCATACGTTGAAGTTGAGTTCTACAGCTTCGGCATCAATTCCGTTGAGCAGTGCAGGTATGTATTCGGGGTTGACAAGCTTGCCCTTTACCTTGAACGATAATGATGTCACTCCATAACCGATCATCTCTTTGGCTATGCTATTGGCTTCAATGGGGTCTGCTGCGGGAACATCCTGTCTGATAAACCAGTTGTTGCAGGTGCTGTTGCCACGTGTGAAAGGGAACTCACCCGGAACCTCTCCGGCGCATCTCTCCGGTACATCCTCCTTGCGGTAGAAGGGGTTCACATTGAACCCTTCGGTGGTTCTCCACACCATCTTCTTCTCATAGTCGGCACCCTTGAGGTCCTCTATTATCTTGTTCTTCCAATCTTCGGCCTTTACAGGCGGAAATTCACTGAAAAGTTTCTCCTTTTCCATGTCGATAGGTTTTAAGAAGCTGTTAAAAGTCTATTAAATATTTTCTTTTAGAGGCCGTTATCAGTCTATACGGCTTCTGATGTTTGTCTTTTAACGTGAGTTTGATATAACAATTGTTACTGTAATTTAGCGTATTTGTCATCTCGAACGAATGTGAGAGATCTCTTATTTCGCGATATCTTGAGATCCCTCGTCGCTTCGCTCTGTCGGGATGACAGCTTCGCGATTCAGTTGAGTTTATATCGAACTCACGTTCTTTTGCCTTTTTATGGATTTTGTTATGGCAAACTTACACATTTAAATTTGAATAATGCAATTATAGTCTTGAAATATCTCTCCTCTATGTTAATAAATATTAAAATCGGGGGGGGTAAAAATAATGCTTGTATTTGCAGAAATATTGTTAACTTGCGCCCGATTTTGTTTTAGACACTTATGCTATGAAAAAATCCGTAATTCTTTTGATATTTGCCTTCTGTTCACTATGCTCTTTTTCACAAGGTATAACAGGCAGGGTGCTTGCCGGAGAAAATGAGCCAGTAGAGGGCGCGACTGTTGTTCTTCAGAGTAGCGATTCTCTGTTTATTGATGCTGTAATGACTGATGCAGCAGGTGTTTTCTTTTTTGAACAGCAGGAGGAAAATTTCAGGCTTATTGTACAGCACATGGCGTTCCTGACTTTCGAGGGGTTGTTTTCCGAAGAAAATGTCGGTGATATACGGCTGTCACAAGCAGACCACTCGCTCGAAGAACTTGTTGTAAGCGCCGAGCGTCCGTTAGTGCGCGTTGAAGATGGTAAATTGTCGTACGACATCAGGGAACTTGTAAAGGACAAGGTCGCGAATAATGCATACGAGGCTCTTACAAAATTGCCCGGAGTGAGTGAAAAGGAGAATGCTTTGTCATTGGTCGGTGCCGGTTCGCTTTCTGTAATAATTAACGGCAAGCCGTCGACAATGAACAGTGAGCAGGTTGGCATACTCCTGAAGAGCCTTCCTGTAGAGCGCGTAGAGAAGGTCGAGGTCATGTACAGCGCTCCACCGCAGTATCATGTGCGTGGTGCCGTTATAAACATCGTGCTGGAGAAGAGTGTGCAATATACATTCCAGGGCGAGGTAGGGGCGACATACAGGAACAAATATTACAATGAATGTGAAAGCCATGCATTCCTGCGCCTTTCAACACCCCGTCATGCATTTGATTTCATGTACAGTATAAACCATGCTTCCGATGTCCAGGACCTTGATATGCACTCCTTGCACACACTTTATGATACTCTTTACAATATACGCCAAATGCAGGAGGTCCGAGGTAGGGCATGGCTGCACAATACACGTTTCTCCTATGAATTCACATTCAACGACAACTGTAATCTCTCTTTGGCGTACAACGGAATGTTCAAGAGTGATGGCGAAGCGGTTTCAAAATCTTCCGGTAACTTCCAGAATTCAGTCAATACAAAAGAGATAGATAAGGATGTGATGCACAATCTATCCATGCATGCAGTGCTGGGGAAAGGTGTTTCGGCCGGTGCCGATTATACAGTATACGATAGCCGTAACACCCAATTGATGGGAGTCGATTATGTTGGCGGCGAGTCGTTGTCGTTACGCCAGAAGGCAGGGCAAAAGGTTGAATCGTTGCATGCCTATGCCGATGTGTCGCACCCCTTGGGCGGGGGCTGGAATTTAGGCTATGGAGCTACCTATCGCGGCTCAAGAAGTGAGGATTTCCAACACTATCTTGCCGGTAGCACAATGGGTGGGGAAGATATGAATTCTACGTTGAACGAGCACACTGCCGAAGGGTATCTTTCTCTGGGCTTCCAATCGGCTGCAGGCCTATCACTTTCGCTATCGGCCACAGCCGAGTTCTATAAAGTGAACGGAAGGGAAAGATGGACACTTTATCCGCAAGGTTCGCTCACTTTCATGCGCAATCCCGACCATATATGGCAGGCAACGCTTCAGGTAAGCAAGCTATATCCGTCGTATTGGCAACTGCAGGATGCAGTGAGTTACATTGACGGTTACTCCGAACTTCATAACTCCTCATCGCTTGAGCCATCGAAAAGATACAGCCTAAATGCCAATTATATATTCAAACAAAAATATGTCTTGGGTGCCTTTATGAACTACACTCATAAGATGTTTGCCCAGGCTATGTACCAGTCGACCGGCCGCCTTGCTTTAATATATCAGACCCATAACTGGGACTATATGATGCAGACAGGTCTGATGGCTGTGGTGCCGTTTAATCCGGTTGAGCGGTTGAACTCGCGTGCAACGCTTGTAGGTGTGTATGTGAGCCAGAAATGTGATGATTTCTTTGATATAGGTTTCGAGGACCGTAGCTTGATAGGCCTCTTCAGTCTCGACAACAGCTTCAGGTTAAACAAAGAATTGGCTTTTGAACTGAACGGTTTCTTCCAGACACCTGCTACCCAGGGTACATTCTCGATAGACGAGATGTGGAGTCTCTCTGCAGGTGTGAAATGGAATTTTGCAGGTGGCAAAGGTACTGCAAGCTGTTTCCTGAATGATATTTTCAACTCAACGATAGGGGATATGAGAATGAATTATAAAGGGCAGAACCTGCTTAACCGTAATGATTTCCATACACGTTCGCTCACGCTGTCGCTTGTATATCGCTTCGGCGGTTACAGGAAACAGGAGAATAGGGCTGTCGATACATCGCGTTTCGGGCATTGAATATTATGATAAAAGGGGCTGCAGCCCCTTTTATCATTTAATTATTATCTCATCGGTGAAAAGCCATCCTCCTTTTGCCCCCTGTTTGGCTCTGTAACGTACATAGCGGGCGTTGCATCGGCCTTGCCATGAATAGGTCTTGAGTGAGAAATTCTCATCGGTTACCTTATGTACAATTCTTGCAATTTCGGTGAAATCGGCATTATTGTCAGAAATTGAGATTACTACCTCGGCCGGCAGCCACACTTCAGGTATCGGCATCTGCATGAACTCCGCCTCAATGCTCTTTATCTTCTGCTTCTCGCCGAGGTCTATTGTAACATCAACTCCACCTCTTTTTATAAATCCCTGCCATTTGCGGTCTATGTAGGTCCATCCGCCACGTACTCCATCGACAAGTGCCGTGTCGCCACCTGCATTGTACTTGCTGTTGTACTCGGCTCCTGTTGCATAAGTCACCTTTTTCCCTATGGCAAGGTGTTTGGCCGGAGTGAGCGATTCGCCTCTTTCGCCCTGCTCGTTCTTCAGGTCAAAGGCGTTGTAGCCATCGCTCCTCAATTTGTCCACAGCTGTTATAGCACGTTTTTTGAATTTGTTGTAATTACGCTCCGTGGGGTTGCTCCAGCCAATCTCTGCAATGGCAAGCATGCGTGGGTACAGCATGTACTCGACAAACTCTTCTTCAGGTATATACTCTGTCCAGAGGTTGCCTTGAATTCCATATATCATCTTTGCCTGTTCCTCTTCAAGCCCGGCGGTCGGGTTGTATGAGTATACCTTCTCAAGCGGAAGGTATGGGCCGAAGGCCATCGGCTGTGTGAGAGGGGCATCCTGGTAAGAATCGAGGTAGCAGTAGCCTCCGGGAACCATGATGGCTTTGTGTCCTTTGGCAGCTGCGGCTATTCCGCCCTCTGTCCCTCGCCACGACATTACCGTTGCGTTAGGTGCAAGGCCGCCTTCGAGTATCTCGTCCCAGCCAATAATCTGTCGGCCTCGGCTGTTGGCGAATTTTTCTATACGTTTAATAAAGTAGCTCTGCAGCTCTTCTGTGCCGGCCAGTGACTCCTCTTTCATGCGTTTTTGGCAGAGCGGGCAACTGCCCCATGACATTTTTCCTGCTTCATCGCCACCGATATGTATATATTCGCTTGGGAAGAGTTCAAAAATCTCGGTCAGTACGTTTTCAAGGAATTCAAAGCTCTTTTCGTTGCCTACGCAGAAATCGGCCTGTTTGTAGGGCTCATGTGTGCAAGATAGCTCGGGGTAGGCTGTGAGAACCTCTTCGCTGTGTGCAGGCATCTCAATCTCCGGTATGATGGTAATATGCCGGCTCTCGGCATAGGCGACAATTTCGCAGATATCCTCTTGGGTATAGTAGCCGCCGTATGCGTCTTCTGTCCCCTCTTCTACGTACATGCGTTTGCCGAACCACCAATCTTTCCACTCGGCGGGCTTGCGCCATGCAGCAAATTGTGTCAGCCTGGGGTATCTCTTTATCTCAATGCGCCAGCCTGCAGCATCTGTCAGGTGCAGGTGCAGGCGGTTCATCTTGAAGCGCGCCATGGCATCTATCTGCTTTTTTATAAACTCTTTGCCAAAAAAGTGACGGCTGACATCGAGCATCATTCCGCGGTATGTAAATTCCGGTTCGTCGGTTATTGTACCTGTTGGAATGTTGCCATCCTTGTCGGTCATTTGAATGAGGGTCTGTAAACCATAGAAAAGGCCGGCACTACTCGTACCCTTGATGGTTATACTTTCTTTATCTATAGTTGCATTGTACCCCTCGGGAGAGGTGATGCCTTCAATATTTTCAACTATCTGCAGTGTAAGGCTGTTTTCATATCTGCTATTGCTTTTGGGCATTGAGACTTGGATAACCTCGTTCAGTATCTCCTTATCCTTTTCAGGTGCATTGATGGTGATGGCTGTGCCTTGTGAGAAGATGAATTTTCTGCTTGTCAAGTTTATGCTACGCGGTACCGGCAAAATTTCATTTTCTGTTATATTTTCGTTCTCATTGCATCCGATGATGGTGAGTGCTGCAAGCAGATGGATAATCAATTTTTTCATGGATTACAGTATTGATAATGATTATTCCGGTTTGGTAGAGGGTAAGAGGGAGTGGCTTCTCATCACTGTTTTATTCGTTGACAGATATTTGAGAGCCACTCCCTGTGTCTAAATCCTGATTATTTTATAAAAACTTTTTTCCCATTAATTATGTATATGCCACGTTCAAGTTTTCTGGTGTCGAGAACGCGTTCTCCATTAATGTTGTAGATAATCACCTCGCTTTGCTCTTCAACAGCATTGTCAATGCCGGTGTCAACAATGAAGTAACCCTCTATTACAATATCCTGTGCCGGCATTGTCTGCGGAACTTCGCTCCATCCGCTGAATGTGTGTCCT
>JAUNQV010000021.1:13222-24838 GCA_030535995.1 Bacteroidales bacterium
ATCCTGTGCCGGCATTGTCTGCGGAACTTCGCTCCATCCGCTGAATGTGTGTCCTGTCTTTGTCGGCTCTTCCGGCAGTTCGATTTCAGCACCGTACTCTACGGTTGCAGTGTGGTAAACCTCACCGTCGACCATGAATGTGACATTGTAGCTGTTGAGAGTGAATGTCGCAGTAATGGTTACATCCTGTGCCGGCATTGTCTGCGGAACTTCGCTCCATCCGCTGAATGTGTGCCCTGTCTTTGTCGGCTCTTCTGGCAGTTCGATTTCAGCTCCGTACTCTACAGTAGCTGTGTGGTAAACCTCACCGTCGACCATGAATGTGACATTGTAGCTCATTGGTTCTGACAATGTAAATCCACAGGTCTCGATACGTTGTTCGTTGTTGGTGTTGTCTGCAATAATTATATCTGTCAGCGTTACAGATGCTGCAGAACCGGTACTGTTGTACAATGCAATGTCAAGAACCGGTTGTTCTTCGGAAAGTGATGTACTCTCTTTGCAGTATATGACAGCGCGGTAGAGTTCGCTGTTCAGTTGGACAAAGACAACCTCGTCATCTTGAGCGCTGTTGCCTGCTGTGATATCTTCTATCCATATATGTTTCGGAACAGTAATATCTACCTGCATGGCTTTTATCCCGTTTACGCCGTTGCTATGCAGATATACAGGAACTACAACAGTTTCATCTGAAGCACATATAGTATCCTTAACCGCAAGTATTGCAGCGGAAACTGGAATGTCCTTGCTGTATTCTGCTGTTTCTGCCTCGTTTCCGGCCAGTGCAATGGCTGTGTTTTCAAGGTCGTCAGAATCAATGTTGCCACTTTTGTCAACATCGGCCTTCGCCAGGTTGATGTCATCGGAAACACTTCCCTTCAGATAGTCGGAAAGCAATGCTACATCGCGTATCGTTACAAAGTCGTTGCAGTCAACATCGCCGTAAAGCGAGTGTATAAGGTCTGTTATGTCATACTCTGTAATATTCTCAAAGAGGTAGTCCTGACGGTTCTGTAACCAATTCTGCATTTTGGCAATTCTTGTCTCGTAGCTGTTGCCGTCGCCCCATAACTGTGCGTTGCTCTTGAATGAGTTCTCGGCAAAGTCGTAATACTCCTGTATATATTCCTTAATCTCTTCGATGTGTCCTTCCTTTACAAACTCACTCCAAACCTTGTAATAATATCTTTGGAATTCCCTGTTTCTCATCAATGTCTGGAAGAAGTTGTTGCCATATCCGCTTAACGTGAAGAGGTCTCTCTTGTAGTCATCGTCGAAGTAGCTTGATGTGTTCTGGTAGCCGAATCCCCAGTCGAAGTCCCATAGTGGGCCCAGCACAATCTTTGAACCGGGCAGGTTCAAATTCCCTTTCCACAGGAATGTACTTTTCGGGTGGCATATTTCCATGTTCATTACCAATTGGTTTACGAGCATGAAGCGTGCTGCGGCTTCAAGGTCAAGGTACTTGCCTAAATCGCCGTTGTTGTAAACAGCACTCTCGAAGTTGTTGAAATCCTCTTTTATGGCGTTGAACTTCGTAATTCGTGTGGTCTCGTCATAATCGGCAAGGTCGGGCTCCTTTATGTTCACAGGCAGGTTGAAGTTGTTGCTCCTGAACCTGTAGTCTTCGTCGTAGTATGTATCAAGCTCAAGCATGTAGCCAAGGTCTTCATCCTCGTCGACACTGTTGTTGCTGAATCCTACATGCTCGGTGAACATGTAATTTCCTTTGTATTCACCGTTTATGTAAAGGTCTACAGGTATTATGTGGTTTGTGTACGGAACCTCTGCAAGCTGTCCTACTTTCATGGCTATGGCATTTGCCATGAGTGCTCCGCTCTGTGCATTTGCAAGCAGAACCCAACTTTTGCCCTTTGTGAGCCCGAAAGGCTTCACCTTCTCGGAGAACTTCAGGCGATAAGGTTTCTTGGAATAGTTCCAAGTGATGTTGCCACGGCCTTTAATCTGTACCGAGTCGACAAAATTCTCATATACACCGTTGCCTGTAATCACGAATTCTGCAGCAAGGTATGTCTCTTTGGAAATGTCGCTTGCCGAGTAAATCATGTTGATGTCTATTCTGGGAACAGAACCACTGTCTGTGAGCCATTGCGGGTTAATGGTGTATATACGTCCGAACGGTACGCGGACATCCTTGTAAACAGCATCCTGCAATTTGTTCTTCTCGTCTGTGCCCGGCACAATCTTGTACATCTTGAACTCGGCAAACACCATGTGGTTGTTGTGGTACTCGCTTGCGGTCTGTTCGAGTTTGAAGTATCTGTAGCTGCCTCCCAAGTCCAGCGTAGGCGATGTGTATTCGGCACCTGTCTCCATCGGCAGGTTGTCGTCGTTGCTGGTGAATGTGCGGTGCAGTTGCCAGTGGTTGCCGTCTTCGCTTATGTACAGGTTCAACTGTTCGGGGTTGTAGTTGCCGGTTGTACGTGCCTGATAGTAGAAGCGCATGTGCTCTATGGCCTCGTCAAGCGTGATGGTGATGTATGGCATTACAGAAGCATCGTAGCTGCTGCCGTATGCTGTGTGGAATACTGTTGATGGGTCTCCATCGAGCATGTGCCCAAGTTCATCGCCGTTGATCGAAGGTTTGTTGGTGTAGAGCATATCCTCGTTAAGTGTAACCTCTGTAATTACATCTTCTCCGGTATCCCAAATTTCATCTTGCACCTTAATGTTCTGTATAACATTGTAGCCCGGGTATGTTACCGAGTATTTTACAGGCTGGGCAAAGCGGTTGCGTGTCTTCTTGCTCACCTGGAGTTTGTTGCCGATATATGCGACAGCACGGTCGTCGCTGAGTTGGAAACTTGCCGTCAGGCGCTTGCCTATGGAGTTGAGTTTCATGTCAATGACCTCACCTATGATGCTGTCGGCGATAACATCGACATTGAGGTTCGGATTGTATTTGTTGTTGAACTTGTATGAGGTGAGATATGGTAATTCAGGCACATCGTTGCCTATTGCCGTATACTCGCTTGTGTGGTATTTCATAATATTGCCCGATACAAGCGGTATATATAATGTGTCATTCTCTATATATTGTTCTCCCTTCATTCCCTCCAAAGGGTAGGCGTCGACACCTCCATCGGCAAGCGATATGAACAGGCACGGTGTCGTGAACACATCTATTGTCTCAACAGCAATGTCAACTTCGGGCTCCTCATCTTCTTCTCCGTCATTGCCGCCTTCGTTGCCGGTATTGCCGCCTTCATTGCCATCACCCTCTTCACCTTCATTGTCATCTCCGCCTTCTTCACCGCCATTGCCCTCGTTCATCAGGTAGTCGAAACCTGTAGGAGTTACAATTATGTTGCTGCTTGCAATTCTTCTGTTGCGTGTGGTTATCGATATGCTCACAGCCTGCTGTGGTGTGGGGAAGGTGACATCAAGGTACACGTAATTGTCGTTGTCGACAATGGCGCTCGACCATACTGAATGGTAGTATGTAGAGGGGTCATTATCATACAGGTTTGCAATACTTCCTTCACTGCCTTCAAGTGAGTTGTATGTTATGTTGTTCTCGTCGTATGGAATTTCGTTGTTGTCGATGTCGTAGAAATGAAGCTCTCCGAGGGCAACCATAGGAAAACCGTTGTGTGAGTTTCCATTGATCTCATCCATAAATGTAATGCGTAATCCATTGACAGGAGTGTCGCCAAGAATATATACCTGCGATTTCCAGGTGTAATTATTGTCATATATGCTGCTTGTGCCGGGGAGTCCATGTGAACTGTTGAAGTTCGCAGGAAATGTTATTCCGTCGAGCCGGTGGTTCAAGAAATCCGTTATATAGCTTTGAAGTCTGTTTATTGCAACTGTAACTTCATTGATTGATGTTATGTTACCGCTTTCATAAGCAGAGATGTAATAACCGTATTGCTCCTGTCCGTTTTGCAG
Organism: Bacteroidales bacterium; assembly: GCA_030535995.1. Taxonomy (GTDB): domain Bacteria; phylum Bacteroidota; class Bacteroidia; order Bacteroidales; family Bacteroidaceae; genus HGM04593. Next base: position 17,138 of record JAUNQV010000021.1, read on the forward strand.
TATCGCCTTGTTCTTTTCAAGTATTTTGCCCGTTTGCAGGTTCTCGGTATTGCAGAATATATCCTCGTTGTTGTAGTATGCGAGGTTGTTGTCATTTATTTCGGTCAGCTTTGTAATAAGAAAACTGATTGTCGCCGTTGTCAACCGGTTGAAAAGTCCGTTCAGGGTTTCGGTTGTCGATTCTTGCGAGTCTATCTCTGCATTGGCTTCCTCTATGGTCCCCAGGAGAATGCCATCTTCGTTTTGCGTTAAATAGCCTCCTGCAACCAATTCCTGATAGTAGTTGCCGAATTGGACCTGAGCTGTATTTACAAGTTGACGCAGTTTCTCTTTCTCGTTTTCGATGCTTGCAGCATTGAAACTTTCGTGTGTAATTGTGTTGAGTTTGCCTTCATTCAAAATAGCTTCACTTATTCTGAATCCGCAGTCAACATGGTATCTTAAACTGCAATTGGCATAGTCGCCGGCTTCTATATACAATTTCTCTTGCTCGGAGAATATATTCATGAATCCTCTCATGTCGTATCCGATCCACACTTTTTCGCCTGTGCTCAAAGTGTATGTAAGCTCAAACTCGCCATCATTGCGTTTTGTGAGCGTTACGGCTTGTGCGTTAATTATGTCCCATGTTCCATGTTGCTCGCCGAATGTGCCATAATAATAATTTTCGGAATTTGCATAAAAAAGTGCTTGGGCCGGGTGGTATATGTAGAACTCGTCTTTATTGCCGGTAGGAATAAGCTGTATAATGCTTGTTGCCCGCAGGTCGTTGTATCCGGATGTCGTATTTGAGTTATTGGTTATTTCCGGGTACACATCTCCGAATCCATAGATGGTCTCTCCATCAAATGTCTCGAATGTATATGGCGACTCTACATTGAATGAGTATAGTTTCTCTTCTGTAATACTCTCTGTGTTGTCAATAGTTTCACCCGCCGAGACCGAATACTCACTGTACAGCATTTCCCGGGTAAAGGAATAACCTTTGGGAGTAATTCCGCATAGGGTAGGGGCACATTCCGATGAATGGTTGTATGAGGGCCTTCCGTACCACTCCAATGAAAAAGTGCTTATAGGCTCATCGAAAGTCAACTCTATGTAGTGGTAATCTTGTGGGGTGCTTCCCGACCAGCACGAGTGGAAATAGTTGTTTAAAAGCCCGTCGTTCAATGCAGGCAGGCCGGCACCGTCTTTTGTATTGTACTGGTTATGGTCGGCATTTGATGTTGCTGTATACGGAATGGGGTTCCCGTCAGCATCGAGCACACGGAACTCTCCAAGCACAAAATAGCAGTAGCCTTTAAGCTGCATATTTGCCCTGTTGGTTTCGATGACCGTGAAACGTATTCCGTCGGTTGTCGTGTCAAGGTTGAATACTTGTGTTTTTGTATATCTCTGTGTTGTGGTAATCCCATTTTGGGTTGTTGTCCTCTTTTTGCCGCCATCGGGTTGGGAAAATGTGTACGACCAAGGGGTTTCATCATTGGATTCTGTCGGCAATGTTGCCATGGCGGGTATGCCTGCATTGCATAATGTGGCAACTGCAAGTGTGAGAATAAAATTTTTCATATTATGTTTTTGTATCAGTTTACAATGTTTGTCGGTGGCATAGTGGAATTCCACTATTGAGCAAAGGTATTAATAATTATTAAATTATTTATTAAAATCTGTTTTTTTGACCCAAAAGAACCGAAATGAACCAAATACTGATATTTTCAATGATAGTGAAAAAAATAGCTGATTTATTTGGAATGTATAGATTTTGTGTTTTATATTTGCAGTGTACTAATAAACCAATACACTATGATACGCATTGAGAATTTATCTTTTGCTTATTCCGGAGATATGGTTCTGGATAATATAAGCACTGCTTTTGAGCCTGGCAGAATATATGGCTTGCTTGGTGCCAATGGAGTGGGTAAAAGCACTCTTTTCAAGTTGCTTTGCGGCCTGCTCACCACAAAGCATGGCACAATTTCGATTGACGGTTATAATCCCGGCGACCGCAAACCGGCTTTCCTCTCAAAGATATACTACGTTCCCGAGGATTTTGAGGGCCCCGATGTTGCTATAAATGCCTATGCTAAAGGTATTGCACCGTTCTATCCCAATTTCGATAAGGCTCTGTTGGATAAACTGTTGTCTGATTTCGAGATAGACCCGAAACGTAAGTTTACCAAACTCTCCCTCGGTCAACGCAAGAGGGCTATCCTTGCCATTGCTCTTGCATTGAGAACCGAATATCTGTTTCTCGATGAGCCTACCAACGGCCTCGATATTCCCAGTAAAGCCGATTTCCGCCGAATGGTGGCTGCTGCAATGGATGAGAACCGTACAATAATAATTTCAACCCATCAGGTAAGGGATGTGGAGAACCTTCTCGACCATATAATGATACTTTCCAAACGCGCGGTTCTGCTCGACAAGGGTGTGTCTGAAATACAGAGCGAGTATAGCTTCAATATATCTGTATCGGCACCCGAAGATGCTCTTTATGTGGAGCCGGGTCTTGGCGGCTGTTGTTCAATCTCGCCCAATACAACAGGTGATGAGAGCCGCATAAACATAGAACTTCTGTTCAACTATATTAATTCAAAAAGATAAGAACTATGGACAAGATATTTGATATTAACCGTTTCGGCAACCTTTTTGAATACGAATGCCGCAACTATCTGCCTCGTATTACAAACGCACTCATTACATACGTTTGTATAATATTCTCGCTTTGGGTTACTGTGGTTGCAGCCCAAACAACTATGGAAAGTTGGACACGTGTCAGCTTTATAAGCTCTATTATGAATATTGCTTGCGTCATCGGTCCTTTCCTGGTGTATTATAATGCGAATAACAGAAAGAAGGGCTACGTATATGCATTGCTGCCGGCCAGTGCTCTTGAGAAGTTCATCTCAATGCTTATAATCTGCCTGATAGTGGTACCCCTGCTCTCATACGCGACACTTACATTTACCGATTTTCTTCTCTATCTTCTATCTCCACAAGATATATTCGGTTTCAATGGCTTCGATTTCTACAATCCGTTCTATATGGGGTTGAGAATTAACGGTTCTGTTTCTATTCTCGCTGCCGGCAGCACTACGTTGAGCTTCCTTTTCTCAATTTCTGTTTCAATGATGTATAATATGGTGCTGCGTAATGCCAAGATAATTAAAGCCATACTAATAAGCATTGCTGTCATATTCACAATTGTCATAGCTTTTATCGTATGTATTGTAAATGATGTGGAGTTCTTTTTTGAGGCACAGGTCCTCTCTCCGGGCAGAATTTTGACAATAGTCAATGTTATGCAGGCATCGTTCATCGTCTTGTTCCTGTGGATAACTTATCGCCGTATTAAAAAAGTAAACTATTGATTATGGAGTATAATGGACATAAACCGATATATCTGCAGAATGCGGATATGATACAGGAGAAGATAGTGCGTGGCGAGTGGCCTGAGGAGGAGCGTATCCCCTCGGTGCGTGAGTTGGGTGCATCGGTGGGAGTAAACCCTAACACCATTGTGCGCTCCTATCAGTTGCTTGAGTCGCAGGATATAATCTACAACAAGCGCGGAATGGGCTACTACGTGAAAGGCGGTGCTGTCGCACGTATTAAGGAGAATGTGAAGAGGGAGTTCATAGCCAATGAACTTCCCTGGTTCAAGGCCAAGGCCGAGATGTTGGGAATTTCGAAGCAGGAACTTATAGAACTGTTATAAACAATATGATTATGAAAAATTCGTTTCATTAATTACGTATAAGGTTATTAGAAAATCGTAGCAGATATGAAAAAGAATGTTTTGTATATGTTGCTCGTGCAGCTATTATTTGTTTCGTGTACATTCTCTGTTGAAAAGAAAGTTTATGGCGAGGGTGAGGTTCATTCGGTCTCCGTTGAGGCTTTTGCCGATTCAATTTCTAAAGCCGGAGTGCAGCTTGTAGATGTGCGTACTCCCCGGGAGTTCGAGGAGGGCAATATTCCCGGCAGTGTGAACATCGATGTCATGACCGGGCATTTTGGCGAAGAGGCTTGCGAGCTGCTCGATAAGGAGCGCACCGTAGCGCTCTACTGCCGTAGCGGCAACCGTAGCAAGAACGCTGCAAAGGTACTTTCCATGATGGGGTATAATGTTGTGGAACTGGATAAAGGATATAAAGCCTGGGTGGAGTCGGGCCGATGATTTATTATTAATTTAAAACTATTACAATGAACTCTTTTGTTAAAACTATGCTGGCATGTCTGGTAGCTGTTCTCATTGCCGGCTCTTTGTTTGTATCTGTTCTGTTCTCATTGATAGGTTCTTTGGCATCAATGGGGAGTGAAGATGAAGGAATCAAGGAAAACTCTGTCCTGATGTTGGAGTTTGACGGTATCTTCGGTGAACGCGCCGATGACAATCCGCTTGTTTCGCTGATGAATGACGGTAAGAATTCATACGGGTTAGAAGATATAATAGCTTCCATCAAGGAGGCAAAGAAAAATCCAAAAATAAAAGGCATATATCTGCAGGCCGGTATGATGGAGGTCCAGTTTGCATCACTTGAGGAGATTCGTGGCGAACTTGCTTCGTTCAAGGAGAGTGGGAAATTTGTCGTGGCCTATGGCGACCAGTATTCGCAGTGGCTGTACTATTTGGCAACTGTGGCCGATAAGGTTATTGTTAACCCCGAGGGCAGTATCTCATGGCATGGATTGGCTATTCAGCCGATATTCTTCAAGGAACTGTTGGATAAATTGGGGGTGGAGATGCAGATATTCAAGGTTGGAACATATAAATCGGCTGTGGAGCCGTTCATAGCAACGGAGATGAGTGATGCCAACCGTGAACAAATTGCCGAGTATGCAGGTTCCATCTGGAGCGATGTGCTGAATGCTGTATCGGAGTCACGAGGCATAGATGTTGAAAAACTGAATGAGTATGCCGATGGGTATATGGACTTCTGTCAGGCCGAGGAGTATGTAAAGTGTGGCTTGGCCGATACTTTACTTTACAAGGATGGTGTACTGGATTATATGAAAGGTCTTGTAGGCATAGGCACTGACGGTGAACTGGAGATTACTACTTTAGATGATGTAAAGGCAAAGATTGAAATTGACAATCTCTTGGAAAACCAGTCTGCCGGAAAGGTTGCTGTATATTATGCGGTGGGAGATATTGACGGCTCTACATCGGCCGACGAGGGAATAAACTCCAAGAAGGTAATCAAGGATTTGCGTGAGTTGCGCGAGGACAAGAGTGTGAAGGCGGTAGTGCTTCGTGTGAACTCTACCGGCGGCAGTGCATACGGCTCGGAGCAGATATGGCGTGAGGTTGTTTTGCTTAAGGCCGCCAAGCCGGTGATTGTCTCAATGGGTGACTATGCGGCATCGGGCGGTTATTATATCTCATGTGCGGCTGACTGCATTGTTGCTAATAGCACAACACTTACAGGCTCTATTGGAATCTTTGGAATGTTCCCTGTTGTCGAGAAGTTGTTGAAAGATAAGATTGGCTTGGATTTCGATGTGGTAAAAACCAACAAGCTTGCCGACTTGGGCTCTTTGTCGCGTTCTTTCAGCGCCGAGGAGAGTGCTATTTTGCAGAATTATGTAAATGATGGCTACGACCTCTTTCTAAAGCGTTGTGCCGATGGCCGCAATATGAGCGTTGAGGAGATTGACAGGATTGGTCAGGGACGCGTGTGGACCGGCAGTAAGGCCAAGGAACTTGGGCTTGTAGATGAAATAGGCGACCTTGACAAGGCTATAGATATTGCTGTTCAAAGAGCCGGGCTCAAAGAGTATAGTGTGGAGGCTTATCCTGTTGCAAGCGATTTTATGACAAAGCTTCTGGAGGGTGAGGAGAAAGATTACATGGAGAGTACTGTACGCAAGATGATGGGTGAATACTATGATTGCATCAGGTTTGTCCGCAATATACAGGAGTGTGACAACATACAGGCGCGTTTGCCGTTTGAACTTGTTGTAAGATAAATATCCTGTGTGCTACAAATAGAAATGGCGACCGCATGGTCGCCATTTCTATTTGTTTTAGAAGATTAGCTTTACGCTGAAGTTTTGCTTGTCATCTACTTTTCCGGTAATGTAGTATACAAGGCCATCTTCGCTCTCCTGTATTGTACGGTATATCTTTACTGTATCTCCGGGCATCACTTCTGCATCGTAGTTTATGAGAAGTTCTTTCAGCGGCCTCTCTTTTATATCCTCCGGCTTTACCGCATCCAGTGCCCAAACTGCATATTTTACATTGTTGACATGCCCGTTGGTGTCAATCTCCGACCATGTTACAGGGTGTTTTCTCACAAGCTCCGGTTCAATATCGACAGGCACTACAACCTTATCGGCCGGCTCTGCAATGGCATCTTCCTTGTTGCACTTGTCGGGGCTTGTAGCGAGGTCGCTGTTGCGCACCAGACGGCGTGTGTTCATGTCAATGATGAGCCACGATGTTGTGGCCTTTATCATGGTATTGCCCTCGGTGTCGCTCAATATGAAATCGCGGAGATAGAAAAGTTTTGCAACTCCTTTGTGCCATGTCTTTAGATTAACCTCCTGACGCCACAACGGCAGTTTCTCGAATTTAACGTGGATGCGCGAGAGAACCCATGCAGTGTTGCTGTTTATGAGTTCGTCGTACCCGAACCCCAACGCCGTGGCATTGATATTCGCAGCCTCCTGCATCATGTCGAGCATTGCTGTAGGGCGCATTAGTTGGTTGGCATCGGCCTCGTAGCAGGCGATGGTATGGTTCTTTGAATAAATTTCTGCCATAATGGTATCTGTTTAATGTGGTTTACAATAATATTTGAGCCAATTGCCGAAGAGGGTTCTTGCGGTGGCCTGCCAACTGTTAACCGGTTCGTTGGTTGGGTTGTTGTCGCGGTAGTAGTTCTGTGGCGGCTCAATGGGTAGCCCTTTCGCAATGTCGCGTTTGTACTCTCCGTCGAGTGTGTTGAGAGCATACTCGGAGTGTCCTGTAATGAAGAAGTTCCTTGTTCCTTTCTCCTGCATTATATATACTCCCGAGTGTTCCGACTCCGAAAGAAGTTCAATACGTTCCTCTTTCACAATCTCCTCACGGTCAAGCCCTGTGTGGCGGCTGTGCGGTACATGTATGCAGTTCTCAATGCCTTGGAACAGAGGCAACTGTGGCTTTGCAATGGTATGGGGGAATATGCCGAACATCTTCTTGGCAAGAAGATGCTTCTGTATGCCGAATTTTTGGTACAGTCCGGCTTGTGCCGCCCAGCAGATGAATAGGGTTGAGGTTACATGCTCCTTTGCCCATTCGAAAATAGTGCATAGCTCGGGCCAGTATGTCACCTCTTCGTATTCAATCTTCTCGATTGGCGCGCCTGTTATTATGAGCCCGTCGAAACGGCTGTCGCGTACCTCACCGAATGAAGTGTAGTATCGCTCCATGTGTTCTGGGCTTGCGTGCTTGGGCGTGTGGGTGTCGAGCTTGAGCAGTGTAAACTCTATCTCTTCGTCCGATGCGGCAAAGAGTCTTATAAAGTCGGCCTCGGTGGTCTCCTTCATGGGCATGAGGTTAAGCAGTGCTATGCGAAGGGTATTCGCGGTGCTCCTTTTAAGGAGCTCTACCGCGTTCCCTTCGTCTATTACTGCTTGCAGGGCCGGAAGCCCGGCGGGTACTTTTAGTGGCATTGTATAAACTAAAAACTGAAAGTTTCTCCTTTCTCC
>JAUNQV010000178.1 GCA_030535995.1 Bacteroidales bacterium
AGGATGACAAAGCAATGTTCAGAACGACAAAGCAATGTTCAGGATGAACAAAAATGTGATAATTGTATAAAATTTATAATACTATTGGAATGAATAATATAAAAAAAATATTCCTTACAATACTATTGTCAATCAGTGGCATTATTCTTGCAACAGCACAGAATAGTGTGACCGTGTCGTCTGCCGAAGGTGTTCCCGGAACGGTTGTCAACATCGATGTCATGTTACAGAACAGCGATGGGGTGACGGCTGCTGAATTTGTTTTTCCACTTGCCGAGAAACAACTGGTGTATGTCGATGGCTCGTGTGAAATTAATGCAGAACGTGCCGATGGACACCTGATAAGCGCTGCCACTGTGGACGGCAATTTGAAGGTTTACGTATATGGCTTCTCTTTAAAACAGTTGAAAGAGAACGATGGCAGGCTCTTTTCATTCAGCCTGAAGCTCGGAAAGTCCCCGGCTGTATATCCTTTGCAACCTCAAGTGATATTGAGTGATGCACAGGGCGAAGCGTTGCCGGTTACGGCAAACGAGGGCGATGTCACAATCCTTGCCCCGCAAGCAGAAATAGTAACACAGACGATTGATTTCGGCCATGTGCCGATACGCTCACAATACGAGAAAACGCTTACTTTGAGAAACTGCGGAACAACGGCTCTCGATGTCACTGATATTGTTACAAGCAGTGATGTGTTCAGCGTCAGCGAAAGGGCGTTCACTATCCCTGTCGGCGGGGCGAAGAGTTTGAATGTCCTTTTTGCTCCGGTTAAACGCGGTGCTGTAGAGGAAACCGTTACTGTTGTTTCAAATGCTGTGAATGGCAGTGTGACGGCAAGGCTGGTTGCCGACCCTTATTCGGTAAACGAGTTGCATAGCAGCGCGGCAAGCGGCATCGCCGGCGAAGAGGTGACGGTGGAACTGCGCATGAACAATATGGAACCTATTGTAGGCTTGCAGACGACTTTCACCATTCCCGAGCAACTTGAATTTGTTGAGGGTAGCTTTGCTCCGACAGAACGTGCTTCGTCGCATACGGCATCGGCTACTTGTAGTAGTGGAAAAGTTACCCTTTTGCTATATTCTCTCAATAACAATGCCATCAGTGGCAATGATGGTGTTGTCGCTACATTCCGTTTGAGGCTTGCCGGCCATAGCGGGTATTATAGAATTGCGCCCGAGAATACAGTGCTGAGCAATGTTGCACTTGAGAACATGACATCGGCTGTGAGTGGCAATGATATAAGGATAAGCAGCCCGGCTATAAATGGAAACAGCGAACTGGATATGGGCAGCACACCGGTTACAGAGGTTGCCAGGGCCGAATATGCAGTAAAGAACAGTGGCAGCGCCCCGCTTGTTATCAGCAGCGTGGCATTTCTTGCCGAGGGTTACAAGGTGACAAATGAACTGCCGATGACCATAGGTGCATATAGTAGCGGAACATTGAATGTCGAATACACACCGACGAAGGAGGGGGAACATGCTGTTACAATGAATATTTACAGCAATGACCCGGTAAATAAACTCCGGACGGTGAAGATAAAGGGCTCTATATTTGAACCTAATAATCTTTCTTTTGATGGGGAGAACCTACAGAATGGCAACTATGTTGTTTCGGTAGGGCTTGATAACTATACCGGCATTGTGGCATTACAGATGGATATACATTGGATGCCAGGGATGACAACATCAGGAGATTTGCTGAAGGTGAGCGAGCGCCTTGGAGCACACAACTGCTCAATAACAAAATTGGACGAGGACAGTTATCGCTTCATTGCTTTCTCTTTCGGCAATAGTGTGGTCGGCGGCAATTCGGGCAAGCTTTTTGACCTTACTTTTGTGCCAGAGGGTGGTGTGGATTATAAGGATACTCCAATTCTCATCGATAATGTGGGAATGAGTAACAGCCTTGGTCAGGATTATACATCACAACTGTCGTTAAACGCAAAGGCTTCGTTCAAGAATTTCTATGTCAGGTTTGTGTGTGAAGGCGAAATTATTAGCGAGACCTTTCAGGCTGTCGGCAATAGGATTGTCAAGCCACAGATGCCTGAAAGGACAGGTTATACCTTCAGTGGATGGAAAGATGTACCGGAATTATCTCCTGCAAAAGATGTGGAATATACTGGAGAATATAATGTTAACCTATACAAAGTAAGCTATGTTGTAAACGGGGTGGAATTTGCATCAGATAGCATTGCCTACGGTAGCAAAATAGTTCTTCGTGATGCACCAACCAAAGAAGGCCACACCTTTAGCGGTTGGAGCGATGTTCCCGAGACAATGCCTGCGGAGGATATCACAATCATCGGTACATTTGATGTAAATT
>JAUNQV010000022.1 GCA_030535995.1 Bacteroidales bacterium
TTCCGAGGGTGCAAAACACATTCTTGCATGGAAGAGCCCTCACTTCGTGTATAACTGTGCCTTGGCATCAAACCTCAAGCTGTTGCTCCGTGACTACAAGCTTTCAGATGATATTTCACTCCGTTTCTCTAACCCTGAGTGGAGCGAGTATCCTTTGTTTGCCGAGACATACATCGACTGGATTGCACAGTTCCCCGAAGAGGAGAAGGTTATCAATATCTTCATGAACCTGTCGGCAATAGGTATGGCACAGCCGCTCTCTTCAAATATCCTTGAGTTCATGAAGGCGCTTCCCGCATGTGCTGCCGCAAAAGGCATAACATTCTCAACTCCTTCCGAGGTTATCGACAACCACAAGTCGGTAGGTCCTCTTGAGGTTCCATATCCTCTCTCTTGGATGGACGAGGAGCGCGATGCAAGCTCTTGGTTGGGTAATACATTGCAGCGTGAGGCTTTCAACAAGCTATACAGTGTTGCGGAGCGTATCATGCTCACTGACGATAAGAAACTCAAACAGGATTTCGACTATCTGCAGGCTGCCGAGAACCTTCGTTTCATGACAACAAAGCAGAACGGTATCATTACAGAGCGTTGCATATATGAGTCGCCTTATGATGCGTTCACCAACTATATGAATATCCTCGGTGACTTCTTGGCTCGTGTACGTGCGCAGTATCCCGATATGGATAACGAAGAGCTTGGTGCATTGCAGCAGATGATTGACAACCAGGAGGTGGAGATTATCCAGCTTGAGGCAGAGGTTGAGCAGTTGAAGACCAAACTTGCTGCAAAGGCAAAGAAGGCTGCCAAAAAGGAGGAGGCTGTAGAAGCTCCCGAGGCAGAGGAAAAACCAAAGAAAAAGGCTACCAGGAAAACAGCAAAGAAGGCTGAATAATTGCCGGGTACCATACGATAAACGAAAGGCAACCTTTGTAGGTTGCCTTTCGTTTATGTTTATATATGTATTATAGGCTCAGTAGAAATTTACTGTGGGTAATATTGGCTCACCTGCAAAAGTTGGGGGGATATCTTTTTAAGGACTATCAAAGTATTAAACAAATTCTTGTATTCTTAAAATAGCTTACCCTTAACCCAATGTCTTGTATTTTTCTTGTTGTCGTTCTATCATGTTCTTTCGTCGCTCGAAAGAACCAAAGCGCCCGGCACAAGCAAAAACAGTCATTTTGCGTTTTGCTCACAAGTCGCAAGCGACATTCCTCGGTCACGCAAAATTTGCCTCAAACAACTTCTCGTCCAAATATCGGGGGCAAAAGAACTCGCTTTTCACGGAGTAACAGCAACAGGATATGCATCGCTCAAACAACATTTGCCCTATCTCCGCTATTTGGACGGTTGTTTGTTGTGTTTTTGATAGTGCCGGTTTCTCTTTTAAAATTACTGTTGCTATACAACTTGCTAAATATTCGTCACTGGTAGAGGTTGCATGTAAGCGAATACAATAAAAATTATTTTGCATTGCACTCATAAAGGCCCACACCTTTTTGCTACTGAGCCGTATTATATCAAATGCGGTCTGTCAGTCGTTGAATTTGCTTGTTACAATCTCTATGGGGATGTTGTATTCTGTACCTCCACGCAGGCGCATGCTGCTGATGCTTATGTCATGTACAATCTTCACGACATTGCCGTTGGAGTCTTTTGTGGTTTTTACGGGAATAAGTACCACTTTGTTCCAGTCGGGGTTAGAACTCTCCCAATTGCTGTCGCTCTCAATACCTTTGGTATATTCGCTGTAGCAATGTTTGAGCATGTTTGAAATATTGCTGAAACGGTACTCGTTGTTGCCGTTGTCAAAGGTTGTGAGGTACGAGGTCTTGTTATCGGCAAGGCTGTTCTTGAGGAAGAACTTGTACATATCACTTTTCTTGACCATGAGCAATGTCTGGTGGGCGTTGCTTGTAGCACCGCCGGTCTGGTTATAGCGTGTGAATACCAGTTTAGCTGAATTTATGGTGTCACAGCTTTCCATTGCCTCAATTACAGGAAGTGTAACTTCTGTAAACAATCCTGCCGGTGTCTTGATGTATGTATGGCCGTTTTCATCAAGTAGCTCTGTGAGGTTATTGTTATTGAACTTGTTTGCCTGTAGAACCTCCTTGCCCGAGTAGAATGGGGCAGTAAGGGCTTGAATTGAGTCTTTCTCGCCCGAGCTGCTCTTTATATAGCGTTGGAAGCCTAAATCGAGGCGTGCACGGTATACTTTGATGACGGTGCCGTCACCATGAGTGCATTTTACATACACGCCTTTGAATACATCGTTTATGAAAGCTTCGGAGTTGGCAAAATGCTTTTTTCCAATTATCTTTCCCTCTTCATCTTTTTCATAGTACATCTTTACAAATCTGTTGCCTATGCTGCTTGGGAGGGGAATTTCAATATGTCTTGTATATTCGCCGTAAAGTATCGTGTCGTGCTGTGTGAAGTCGATGGCATTGAAGGTCTTTGCGGCCAATGGGGTCTTGCCTTGTTCGTAGAAATCCTCGGGTGAAAGGTTGGTATAGTATGGAATACCCTCCTGCAGAGTGTTGTCGAGTTCATATACCTCGCATCTCATGGCATTGAGTGAATCGCCATAATACTCGTTGAAGTAGAGGCGTAGCTTTAGGTATGTTGAGCTGTCGCCTACGACACCATCCTCGGGTAGCTCAAACCCCTCGGCGCACCCGAACTGTGTAATGAAGCTGGAATTGAATACTGTGCCAGACTCGGGGTCGGTGAACTGTCCAAGATATACTTCGCTGTTGTTTGCAAGTATTGAGTCGTTTGCAAGTATTGTTCTGCTTGTGGCATGAAAAGTCTTTGTCTCTGCGCTTATGATGTCGTTGCCGGGGATTATGCTGCTGCCCAATCCCTCTGTGTTGTCATCGCACTGTGCAAATGTCAGTATGGCGGTTATAGCCAACAAAAAATATGAAAATCTCTTCATTTTATACTTTTGCGGTTTTTTGACTTGTCTCTCATTTATAAATCAAGCAACACCACTAAATGACGTTGCTTGTTTACTTTGCTTATCACTCGAGGAGTGTGTTGTAGAAGCTGTAGCAACTCTCTGCGAATGTTTCGTCGGTTTGCTTGGGGAGTATGGCCTTGCCTTGCTCCTTGGCATATTCCACAAGTGTGGGCGATACATTGTCGCTGTTAATTATTACTCCGTCGCAATACTTTATTGCCAACTTTGCCAGTTCTTCGTATGTTACAGCCGAAGATATATCGGCAACAACTTCCTCCTGCATGTCTTTGCATAGCAGTTTTTTTGCAAAGTCTGCATCGAGTTCTCCCTTGAATACGTCATCGTAAAGGGAAATTATTATTTTTGAGTCGCGGAACGATGGTTCGTCGTTGTATGCGTTCTTTACAAACAGCGGAACCAAAGCCGACATCCAACCGTTGCAATGGATAATTTCCGGGCACCAGCGTTGTTTTTTAACGGCTTCAAGCACACCAAGTGTGAAGAAGATTGAGCGCTCATCGTTGTCGCTGTATTCAACGCCATCGGCATTGGTTGTCATTAGGCGGTTGTGGAAATAATCCTCATTCTCGATAAAATAGACCTGCATGCGTGTAGCCTGCAATGATGCGACCCTTATTATAAGCGGATGGTCTGTGTCATCTATTATCAGATTCATTCCCGAAAGGCGCTGAACCTCGTGGAGGTTGTTGCGACGTGTGTTTATGATACCCCAAAGCGGTGTGAATATCCTTATCTCCTTTACCTGGTCTTGAATTGCCTGTGGAAATTCATGACTGACTGTCGCCATCGGCGATTCGGGTACAAACGGTGTAATTTCTTGAGTAATAAATAAAATCTTTTCTGCTTTCATCTCTTCTAAACAAACGGATGTAGTCCGTTCGACACAAAATTACTAAAAAAAAGCCGAATGGGCAAATGTTATCGGTCTTTTAAAGGTTTTTATAATAAAAACTCCTTGATTTACAGTTGTTAACAGGTTGCTTGCCCTTGTCTGAAGTCTGTTGCAAAATATGTGCAAACTTTGGTTTGCCAAAATATTTTTATTTTATTTATTTCTTTTTGTGCTTATTTGTTTGTTACTTTGCACCTCGAAAATGCAAAGGTGGTCTTTTGTCTAATTCCGGTGCCGCTTTTGTGTATCTTGATTAAATGAGGAAAACACAATCTCTTTTTTAAATAAACGTGTTTGAAATGGAATTGATTTGTACAAAAAAAGAGTTGAAAGAGAAACTTGATGCCTGCAGGGAAAAGGGGTTGACAATAGGCCTCGTTCCTACCATGGGTGCATTGCATGAGGGACACGCTTCGCTTGTGAGGCGTTCGGTAGCAGAGAATGATGTTACTGTGGTGAGCGTTTTTGTAAACCCCACGCAGTTCAACGATAAGAATGACTTGAAGAACTACCCCCGTACATTGGAAGCCGATTGTGCTCTGCTTGAAAGGGAGGGAGCCTCTTTTGTGTTTGCTCCGTCGGTTGAGGAGATGTACCCCGAGGAAGATACGCGCGTTTTCTCTTTTGCTCCGCTTGATACAGTTATGGAGGGGGCTTGTCGTCCAGGGCATTTCAATGGTGTGGCGCAGATTGTGAGCAAGCTGTTCTATGCGGTTGAGCCTCATAAAGCCTATTTCGGCGAGAAGGATTTCCAGCAGTTGGCTATAATCAGAAGAATGGTGCAACAGCTCGGTATCGGTGTTGAAATAGTCGGTTGTCCTATCGTTAGGGAGGCCGATGGTCTTGCACTCAGCAGCCGCAACACATTGCTCTCCCCTGAGGAGCGAATGAGGGCTTTGACAATCTCACGTGCCCTGTTCGAGAGCAAGGAGTTTGCTTGTGGCAATTCTCTTTCGGCAACAAGGGCGTTTGTTGAGAATTATATCAAAAATACCCCGGGGCTTGAACTTGAATATTACCTTATAGTTGATGGCGATACATTGCAGGAGGTTCAGGAGTGGAGCGATACCGGTTATGCTGTGGGTTGCATTGCTCTTTTCTGTGGTAATGTACGTCTGATAGACAATATAAAATATTAAGGAGGTTTCAATATGTTGTTGCAGGTTCTTAAATCAAAAATACATTGTGCTACTGTTACCGAGGCCAATCTGCAGTACATGGGCAGCATAACAATCGATGAGCAGCTCATGGAGGCAACCGGAATGTTGGAGGGTGAGATGGTGCACGTTGTGAACAACAGTAATGGAGAGAGAATAGTTACTTATATTATAAAAGGAGAGCGTGGTTCCGGTGTGATTTGTCTGAATGGTGCCGCGGCGCATAAATTCCAACCGGGTGATGTGGTGATAATAATGGCCTATGCTATAATGACTCCCGAGGAGGCGCAGGTATATGCTCCCAAAGTGATTATCCCCGATAAACATAATAGAATTTGATATACGTATCCAATAAAAAAAGCTGCCCAAAGGCAGCTTTTTTTATTGATTGTATCTGCTTTATAATTGTGCCAATAGCCTTTTCAGCACCACTGTTGCTGAAATTTCACGGTTTGCAGCCTCCGGTATCACCAACGAACGAGGGCTTTCGATTACCTCGTCTGTAACAATCATGTTGCGGCGTACCGGCAGGCAATGCATGAAATAGGCATTGTTTGTTACAGCCATCTGTCGGCTGCTTACAGTCCAGTCGCGGTCGGTAGAGAGTACTTTCCCGTAGTTGTCGCCCATGTATGCGCTCCAGTTTTTGGCGTAGATGAAATCGGCTCCTTCAAAAGCTTTCATCTGGTCATATTCTACTTTGGCGTTGCCTGTAAACATGGGGTCGAGTTCGTAGCCCCGTGGGTGCGTTATGACAAATTCATAATCCGTTGCGTTCATCCATTCGGCGAATGAGTTCGGTACAGCCTGTGGCAAAGCTTTGGGGTGAGGTGCCCATGTGAGTACAACTTTCGGGCGTTCTCTCTTCTTGTGCTCTTCAATGGTTATGAGGTCGGCAAAACTCTGCAATGGGTGGCGGGTTGCAGCTTCCATTGAAAATACAGGGCGACCGGAGTGTTTTATGAACTGGTTGAGGATTACCTCGTTGTAGTCATCGGCCTTGCTCTCGAAACGTGCAAAGGAGCGTACTCCTATGATATCGCAATAGCTGCCCATAACAGGTATTGCCTCGAGTATATGCTCGGGTTTGTCGCCGTCCATTATGACACCTCGTTCGGTTTCAAGTTTCCATGCACCCTGGTTTATGTCGAGTACTATCACATTCATGCCAAGGTTGAGCGCAGCTTTCTGTGTGCTCAATCTTGTGCGCAGGCTTGAGTTGAAGAACACCATCATCAGTGTCTTGTTCTTGCCAAGCTCGCAGAATTTGTATCTGTCGGCTTTTATCTCCATAGCTTCGGCAACAGCATCTTTGAGGTTGCCGATATCTTCTACTGTTATAAAATTCTTCATACTTTAGTTTTTATTTTCCGATTCTTTTTTCTCTTCACTTTTTTCGCGTTTGCTGTTTCTCCACCATATCCAGTTGTTGAAATCGTGGCGCAACATGATGCCTGCACCTTGTGTGGTGAGGTTGGTCTTTGAGAAGTAACGGTCGTTGGTTTTGCTGTATGCCTTGAGGCTCACTGTTCCGCTCTTGTTCAATAGCCACTGGATTTCAAAATCACCGATGAAGTTCCTGTTTGCCGTGGGGTTCTCGCGGTATCCGAAATTGCCGTTTATCAATAGACGGTTGTCAAGCAGTCGGCCTTCGAGCATGCCTTCGACCTCCATGCTGTTCCAGCCTCTTTCGCTTGTGGAGAAGTTGCCGGAGATATCCCAGTTGCCGTTGTCTATTACCTGCCCGAGCATGTTGTTCAGCTGCCCCGAAAGGGTGTTGGAGATAAGTGATTCCATTGCTGTTGAGCTTTGGTTGTCTCCGGCTTGTGTGTTGTTATAGTCGTAGGTGTAGAACTTGCCTATACCCAATAGGTAAATGAACTGCATGTTCTTCTGTTCCGTAGTGCTTGCCACGCTAGCAAGGAGTTCGCGTTCCTCTTCGCTCCCCTCGGGCAGTTCGAGGTCAAAACTCAGAGTGGGGTTCTTTAGGGTTCCTGTAATGTCCATAAGGCAGTTTACCTTAACGGTCTTTCTCTTTGCGGTCTCTGTGGTCAGGTCGCCGAGAGAAGCCGACGGTACAAGATATTTGGTCTTGAGGTTTAGTGCCGCATCGAACGGGTTGCCGTTGAATACCAATGTACTGCCTTTGGTTATGTTGAACTCTTTGGGGAAAATGTTCTGTACGGTAAATTTGTATGTTCCTCGGGTGAGGTCGAGATTGCCTTTCATTGAGAAACCGTCTTTCTCATCGAACACGGCATGCAGGAACCCGTTGCCGTAGAGGTCTATGTAGTCATCGGTTGCAATATTGGTGTATACTCTCAACTGCATCGTCTCCTGCATATCGAGCATAAAGTCGAGGTTCAGTTTGCTGTCGTAGTTGCTTATTTGTGTGGTAACTCTTCTGCTACTGCCAATCTTGTTGTATGTGTTCTTTTTGCTGCTGTCTATGAAAGTGACATAACTGTTGTCGCGCACTCCGCCCGCATCGCTTGAATTGTATATGAAGCGCGATGCCGGGTCGCTTCTGAGTTCTGCTTTAAGGAAAAGTCCCTTACTGTCACTTGTTATGCTGGCGTTGCCGGTTGCGTATACAGTGCCATAGAAAGGTTGGGCACTAAAGCCATGTGTGTCATAAACGAGCAGATTATTTATTGTTGCATTCAGCCTGCATTCCCACCGCGAGAGGTTTTTATGGGTTATGAGCCCGTCTACTACGCCTCTGTTGCCTCTGCGGTCTCTAATAGGCATTGAGTTGAACCGTATCTCTCCGGGAGAAAATTCTAGAGTGTCGCCTGTAAAGAAATATGCTGCATTCGTGGCTTTTATGCGTGCGCTGCAGTTGAGTGCAATTGCTCCGGATATGTCAAGTTTTCTCCAACTTCCATGAATTCTGGCTTTACCGTCTCCTGTGCCGTTGATGTCGGATATGAAGTTCTTGAGTTTGTTGTTTAAAAAGCCCATGTTGAGCCCCCCGGCATTGACGTTAAGGCATATTGTATCATTTGCTTGCGAGAGTACTCCCGATACGGTAGAGGTGCCCTTGCCCGGGTTGTGAATGTTTGCATCGACAAAGAATGATTTCCATTTGCTGCTCCAATTCATTTTTATGTGCGAGTTGCCCATATAGCTGTTTTCAACTTTGAAACTGTCTATGCCTAATTCTCCAAAAACTTCAGGCGATTTCAGTGCTTTGGTTATTATAGCTTTGCCTGTAGCGCAGCCGGCAAAGCGTAGTGTCCTGAAGTTGACAAGGTCCAGTATGGTTGATATTTCAAGATTGTTGGCGCTTATCAGGAGGCTGTCACTCGGCTCGTTGCCGGCAAGGCCGTCGATCATCAGGTGCTGGCTGGAGTTGTATAAATGCAGGTTCTTTATTGCTATTCTCTCAAGGTCTCCAGCAACAGTGCCGGCCGATATGTACCATACACTGTCGTTGTGTACAATACTGTCGGGTCTTATGCTTGCATCCATAGTTGGCAATCCTTTGCTGTTGCGTCCGAAATGCGCGTCCATGCGCAGCGAGCCTTGCATTTTGTTTTTCTCAAGTGCATTGTTCCAGTAGATGTTGCTCCTGACTGTGTCGTTGAGCATGTTACACTGCATTCCTATGATTATGTCATTGCCTGTTTTTCTTGCAGCGGGCTTGTGTGCTTGGGCTTTGATAATGAACTTGTCTTTGTCCGATATGCCGTCAAAGGTTATTGTGTTGAAGAAACTGTTGCCGATATCAATTCTGTTGAACCTTGTGTCGAACCTGAAATAGCCTCTTTCGCTGTTGCATGAACCGCTTACTTCCGATGCGCTCCTGATTATTACCGGCAGGTTGAACAATTTGCTTATGAAGTGGCTGTTTCTTATATCGAACTTGAAAATGTAATTACACCCATCTTGGGCTTTGGTAAGGTTATACCCCAATGACGGCATGTGTTTGGCTGTCATTTTCCCGAGATTCTCAATGATGCTTTCAAGGCTGTAGTTGCCGATTATGCTTCCGTTCAGGAAGTCGGAACTGACGATAATCAGCCGCTGCTCGCCGGAGTTGTTGTCGCATATATGGAAATTGCGTACATATTCGCTCTGTTCACCGTCGTAGAGTCTGATGTTATTGAACTTTGCATTTATGAGTCTTTTGCCATATTCGTCGATGTTGAGTTCTCCGTCGAGGTTGAATGAGAATAGTTCCGACGCTTTTCTGCCGAGTCCTAATCTGTGTGGAATGAGAGTATCTACAGCCATGGCAAGGCTTATCTTCTGCTCTTTGCCTTTCAGATATTCAACCTGGATGTCGGTCTCTAAACCGGGGTCGTTTATTGTAGCGTTGGCAGTAATGGCTTCAGGTGTGTATGTTCCGTTATATTCGATAGGCGAGTAGTTGTACTTGTCGGTGATGAGTTCCGTTATCCTGCCGTTGAAAGATATCGGCGTTTCGCTTGAACCTATTATGCCATTTGCATTGGCTGTCAAGTTGCAGGTTGTTAATTTGTCGTTTTTGAATATTCTTTTGAGGTCAATCTTTTGCCCGTTGAGTTTTAATGTGTACTCACCGTTGGCTTCTGTTTTTATGCCTGCTTCCAGGTTTCCGCATGCTGTATTGGCTTTGATATTTCCTCTGATGCTGTTTCCCCTATGCATGACCTCGCCGGTAATGGATGTGTTGCCAATAATATCGGCAAAAGAGTATGTACTGTCTGCTAAAAAAGATTGCATGATTGCTGTGGCGCTCCTGCTTATATCGCAACGGCTTATGTTTACGCTTATTGTGCGCCCGGTGCTGTAGGGGAGTGTGGTGAAACTGTTTGCCCTCAAATGAAACTCGTCGGTGAGGGCCGATAGCGAGAGGCTGGCTGTGGATGAAATGCTGTCACCCTCTCCTTTCAGGCTGAATGTTATTGCCGGTATCTTGTCTATGCCGGGAATACCGAACGCTGCAAAGTCTGTTGCTTTTATTGCTTTGCCCTGCAACTCTCCGGCGAAAACCGGTTTTCCGTTGTTGAATACCACTCTCAACTCTTTTGAACTGATGTCGCTGTGTGGCAACTCGGCGGTGAAGTGTTTTATTCTTATATCTTTATTCGTGGCGTTTATTCTTGCCCTGAATTTCTTCAGTTCAAGGCCGCTTCTCTCTCTTCCGCTTATTGACCTTATCTGTGCGTTGAGTGTGTCGCGATGGAATTTCTTTAGAGATATGTTGCACTCGAAATTGTCAATTGCTATGTGTTTGGGGTCTAATATTTTTTCTTCGCCTCGCTCTGCATTATGGACATCGTAGCGGAATGTGCCGTCGTAAATGAGCAACTGGTTTATCCGTAGGCTCAAACTCTTCTGTTTTTCTTTTTCTCCACTGTTGAGGTTGTCTATTATGAACTGGATGTTGAGCGGAGTACCGTCCGAGGCGCGGTTCAGCTTTATTACAGGTTCAGCAAATATTAGCGTGTTTATCTGCATTTCGCCTTTGGCAAGTTTGCTTGGCGATATGTGTGCGGTAACCTCGTTTGCTTGTATTATTGTATCTTTAGACTGGTCGCGGATTATTACATTCTTCAATGTAAGCTCGTCGAGGTGGTGAATTTTCATACCCTCGATTTCAAGCGGAATTCCGTATGAATTCTTTATTTCATTGGCTACATACAATGCAAGCCGGTGCTGCACAGCATCGACCCTAAACAGCAACGACAGCAGATATACTGTAATTATTGCAATCGTCAGGAATACCGATATGTATTTTAACGGTTTTATAGTATTATATAAAAATATTATTTTGATTGCGAAGATAGTGAAAATATGTGACATAAATACTCTTTTTCGCTTTGATTTGGTGCCCGGTTTTGCTAATTTTGCGAACTAAAAGATTTTTCCGAGATATGATAGAAACCGTTGTTATATTACTGTTGTCTGTTTGCTTTTTCATAAGTGGCAAAATCCGTTCCGATATTGTTGCCTTGTGTGCTCTTGTGTCGTTGATTTTGCTTGGTATACTTGAACCGAAAGAGGCGCTGGAGGGCTTCTCAAGCAATGTGATAATAATGATGATTGGCCTTTTTGTCGTGGGGGGTGCAATATTCCAGACCGGTCTTGCCAAGATGATAAGCTCAAAGCTTATGAAACTTGCCGGGAACAGCGAGACAAGGCTTTTTGTTCTTGTGATGTTTGTTACCTCTCTCATGGGCGCATTTGTCAGCAACACAGGTACTGTAGCCATTATGATACCTATTGTTGTGAGCATGGCCATGAGCGTGAAGATGAACCCGAGCCGTCTTCTCATGCCTTTGGCGTTCGCGAGCAGCATGAGCGGTATGATGACACTCATCGGTACTCCTCCTAACCTTGTGATAAATGAGGAACTTGTTAAAAATGGTTACGATGGGCTTGGTTTCTTTACATTCTTGCCGGTAGGTCTTGTGTGTGCTGTTGCCGGTACGTTGTTGCTCCTGCCGTTGAGCAAGAAGTTCCTATCGAAGCCCGGGGCTTTGAGTGGAGCAAGTGCCAGTAGCGGAAAATCTCTTAAAACCCTTGTCAAGGAGTACGGGATAGCAAACAGCCTTCACCGCCTGCAGGTTAATGCAGGCTCGATTGTCGTTGGCAAAATGATTGGCGAGTTGAATATAAGGAAAAACTACAGCCTTAATATAATTGAGGTGCGCCATGTCGAGCGTAGCCAACGTAATCTGTTGGCGAAGAATGTTGTGCAACAGGCTGCCGACTCCGATACGATACTCCGTGTCGATGATATTCTCTATGTAACAGGTAATGAGGAGATTGTGAAGGTGTTTGCCGAGAAATACAACCTTGAAATATTGCACGATAGTGAGAACGCAACAAAGAATGGTCTTGATTTTTATGATATCGGGGTTGCCGAGATTGTGGTAATGTCTTCTTCCTCTGTTGTGAACAAGACAATCCGTGAAGTTGAATTCCGTTCAAAATACAATGTAAGTGTGCTGGGTATATGCAGGAAGAATAAATATATACTCCAGGGAATAGCTGATGAAACTATCCACACCGGTGATGTGTTGCTTGTGCAGGGTACATGGGATAATATAGGTGCGCTTGAAAAGGAGAGCACCGAGTGGATTGTCGTAGGCCGTCCGCTTGAAGAGGCTGCAAAGGTAACGCTCGATTACAAAGCTCCTATCGCAGCGTTGATAATGCTTGGTATGATAGCAGTGATGGTGTTCGATTTCATTCCTGTGGAACCGGTCACTGCTGTTATGGTTGCCGGTCTTCTGATGGTACTCACCGGTTGTTTCCGCAATGTGGAGGCTGCGTACAAGACAATCAACTGGGAGAGTGTGGTGCTTATCGGTGCAATGATGCCAATGTCCATTGCGCTTGAAAAGACAGGTGTGTCGGCTTGGATATCGAACTCTCTTGTATCTCTGTTGGGCGGTTACGGTCCAATCCTGCTCATGGCGGGTATCTATTTCACTACCTCCTTCATGACTATGTTCATCAGCAATACTGCTACGGCTGTGCTTATGGCCCCCATCGCCATGAGCAGTGCGGTGCAGGTCGGTGTCAGCCCGGTGCCGTTCCTCTTCGCTGTTACGCTTGGTGCAAGCCTCTGTTTTGCCTCTCCGTTCTCTACACCGCCTAATGCGCTTGTGATGCCGGCCGGGCAGTATACATTTGCCGATTATGTAAAGGTGGGGCTTCCTCTGCAAGTGATACTCGGAATAATAATGATATTCCTGCTTCCTCTGCTTTTCCCGTTTTAAAAGGTTGTTTGGTTAAAAAAAGAAAAAGTCTGCCAAATTTTCTTGTTAAAGCTAATATAATGAGTAATTTTGTCAGTCAAAATAAAGCGTATGAATATAGCAGAGGTTCAAAAGGTCAAGCAGGAATTCGGTATCGTGGGTAACGATGCGGCATTGCTCCGTGCCGTGGATACAGCAATACAGGTTGCCAAGACCGATCTTACGATACTTATAACAGGAGAGAGCGGAGTGGGAAAGGAGTTCTTTCCCAAGATAATACATAAGAACAGTATCCGCAAACATGCGAAGTATATTGCCGTGAACTGCGGTGCTATTCCCGAGGGTACTATCGACTCGGAACTTTTCGGGCATGTGAAAGGTGCCTTTACAGGTGCGGTGAACGAGCGCAAGGGGTATTTCAGTGAGGCCAACGGCGGAACTATTTTTCTCGATGAGGTGGCGGAGCTTCCAATGGCTACTCAAGCCCGTCTGTTGCGTGTTCTTGAGAACGGTGAGTATATTCGTGTAGGCTCGTCCGATGTGGAGAAAACCGATGTGCGCATTGTCTGTGCAACGAATGTCGACCTGCCGGAGGCTATTGCAGCAGGTCGCTTCCGCGAAGATTTGTATTATCGCCTAAATACAGTGCCAATAAATGTGCCTCCTTTGCGAAAGCGTGGCGAAGATATTGTTTTGCTTTTCAAGAAGTTCTGTATGGATTTTGCGGCAAAGTACCGTGTTCCTAAAGTCCAGCTCGACGATAGTGCAAAGGCTGTCATAATGGATTACGGTTGGCCGGGCAACATCCGCCAGTTGAAGAATGTTGCCGAGCAGGTCTCTATTCTTGAACTTAACAGGGATGTATGCGGTGAAGTGATGCGTGGGTATCTCCCTGTACAGCAGAAGAATAATCTTCCTATGTTTGCAGGTGCAGGTACCGGCTCGGGAAAAACCTTTGAGAGCGAGAGGGAAATTCTGTACAGTGTGCTTTTCGACATGCGTCGTGATATTACTGAATTGAAAAACCAAATAGAGAGCATGCGCGCATCGCAGAACAAGCCCGACAGTGCAGTCCCTTATTATCATACAGCCCAAGAGGTGCCGGTGGTGCAGCATCAGGTACAGCCTGCCTACAGGCTTCAGTCGCAGCATGAGCCTCTCGAACATAATAATGTTATTGAGGAGTATGTCGAGGAGGCTCTATCGCTCGATGATGTGGAGAAAAAAACAATACTGGCGGCTCTTGAGCGCAACAGGGGCAAGCGCCGCAATGCTGCCAAGGAGCTTAATATTTCGGAACGTACATTATACAGAAAAATAAAAGAATATGGCATTGAGTAAAAATTTCGGTAAGATAAGATATTTATATACGTTGCTGGTGCTTGTGGTGCTTGCCGGTTGTACTGTGAGCTACAAGTTTACAGGAGCGTCGATAGATTACACAAAGGTAAAGACAATCTCATTTGCACAGTTCCAGAATAGGGCACCCTATCAATGGGGTCCTATGGCGACAATGTTCAACGAAACGCTTGTCGATATGTTTTTGCAGCAGACCAAACTGCAGCAGGTCGACCGTGCCGGCGATTTGCAGTTCGACGGTGAGATTGTCTCATACGACCAGTTCAACAAGTCTATCTCTTCCGATGGCTTCTCTTCAATGGTTCAGCTGAAAATGACTGTCAATGTACGTTTTACAAACAACACCAACCACGAAGAGGATTTTGAGCGACAGTTCAGTGCAACGCGCGATTTCGATGCTACGCAGTCACTCGATTCGGTGCAGGAGGAGCTTGTGGGCCAGATGATAAAGGAGATTGTTGAAGCAGTGTTCAATGCGGCTGTGGCCAACTGGTAACGATGGAGAGTCTTTCATACTATATAAGCCACCCCGAAAAGCTCGACCGTGATACGCTGTATGAGTTGCGTCTGCTTGTACGCAAATACCCATACTTCGATGTTGCCCGTCTTCTGATGCTCAAAAATCTATACATTCTGCACGATTTCGAGTTCGGGAAGGAGTTGCGGAGGGCTGCATTGTATCTCAAGAGCCGTTGGCCGCTTTTTGAACTCATGTCGGGTTATGGAATTCCGCAGGACGAGGCCGTTGAAGCCGAGGAGGTTGCGGTAGACAGGACAATGTCGCTCATTGATGCTTTCCTTGATACCTTGCCGGCCGATAGCTTCTCTCTTGAAGCCGAGGGAGCGGCGGCGGTGGATTATGTTTCGGCATACCTTAAAAAAGATGTTCCCGATGATGAGGCCGTGCCTGCATTGCGTGGGCAAAACCTTATCGACAATTTCCTCTCGGGCGACAACGAACATATAACCCTTGACCTTAAAGCTGAAATTGAGTTGCCGCAGGTTGAACCGTTGCCTCAACCCGAACAGCACCAGCCTGAACCTTCGTTCTTTACCGAAACACTTGCAGGAATTTACATCAAACAGGGTAAATATGAGAAGGCTTTGGAAATTATTGAGCGATTATGTTTGGAATATCCGAATAAAAATCGTTACTTTGCAGACCAAATAAGATTTTTAGAAAAAATAATAAAACATACAAAAAGAAAATAATATGTATTTGCTTTGCGTTTCACTGATTGTGTTGGTTTCGGTATTGATGTGTCTTATTGTTCTCATCCAGAACTCTAAAGGCGGTGGCTTGGCTTCGGGCTTTGCCTCTTCAAACCAGATTATGGGTGTCAGAAAGACTACCGATTTCCTTGAGAAAGCAACATGGACACTTGCAGCCTTCATGGTTATTTTGAGTGTTTGTGCTGCATATTCTCTTAATTGAACAGCAACAGGACTCATTTGCTGTAACTCCTATTTTTAACGGTAACCGTTTGTAAAATAATATAGGGTTCATCATAGCCGGCCATCAGGTCGGCTTTTTGTCTATACATTCTTGGGTGTGTTACCGCTATATATCCATTCGTGCCTTCATTCTGTTTATTCTTTCGGAAAAAGGTGTTATCTTCGCGCTGTTAAAGATGATATATGATAGACTATACTGTTTTTAAAGATAAGAAAGCCGTATATTATACGCTTGGTTGCAAGCTCAACTTTTCGGAGACTGCTACTATTGAACGTCAGCTCCAGGAGGCAGGTATACGCACTGCGAAGCGCGGTGAAAAGGCCGATATCTGCATTGTGAACAGTTGTGCCGTTACACAGGAGGCCGAAAAGAAATGCCGTCAGGCCATACACAAACTTGTGCGTCAGAACCCGGGTGCATTTGTTGTGGTGACCGGCTGTTATGCACAACTTTCGGCCGAGAAACTTTCGCAGGAGCTGGGTGTGGATGTTGTCTTGGGTATTGACAAGAAGGGCAGTGTGCTTGAGTTTCTCGGAAATCTTGAAAAGAACCCGGCCGGCGAGTGGTTTGCCCGCCCCACCAAGGATGTCCGGAATTTCGTGCACTCTTGTTCGCGTGGTGACCGCACCCGCTATTTCCTGAAGGTACAGGACGGATGCGACTACTTCTGCACCTACTGTACAATACCTTTTGCCCGTGGCCGAAGCCGCAACCCGCATGTCTCGGAACTGGTGGAACAGGCGCGCAAGGTTGTTAATGAAGGAGGGCACGAAATTGTTATAACAGGAGTTAATATCGGGGATTTCGGAAAATCCACAGGTGAGAACTTTTCCTCTCTTGTCAGGGCGCTTGACGAAGTGGAGGGAATATCGCGTTATCGTATTTCGTCGATAGAGCCCAACCTGCTCACCGATGAAATTATCGAGTATGTTGCACGTTCGCGTGCATTCATGCCCCACTTCCATATACCTTTGCAGGCAGGTAGCGACGAGGTTCTAAAGCTCATGCACCGCCGTTACGATACCTCTCTCTTTGCACAGAAGATAGCCAAGGTGCGCGAGGTTATGCCCGATGCCTTCATTGGTGTCGATGTAATTGTGGGTACTCGTGGTGAGAGCGAGGAACTTTTCAACGAAGCATACAACTTTATAAAAGGGCTCGATATCTCGCAACTGCATGTTTTCAGTTACTCCGAGCGCCCAGGAACACAGGCTTTGAAGATAGCCGGTGCTGTAGCTCCTGCCGAGAAACATCGCCGTAGCCAGATGCTCATAGCCTTGAGCGAGGAGAAACGTATTGCGTTCTATGAACGTTTCATTGGTACCGAGGCTTTGGTGCTTTTTGAAAAACCTCGTTCGGGAATGCCTATGGGTGGCTTCACTGCAAATTATATAAGGGTAGAGGCTGTTCCCGAGAGTTCTCTTGTAAATACCATTGCGCGTGTACGCCTCGGCGGCTTCAATCACGACAAGTCGGCTCTGCTGGTCGATGAAATAATAACTCCTGCGCGGTAGTCTATGAAAAAGGTCGCGGTTGTAATATTGAATTATAATGGTGCAGAGATGCTCATGCGTTTCCTGCCGTTGGTTGTAGATTACTCTCCCGAGGCCGAGGTGGTTGTCGCCGACAATGCATCTACCGATAATTCGGTCGAGGTAATGAAGGAGCGGTTTCCGGCTGTCCGTCTGTTGCAGCTCGATAGCAACTATGGTTTTGCCGGGGGGTATAACAAGGCACTCGCGCAGGTTGAGGCAGAGTATTATGTTCTTCTCAATTCCGATGTGGAGGTAACTCCGGGCTGGCTCTCCCCGTTGCTCGAATTCATGGAGTTCAACGATACCGCTGTTGCTTGTCAGCCCAAAATTCTGGATTACAAACGCAAGACACATTTTGAGTATGCAGGTGCAGCTGGAGGCTTTATTGATTATTATGGCTACCCCTATTGCCGTGGCCGTGTGTTTAATACGGTTGAGGCCGATAGCGGGCAATACAACGATGTGCATCCGTTGTTCTGGGCAACAGGAGCGGCTATGTTCGTCCGTAGCAAGGCCTATTGGAGTGCCGGCGGGCTTGATGAGGGGTTTTTTGCCCACATGGAGGAGATTGACCTTTGCTGGCGGTTTCTTGCACGTGGCAGCAGAATATATGCAGTGCCTCAAAGTACAGTGTATCATGTAGGTGGAGCAACGCTCGACAAGGGCAATCCTCAAAAGACATTCCTTAATTTCAGAAATAATCTTCTTTTGCTGTACAAGAACTTGCCCGAAAGTGAATTGCGCAGAACAATGCGTGTGAGAACTTTGTTGGATTACATTGCAGCTGTCAAGTTTCTTGTGGCCGGTGATTTAGGCCATTTCAAGGCTGTGTTGCGTGCGCGTAGTGAATTCAAAAGGCTCAAGCCGCAATATAAAGCTGTGAGAGAGGCCAATATGGCGGCCTGTGTTGTTGAAAATATACCAGAGAGAAAGAATTTTTCCCTGCTCTGGCAATATTATGCGAGAGGGAAAAGAACTTTTACCTCAATTAAAGAAAAATAATCATGGAACCCGCACTGTATCTCATTCCTGTGACATTGGGCGAAACACCCATAAACAATGTCCTACCACAATATAATAGCGAAATAATATCAGGAATAAGGCATTTTATTGTCGAAGATGTACGCTCGGCGCGCCGTTTTCTGCGTAAGGTCGATTCGCAGTTCGACATTGACGGCTCGCAATTCTACGAACTCAACAAACATACGGCACCCGAGGCTGTCAGTGGCTATCTGAAGCCTTTGCAGGCAGGGCTGCCGGTAGGTGTAATATCGGAGGCCGGTTGCCCGGCCGTGGCCGACCCGGGAGCCGATGTTGTTGCCATTGCCCAGCGTAAGGGATTGAAGGTTGTGCCGCTTGTAGGCCCGTCGAGCATAATACTCTCTGTAATGGTATCGGGCTTCAATGGACAAAGTTTTGCTTTCAACGGCTATCTGCCTGTAAAGCCCGATGAACGTGCAAAGGCTTTGCGCAAGCTCGAACAGCGTGTATATAACGAAAATCAGACACAGATTTTTATAGAAACCCCTTATCGTAACGGCAAGATGGTGGAGGATATTTTGGCCCACTGTCGTCCGCAGACAAAGTTGTGCATAGCGGCCAACCTAACCTGCGAGGACGAATTTGCAAAGACACGTACTCTCAAGGAGTGGAAGGGCAAGCTGCCCGATTTGTCAAAAATACCATGTATATTCCTATTGTATAAATAGAAAGATTGCCAGAGACTATACAGTTACATTAAAAAACGGTTAATGCTTTTGTATAACTATTAATTTTCTATACATTTGTATAATTATTGATATAATGTTCGTAAATTAAGTGTGGTGAATTCTGGTCAATAAGGCGTTCATGCCTTATTATGAGTTTGCTTCACAATAATATATAATTATATGCATATAATTTTACTTTCAGGCGGTTCGGGCAAGCGTCTTTGGCCACTTTCCAATGGAGCCCGTTCCAAGCAATTCCTAAAACTGCTGCAAAATACTGTTGGCGAGAAAGAATCAATGGTGCAGCGTGTGCTTCGCCAAATAGGCATAGCATTGCCGTCAGCTTCGGTTACAATAGCTACAAGCGAGTCCCAGCGCGATTTTATCGAGAATCAATTGGGTACAGCAGTTGATGTGGTTACCGAGCCCGAGCGTCGCGATACTTTTCCGGCAATTGCCCTTTCGGCATCGTATCTTGCGATGGAAAAGGGTGTTTCCCCCGAAGAGCCGGTTGTGGTAATGCCTTGCGACAGTTATACCGGTATAGAGTATTTCGAGACTATTGCAGCAATGACCTCGTTTGTAGAACGTGGTGTTGCCGACCTTGTCCTCATGGGTATAACACCTGCATCGCCATCGACAAAATTCGGTTATGTGGTTCCTGAAGCAAGTTCTTCTTGTGAGGCATACAGAATCGTAAACCGTTTTACAGAAAAACCCGATGAGGAGAATGCCAAAAAACTTTTGGAACAAGGCGCATTCTGGAACGGAGGTGTATTTGCCTTCCGTCTCGGTTATATTATGGATATTGTAAACCGCTATATTTCTGCCGGCACTTTTGCCGAACTGCGTAGCCGCTATGCCGAGTTCCCGAAGATAAGTTTCGATTACGAGGTGGCCGAGAAGGCGGGTTCGGTGGCTGTTGTCCCATATAACGGTTCTTGGAAAGACCTTGGAACATGGAATACCCTTGTCGAGGAGTTGCCGGTCTCTGCAATGGGAAAGGTTACTCTCGGCAGCAATGTCAAAGAGACTACTGTAATAAATGAATTGAACATACCGCTTGTGTGCGATGGAGTAGATAATCTGATTGTTGCTGCAAGTCACGACGGTATATTGATATGTGGTAAAGATTCTGCCGAGCAGATAAAGAGATATGTCGACCCGCTCGATTCCCGTCCTATGTTTGAGGAGCGTCGTTGGGGAATATATCGCGTACTCGATGACACATACCATGCCGACGGTTCACACTCTCTTACAAAGAGCATAACCTTGAATCCCGGCAAGTCAATCTCATATCAGAGACACAATCACCGTTCCGAGGTGTGGACTTTTGTTGAGGGCGAGGGTGTGCTTGTAATTAACGGTGAACCACGCAATGTAAAGGTTGGTGAAACGGTGGCTATTCCCGTGGGGCATCTGCATACATTGAAAGCAACGACAACGCTCACATTCATTGAGGTGCAGTTGGGCAATCCGCTCGTAGAAGAGGATATCGAACGCTTCGAGTGGAACTGGAACAGTATAGATTTGTAGAATAAAAATAATTCTTATGAAAAAGGCTTTAATTACAGGAGTTACAGGGCAGGACGGCTCTTTCCTGTCGGAGTTCTTGCTTGGCAAGGGGTATGATGTGCATGGTACAATCCGCCGTTCATCGGTCGATTATCGCGAGCGCATAGCACACCTTGAAGGGCATCCTAACTTTCATCTTCATTATGCCGACCTCGGTGACTCTATGAGCCTCATTCAAGTTATAGGCAAAGTGCGTCCCGACGAGATATATAATCTCGCAGCACAGAGTCATGTTCAGGTGAGTTTCGACTCTCCCGAATTCACTGCAAATGTCGATGCAACAGGTGTGTTGCGTGTACTTGAAGCCGTGCGCCTGTGTGGTCTTGCCGATACTTGCCATATCTATCAGGCATCGACATCGGAGCTATACGGAAAGGTTGAGGAGGTTCCACAGAACGAAAAAACACCTTTCCACCCATACAGCCCTTACGCCGTTGCAAAGCTCTATGGCCACTGGATTGTGAAGGAGTACCGCGAGGCATACAACATGTTCTGCTGTTCGGGTATCCTGTTCAACCACGAGAGCGAGCGCCGTGGTGAGACATTCGTTACACGCAAGATAACACTTGCTGCTGCACGCATTGCACAGGGCAAGCAGGATAAACTGTATTTGGGTAACCTCTCTTCTCTGCGCGACTGGGGTTATGCAAAGGATTATGTGGAGTGCATGTGGCTCATGCTTCAGAACGACAAGCCCGAGGACTTTGTCATTGCCACCGGTGTTCAGCACTCTGTACGCGATTTCTGTTACTGCGCATTCAAGCATGTAGGTATAGAACTTGAGTTTGTCGGCGAGGGTGCCGAAGAAAAGGGTATCGACAAGGCAACAGGCAAGGTACTCATTGAGGTGTCGCCCGACTTCTATCGCCCGACCGATGTGGTTAACCTTTGGGGCGACCCGTCAAAGGCACGTGAAGAACTTGGCTGGAACCCTCAAAAGACTACATTTGAGGAGCTTGTAAAGATTATGGTAGATGCAGATATGGCAAAGGTTGCCGTGGAGAAGGCAAGCGAGCATATACGCACCAATCTTGCCGAGTATCTTGAGCGTGGAATTGTAAAATAACATGTAGAATGGAAAAAAGTGCAAAAATATATGTAGCCGGGCATCGCGGAATGGTAGGTTCTGCCATTGTCCGTGAGTTGCAGCGTCAGGGCTATACCAATATAGTTACACGTACACACAAGGAACTTGACCTTTGTCGTCAGGAGCAGGTTGAGAAGTTCTTTGCCGAGGAGAAACCCGAATATGTTTTTCTTGCAGCCGCAAAGGTGGGCGGTATCATAGCCAACCACACTGCACTTGCCGATTTCATGTACGAGAATATGATGCTCGAAATGAATGTCATCAATGCAGCATGGCGTAATGGATGTAAAAAACTTGAATTCCTTGGCTCCTCGTGTATCTACCCCCGTTTGGCACCTCAACCGATGCCCGAAAGCTGTCTGCTGACCTCTTCTCTGGAACCCACCAACGAGGCATACGCGCTGGCAAAGATTTCAGGCCTCAAATATTGTGAGTATCTCAATCGTCAGTACGGTACCGATTTTATAAGTGTGATGCCTACCAACCTTTACGGCCCTAACGACAACTATCACCCCACACACAGCCATGTGCTGCCGGCGCTCATACGCCGTTTCCACGAGGCAAAGGAGGCCGGTGTGGAAAGCGTTACCTGCTGGGGTGACGGTACTCCGCTCCGTGAGTTCCTGTATGTCGATGACCTTGCCAACCTTTGTGTGTTCCTTATGAACAACTACAGCGGCAACGAAACGGTAAATGCAGGAACTGGCAAGGAGGTTACAATTAAGGAATTGACAGAGATTGTTGCAAGAGTGGTCGGTTACGAGGGCGATATAAAATGGGATACTGCAAAGCCCAACGGAACACCGCGTAAACTGCTCGATGTCTCAAAGGCCGAAAGGCTCGGCTGGAAGTACCGTACGGAACTCGAAGATGGAGTGAGGCTTTCGTATGAGGATTTCTTGAACAATCCCATGCGTGCGGAGCGTTGAAAATTCAATATGTTAAGAGATGGGGGGTGCGCTGCTCTCCATCTCTTTTTTTATTGCGCGTTCTTTTTCTTTTCGAGTATTTCCTGTAGTCTGAACATCTCGTCGCGGTATTGTGCGGCTTCTATGAACTCCATCTTCTCCGATGCCTTCTGCATGAGCTTGCGTGTGCGCTCTATGCTCTTTTCGAGCTGCTCTACATTCATGAACTCTACAATGGGGTCGCATGCGATTGCTGGCTTCTCGGTGTACTCCTCGTATGTACCAATTCTCTTGCCGCCCTCCTTTTTCTCCAGAGCAAGCGCATTTGTTATCTCTTTCTTTATTTGTGTGGGGGTTATGTTGTTCTCAAGGTTGTAGCGCAACTGCTTCTCGCGGCGACGGTTGGTCTCGTCCATTGTGCGTTGCATGCTGTCGGTTATCTTGTCGGCATAGAAGATTACAAGGCCGTTGATGTTTCGTGCAGCGCGTCCGGCTGTTTGGGTGAGTGAGCGGTGGCTGCGCAGGAAACCCTCTTTGTCGGCATCGAGTATTGCAACAAGTGACACTTCGGGTAGGTCAAGTCCTTCGCGCAGCAGGTTTACACCTATCAGAACATCGTAAAGTCCCTCTCGAAGGTCGGTCATTATCTGTATGCGTTCCAGTGTGTCTACATCGCTGTGTATGTAGTTGCAACGTACCCCGTTCTTTTGCAGGTACTCTGTTAGCTCTTCGGCCATACGCTTGGTAAGTGTGGTTACAAGCACACGCTCTTCACGTTCTACGCGCAACTGAATCTCTTCCATCAGGTCGTCGACCTGGTTGGCTATCGGGCGCACCTCGATTATTGGGTCAAGGAGGCCGGTGGGGCGAATAACCTGCTCAACGACAATACCTTCGCTCTTGGCAAGCTCATAGTCGGCAGGTGTGGCACTCACATATATTGTCTGTGGTGTCAGCTCTTCAAACTCTTCGAATTTCAGCGGGCGGTTGTCGAATGCTGCCGGCAGGCGGAACCCGAACTCCACAAGGTTGCTCTTGCGGGCGCGGTCGCCACCATACATGGCATGTATCTGCGGAACACTCACATGGCTCTCGTCGATTATGAGCAGAAAATCCTTCGGGAAAAAATCGAGCAGGCAGTAGGGGCGTGTACCGGCCTCTCTGCCATCAAAATAGCGTGAGTAGTTCTCGATGCCCGAGCAATGCCCGAGCTCCCGCAACATTTCTATGTCGTATGTTACACGTTCGTGCAGCCTCTTTGCCTCCAACGGTTTGCCTATTTCCCGGAAGTAATCCTCTCTGTCGGCAAGGTCTTTCTCAATTTCGGCAATGGCGCGTTCGGTGCTCTCCTTGGTTGTCATGAATAGGTTGGCGGGGTAAATCTTGTAGTCGTCAAATGTGGCAATGCGCATGCCTGTCATGCTGTCAATCTCCTCAATTCCGTCAATGTCATCGTCCCAGAATGTGATGCGCAGAACATGGTCGCTGTATGCAAGGCTCACCTCAACGGTGTCGCCTTTTACACGGAAATTGCCACGGGCGAGGTCTATGTCGTTGCGTGTGTAGAGGCTGCCTACCAGTTTGCGCAGGAACACATTGCGGTCAATCTTCTGCCCGACTCTGATTTCTATCACATTATTGTAAAAATCACTTGGGTTACCCATGCCGTATATGCACGAAACAGATGAAATTACCACAACATCCTTTCTGCCCGAGAGTAGTGCCGATGTTGCTGCAAGGCGCAGCTTGTCAATCTCGTCGTTAATGGCAAGGTCTTTTTCAATATATGTGTCGCTCGATGGTATATATGCCTCGGGCTGGTAGTAGTCGTAGTACGAAACATAGTACTCTACAGCGTTTTCGGGGAAGAACCCTTTGAACTCGTTGTATAGCTGTGCAGCGAGAGTCTTGTTATGGCTTAAAATTAGGGTAGGGCGGTTAATCTCCTTTATCACATTGGCCATGGTGAATGTCTTTCCCGAGCCTGTGACACCCAGGAGGGTCTGTGCCGGAGTGCCCTCTTTCACTCCCTGTACAAGCTGTGCAATAGCCTCCGGTTGGTCACCCATCGGGGCATAGTCCGATACAAGTTTGAATTTCATGCAGTGTGGTAAATTTAATCAGTCTGCCAAATTACGGAAAAAATACGACACATGCAACACTATACAGTGCCGGCATTGTGGATATGGGTTGAAACAGCATCTGTGAAACAACATCTGCAACTTTTGGTTTTATCGCTTTCTATTGTTTCTTGTTATAAATGTCTATGTTTGAGGTAAACCTCGAATATACTCTGCACTCGCTTAAAAAAATATTGAAGTAAACTTCATATTTCTCGCTCGTTTGTTTATATATTTGAGTAAACTCGAATATATTCTGCACTCGCTTAAAAAAATATTGAAGTAAACTTTGATCTGACCCCAAGAAGTTGGACGGATTAATAATAATTTTATTGGTAAAGAG
>JAUNQV010000088.1 GCA_030535995.1 Bacteroidales bacterium
GATGAAAGATGAAAGATGAAAACGGGAAACTACGAATTGATTGTTTGAGAAAATAAATCATTCAATGGTACGCTGTGGTTAGTTATCAAGTCCTCTACCTGTGCGTGGAGCGTGGCAAATATTCCCTTGTCTGTGGTGATGAAAGCTGACTCGGAGCGATTGCCTCGTGTCAAGTTCTGCGAGGTAACGACGGAAACGGTATCGCCGGCATCGGAACGAACAAGAAGTATCTTGCTGTGATTGTCGGCAAGGTATGTACGCTCAATAACCTGGGTGATGAACGCCCATAATTTGAGTGTCTTGTTTGTCGCTTTATGGTCGAGCACAAGGTTAAATCTCTTCACCCGTCCGCTCTTCTCAATAAAGAAGAGACGGCGCAGGAACTCTTCCGATATGGAAAACGATGTTTGCCACACCTCGGCCGTTCCCACCTGCTCCAAAATCCATTCCAAAATGTCTGCAACCTGTAGCACATTGGAGAGATAGGCTTGATATGGCTTATCTCCCAAAGGCTTCAGAACTTGGTCTATTGAGGTATTACGCTTCATTTCTTCTTACGGGTTTTGCGTGCCGGTTTCTCTTCAACCTTTACAGCCTCTTCGGTACTCTCGGCAACATAATGGTCGTACTGCTCCCAATTAGCGTGCATCTTCTTATCCAATTCGATAAGCTCTTTGAGGAATGGGTAACGCTCGGAGTCCGGGCAAGGAGCATCAGCGGTAGAGAGTGTACGCAAACGCAAGTGTACCTCACGCATACGCTGTAGAAGTGAAAGATTTTCCACATACAATGCCTGTATCTCTTCCGGCAGTGTATCGTGGTCCGCACGCTTGCCCTGCTTGAACTCCTTTGCAGGATTATCCTCTGCGAATGAGTAATGTTTCTTCTCTATCTGCTCAACCTGCTTCTGCATTTGAGTGACCTGTGCGTGTGTCAATTCCTTTACTCGGAAACCATAATGTTTGCGAAGGTGGTACTCGATGAACTCGGCCTTTCCTCGTGGGTTAGCCATCAGGTTGCGGTACATAATCTGATTGCCGTTGAGCTTCAGCAGATACAATGCACCTTGCTCATAATCGCGCTCTTCGTGCGGTGTGTCGAGCCACTGCTGTATCTTCTCGGTAAAATCGTGGTCAATAGTCATAGTTTGTTGTTTATTCCTGTGAAAAATAGAATGTTCTTATCGTACTGCGACAAAAGGCGGTACATACTCCCAAGCGTTGAGCCTGTGGTAACAAAATCGTCAAAGACTATTATGTTTGGCTCTCGGGGCAGTATGTTAAGGGTGTATTCGGCATTGATACGCTGTTTGTTCTTGCAGAAGGCGACATCTTCGTAAAAGGGTATCTTCAACTGCCGGGCAATCTCCTCGCTTATGCGTGTGGCAAAGTTCTTCGTAAGGTGTCTTCTCTTTGGGGCTGTACAGATTGCCCAGCTTCCAATGGAGAGGTAATCACCGACTATCTGCCGTATGAGTTCGGCCGTGTTGTCCGCGAAGAACTGCACCATATCGTCATCAGCCTTTATATCGGTGAGTGTACGCCCGAAGATTGACTTCTGCCATAGCGATATGAAGAATACACCGCCACGACGGGTAAGGCGCACTTTCCTTGTAAAGTCGCACCTTGCCTCTACGCTTTTATCCCAACCTTTACGCTGCTGTTCGGCAAAGATGTCCTTGCCCTCTTGCGAAGCAGGTGCACCGAGCACACCCACTTCAACAGGTGCAACCTCGATACTTTCAAGGATAGCACCTATATCATTTATGGTGTCCCCGGTGCACATAATCAGCCATCAATGATGTTCTCATCATCGGTGATGTCGCAAACGATGCTTCCGTCCTCTGTTTCAAGTGTACCGCGATAGAAAGGTGCAGGGCATTCATCGGTAGCCTCTGCGGTAATGGTGGTAGAGGTAGTGCCTGTTGCCCCTTGCCCCAGGTCCTGTGCTACGGTGGCTTTTGTGGGCCACTTCTCGCTGCCGACAACACGCCAATTACCCTTCATATCCTGCACTACAAAAACGATGTCGTTATTGTTGATGTAGGCTGCTGCTGCCGATGCCTCCTCACCGACGGCCGGGTGCACAAGCGTAAGTTTGTTGAGCTGTGTCTGCGAGGGAACTTCACCCTGCGGGTCGCTTGTGAGCTGGGATTTGTCGGGGAGAATGTCAATGTACTTCCATTTCTGTTCCGCCAACAGCTCAAAGCTACCATTGAGGATTGCCGACACAAGGCGACCATTGGTATAGTGCTTCAACTTCGGCCACTTCACGATATTGCCTTTCGATGTGTAGTAGGCACGACGGCGTATGCCGGGCAATTCGGGTGTGCCCTGACACCACGCCAGCGATGCCTGTATGTTATTGCAAACTGCCATAATTTTTAGGTATTAGTGGTTGTTACTGTGCCGAATTAAGCTCAATGGCCTTGAAACGGCGTTTGTCTATGCTCTCGAACTGCACACCGAAGAACATTGTGGCTATGTAGGTAAGTACGAATGGAGCGTACTCCTTGACAAGAATGCTTTCGATGTCGCCCATCTGGTCGAAACCTACAAGCATATTTGCCTTTGGGCAGATGTGCAGGAACTTGGAGTCTGCTTTGTTGTAAAGCGGAACGAGCTTCAGCTTGCCGTCCGAACCCTCAACAGAAACCTGTCCGTACTCCTTGTTGTAGATGATGCCACCGTGCGACATTTGGTATGCCTCGTTGTACTTATCCACAAAGTCCTGTGAGCAGAAGAGGTAGCAATCTTCCTTACGCAGACGGGGGTCGAGAGAGAAAAGTATCTCTTTCGCAACATCAACGGCATTTGCCTTTGTGATGTCCTCTGTCAGCTTCATATAATTGCCCTCTTCCTTTGCAATGGCACCCGATGCAATCTCCTTTGCGGTGATAGTGTCGAAACCGTCGAACAGGTCCATTGTTGTGTCGCCGTTGGCATTGCGCTTTGCGCTCCAAATAGCGTCGTTGAGGTGTTCGGAAAGGCTCTTTGCCACCTGTGCGAGTACGTGCAGTGCTGTGGGTGTCTTCATCTGTCCGTCGCCCTTTGTTGCACCTGTACCAAGAAGGGTGGATATTGCGGTGTTGGGCTCGAAGTCTGCTGCCACATTGCCGAAGAATGTCTCCAGCGTGCGGAAGTTCAGCGTTAAATCCACATTGGTACGGCGTGTAGGCTTGTAGGGTGCGAACTGTGCCTTTGCATTGATGTCGCCCACATTCTCCTTGTAGCGTATGCCGGGGCGAGGTGTCATAAACTGCAACGTGTCCTGTATGCCGATAATCGGGAGCATAAGGAGCTGCTTGCGGTACTTGATTGCTGCCTTTTGGTAGTCATCAAGAGTGAAAATCAGTTTTCCTGCCATAATAGTATAGTTTTTCTTGGTTGTGTTAGATTGAGTTGAATAGTTTGATGGCCTCGTTCACCGTGTCGGCAAACTCTTCTGCCTCGTTCTTCTCACCGCCCTTTGTCTTGTCATCGACAATGGTGCTGGTGCTGTCGGCAGGCTTCTGCTTCAGAGTCTCGACCTCTGCCTTTAGCGTGGTGATAGTGTTCTCTCTCTCTGCAAGTGCGTTGTCAATACTCTGCGCCTGCTCTGCGGTAATGGTAACTTTGTTATCCACCGCCTCGATGCTCTCAATGCCGAGCGCATCGCATAGATGTGTTGCTGTAATCTTCATTTTGTTATCGGGTTTTGAGTTGTTGGAAGTATTGCTGTTACTGTTGTTGCGGAAGAGACCTTTGAGGAAAGCGAGGAAGGAGTTTGCGGTGTCGGGAACTGCGATGTTGGGAATGGGTATGCCTGCGTCTGCCATTGCGCTTGCTACGGCATCGGTAAGTACAGGGGCTGCATCTTCCTTGCTGTTGGTGATTTCATCGACGAAGCCCCATTCCTTTGCCTCTTGTGCAGTGAGCCAACCGCCGACCTTCATAAGGGCAAGCAACTCTTCGCTGCTCTTCTTGCATCTGCCGGCATACATCGAAGCGATGTTGCCGTCGAGTTTGTCAAGGTCGTTCTTCATCTGCTTGCACTGTGCAATGAGTGCGTCGAGGTCATCGGCATTGAGGTTGTCCCACTTGAAGAACTCTGCCGAACATTTATGCACGAGGTACATTGCATTGCAGTCGATTGTTACCTGCTTCGCTCCGAGCGAGGCAATGGTGGCTGCCGATGCGTTCATTCCGACATAGTGAACTGCCACATTTCCGTGATTGGAAAATGCGGCTGCTATTGATAGTGCGGTACTGACTGAACCGCCAAGACTGTCGATAAGCACATTGACCTGCTCGTCCTTGTGCTTGCCGAGAATGAAATCTACATAGGAACTGTCGAAGTCATAGCCTCCGACAACGCCTTTGAGGTGTAGGTGATAATTTTTCTGTGGCATTGCTTATTGTTTTGCTTTGCCACGAAAGTATATATATAATAAAGGGGTATAAAAGACGAAAACAGCCGTTTGCTGTTTGCAAACGGCTGTTATTTGAATAGTTCGGAATGGCTTCCCAAACGAACCAATTTAATGATGTTCTCTTCAGGGTCGAGCCATATCAGTAATAAATCATTTTCTATATGGCATTGGCTCGTTTTTTATTTCTCGCATCCCACACGGCACGACTACACCGTGCTACGTGCGACTAATGCTATAAAAACTCGCCGATAAGTAGAACTCATTCCATAAACCCTGCATAATCGCCAATCAGTCTATGTGGCTTGTATTTTTCCGGCAATGAGCCGTCCTTCTCCAACAGTTGAAGAGCCTCTTTAAGGTGTTTGATTTTGTCGGGCCTGTTTTGTATTCGCTTCAAGTCTTTTTTGAATTGACTTGTAATTTTAAGTATAAACATTCTACAAAGAACTAATCAAAGTTTCGAGGTTTTCAGAGTTGAGAGTTTCCAATTCACGATTTTCCCTTGCCTCTCTCATTGCTTTAATGGTGAGTTTATTGGGATTGTTGTAAACGACATCCATAAGTACACTTTCTACATAATTGTTCAAACTGCGATTTTCCCTTGTGGCTGCTTCTTTCAACTTCTCAAGCAAATCACAACTCAAACGAAATGCTGTCTGTTTTCTATCAATTACTGCGTCCATAATCCTTATTGTTATATTTGTGTATGCAAATGTATAACACTTGTATCACATAAACAAGAAAAACAAGCAAAAGTTTATGATTTTCTTATTATACGACACACGGAACGAGTGCTTTCGGAGCAGAAAAGGTAACTGTAACCTTATCTGTTGCAGCGTCGCCGTCCGGTGCGCCGGTGGTACTCTCAATCTTCACTACGGGAAATGGTCGCTCCATAGCACCTATGAGATATGAGCGACCATTAGCCGTAGTAACCACGAAAG
This sequence comes from Bacteroidales bacterium, assembly GCA_030535995.1. Classification (GTDB taxonomy): domain Bacteria; phylum Bacteroidota; class Bacteroidia; order Bacteroidales; family Bacteroidaceae; genus HGM04593. The sequence continues at coordinate 5,356 of JAUNQV010000088.1, forward strand.
CGATAGGAAAGGCAGTAGGCAGCTCGTCAAGAGTGGAGAATTTGAGGGTGGCTTTTTCAAGGCGACCTTTGTTCTCGTACTCTGAAACAGTATCACAGGAAGGTGTTCCGTAAAAAGTGATAGGTGTTGTACCTGCATAGACTGCAACAGGCATTTTTACCTTGCAGCGGAAAACGATGTCGGGCGATAACTCGGAACAAGGGAGATATGCAATTTTAGTAATTGAGGGCAGGGAAACTTTCATACGGCAACAATTTCAACAAAAATCATTTTAGGACAAAAAGCATTTGAAATCGGAACTAATTTCCGCGATTTTTTACGGTAAGATATGATTTTCTCTTGCGGTAATAGATTTTTGAGATAGCACACCAATTCGTTTCGTTAAGTTCTATGCCGTGTGCTTCCATCCAAGCGTAAATGAGTTCATCGTTTCGCTTGCCTATATTCTCGAACTTGTAGAGGTCGTTCCACAACTGGATAACGAAACGGGTGCGTATGGTCTTTTTCAGTGCGAGGGTGGCACGTGGTGGCAGGTAGTTATATGTTCTCACATCTTTATGTTTGAACGTGGGTATAAATATCTGCGTGTCGGTGGGAGCCGGGCGTGCAGGTATTGCAGAGGGTTGGGGCTTTAAGAACAGCTCCAAAATATCACTCTCGGCACTGCCTCGTGTAAGGGTTACGGGGTGCTCACCGCCTTGCTCGTGTATGAACCACTGTGCGAGGTATGGCTCTAAATCAAGATAAATGGTGTATTGGCTCATATCTTTGTTGTTTATTACTACAAATTTATCTCTTTATAAAGCCATTGAAAAAGACCTTTGGCAAGGAATACACGAACAAAAAAAAGCCCTCTTTCGAGGGCCTTTGCAGGAGTGCTTAATAATCGGAGAATACGTATCCGTCAATGAACGTGTAATCGAAATTGAATAAATCGCGTGCGAACTGCTCCATATTGAAATAGCGACGGGCGAATTCGGGCATATCGCCGTAACAATCATCAACGAGGTGTTCGGCAAATTCCTCTTCGCTATCCCACTCACCTTGAAAACGCTGTTTGGGATTTCAATGCTTGTAAGCCCTGTACAACCACTGTATTTGCAAGTCGTTTTATATCAATGGTTTGCATGCTAAACGGTAAAAAAGTGGTGATGAAGATTTTATGGATTGAGAAAAGAATGAAGATTTAACGTATTTAACTTTTGTAAACCACAAAAAGCACACAAATGTGCAGATTTTGAGTCGTTGCTATTTCTTATTCAGATTATTTTTAGGATGGAGGGTCAAAATGCGATAGCTTGTTGCTGTTTTCTACGGATACAATCTGGCCTCGGTGTGCAAGTTTGGGGACGAAGCATTTTTATTTGCTCCATCCCCTAATGATAATTGGTGCATGAATAATTACTTATTCACGATTTTTCTGCCATTCACGATGACGATACCCTTGTAGTCAGATCCAACCTCTTGACCCTGGAGATTGTAATGGACACCAGAGGTAGACTGAGACTCTACAGCCTGAAGAGACTCAATGCTCGTGGGAATCTCACCAGTGGTGAACTTAAGCACAAAGCCTTGATGGCTAGTTGGATAGTAGGCATGAGACTGGGCCGTCTCGTCATAATTAGTGTAGAATAGGTACTCCAAACGATAGGCAGTGTTGCTCTCCAAGCCACTGAGTAAATTGAGTGAGGGACCATCATAGACCCAAAGGCCATCGCTCTGCTTGGTAGCTTGCAACGTTTTCCAATCGTCAGAAGTGGGTGTAGTACCATCCAGTGTGAGGCAATAGTCCATCTGTACGGAAGTGACATCGCCCTCGGTAGATGCTTGCCAATATTGCACCTGAAGCGCAGTGATTGGAGTGGTTTCCTGTACTTTAGTGGACGTGTTCGGTAAATTCTCTACCACAACCTCGCCATTGACCATGGAGGTGACAGAAACGGCAGTTATGGCAGGAGCGACATGATATTCGAAAGCCAAGTCGGTGATATAGAGTTGTGAACCTTCCTGTTTCACATTGCTCAAATCTTCCGAATGGGTGTGATCACTCATGCTAGAGAGACTTGAAGTTATCTCGATACACATGCTGGTGGGAGTGAAATCCAGTTTGTTCTTATCCTCATCGTACTCCGTGAGATCTACCACGACCTGAGTCCACTCGTTGACGGTCTCAGTAAAAGTGATACCCTTGCGCCAACGAGCCTTGGGATCCTTGCGGTCGCCAGACCAGAAGCTGATATGCACACGTCCTTTATCACCAGTGACTGGAATATATTTGTACCAAAAGCTGAACTTGCGTGGCTGGTCAGTGAAAGGGATGCCAAAGTTGGGTTCACCTTCGGTGAACGCCGTCAAAAAGTCGCCCAACATTAGGACGGAGGTGTAGAAATCGCCCATATCACTCACTGGCACAGAAATCTTCTTGGTGGTGAGTAGGGCGGCGGTAGAACCCGTCGTGCGACCTTCCACCTTTTCGCAGGAGCCTGGTGCGAGTGAGTTCAGGCAGTCCCAACCGTCTGTAGGTCTGGCGTAAGTGCCACCTCCAAATGCTGCTGGTATGCTACGGTGCTCCCAAGTTACGAAATCCCCATTAGGGATGTCCTGTGCCATTACCTGTATTGAAAACAGTGCAATGAACATAATAAAAAACAATTTAACTTTCATAATTGTAAATTCTTAATTCGTTTATAAATAAGAAAATGATATCAATTGTCTATGTCCTCGGTGCCGAAGATATTCTATGATTTTCCAACTTGCATACTTGTTCTCAAATGGTTTATGTACATTTGTTGTTGGTTCTTTGATCTCCTCTTGAAGAGCCCTTTTCTTTGTTTCTATATTCATAAATCTTTTTTTAAAGCTTCCCAATTCCCCGATGAAAGCGTATAAAAAATAAGGTGTGGGAACTATATACGTTTTATCCTACTGACAGGCTTCTCGCATTGCCTATGGAACGGATAAAACAATAGCCCACACCAAAGGTTATGCAAATAGCCAACAAAGGCTGTACATACCAATGATGTGGTGCTACTGTTATCATCTTCGTTCCATTTCAAATTTTGCGAGAATTTGTCAGTTGAAGATAATTTCAATAACACCTCTAAATAATATGTCTGTTCATAGGAGCTCCTATGAACAGCACAAAAATAATTAAAAGGTTTCTACAAAGCAAGAACTGCTTAAC
>JAUNQV010000089.1 GCA_030535995.1 Bacteroidales bacterium
TGAAGTGCCTCTTGCGCCAGAAGTAGTGCCACAGTTTAAAATACGGGCTCCATAATGTCTCGCCGGGGAAATGGGTGAGCAATGTGGCGGTTCGTCTTGTGGTTTCAATTGCTCTTTTGAGGCTGTATTCCTGCTTGCGGAGGTCGTAACGGTGGTCGTGTTGTCCGAAATTTCCTGCTATCATAATTTCGCGCAATAGGAATTTCCCGGTTCTGGCATTGGGTTTGAGAATAAAGTGCTTTTCATCGAGTGAGAACATTTGCTGCATTACGTACATCAGGGCTGCTGTGAATTTCGTGAGTCTGAATGCTTTGATTGTCTTTATAAAATCTGCCTTTTCCTCCGGGGTAATGCTTTGGGTTGTTACAAAGTAGTAGTCGAGTATCTGTTTCATGCCTATTCCTTCAAGAAACAGGTGACGGTATATGTGCAGTAATATGTATATTCTGTTGAAGGCTAATGTGGGTGCCGGGAATGTGCCTTCGGGCGTTTCGGTTATATTCTCGAATTGCTCCTTGGCTTGGCAGAAGAAGAAATCCTGCAACCGCTTGTTTGTGAACGGGTTGTTCGTCCATGATGGGCGATAGTGTATCTCGATGTTCAGGTTGGGGGTTATGTTGAAATCTATATGGTGGTATGTAGGGCGCTGTCCGGGTAAATGTTTATTTGCAAATTCAATTACTTTGTTCTCATTGCCATCTATCCATATATCAATATCTCCCGGGGTTCGCAAGAGTGGGTTAGGGTATAGTTGAGCAATACCTTGCCCTTTGAGTATGCAGTTGTCGAAACCTTCTTGTCTGAACCTCCTGGAGACACCGATGCTTTTTTTGTTCATCTCGGCGTTCTTCTGCTTTATCGTTTCACATGCGCTGTACCATTGGAGCTTTAATCTGCGAGGTGGCTGTTGTTCTATGGGAAGTCTTTCTATGCCTGCAAATGCTATTCCGGTGAGTGCTTGTTTTATGCTTATATCGAACAATTCTGCCCACTCGTCGGGGGTAGGTGCGTAGGGTAGTGCCCTCTCTTTCCCTATTCCGCAACGTATCAGTGAAAAGAATAGCTCTATTATAGCCTCTTGCATGTGTCTCTGTTTTATTGGGGTGTGTTGAACGGTTCAGGCTCTTCGGCTGCAAGCAACTGTGTATTATTGTTGTCTTGATTGAACAACGAAATGCTTTTAACCGGTTCCGGTCCTGTGAGGAGACTGTTGCGTAGTTCAATGAGTTCTTCTGCCTCTTGGGCTGGAAGTTCGCGGCGCAGTTCCTCGTCGCTGTACATGAATACTTCGGCTGCTTCGCATATTAATTTAATGCCTAATCCTTCTTTCATTGTTAACTGCTTTTTTAGTGTTTGACATTTTTATGCTTGCCCGAGTGGTGAATGTGTTGTTTCCCTATCGGGCTTATCATGCGTTTTTTTTGCTTTATGGTTACTGCAAATTTATGGAATATTATTTATATAGACAACAAGGGGTGTTTAAACAATGATTATGATTTGGGGTTCTTGTCTCTCACTCCTGGACCGGAGCTTCGCGCCGCTGTTCTTTACTATGTTTATTGCGCAGTCAGCAGGTGGGTGTGAGCGGGCTGCTTAGTTTCATTTGTGTTGCTGGTATTGCCGTTGTTGGAATATAATACCCAAAGATGTTGTTTTGTTAGTTTTGGGGCTTTTGCTTTTTTATATATTCCTGCGCCGGCATGAACAGTGCTGCGGCTTCGTGTATGCGGGCTGGATAGGTTTCAGTCTCGTTGGAAGATGTCGCGCGTATATACTTTCTCTTTCACATCGTTGAGGCAAGTGTCGTAGCGGTTGGCGATAATTGCTTGTGAGAGCCGTTTGAATTCAGTAAGGTCATTTATCACGCGGCTGCCGAAGAATGTGGTGCCGTCCTCAAGCGCGGGCTCATAGATGATGACCTCGGCTCCTTTGGCTTTGATGCGTTTCATCACTCCCTGAATTGAAGAGTGGCGGAAGTTGTCGCTGCCCATCTTCATGGTGAGGCGATATACTCCAATGGTAGGGAGTTGGGTGTATGAAGTCGGGAGTTGAGAGTAGTATTGGTTGTTCTCGCTATAACTGTACCAGCCCGCCATGTGCAGTACCTGGTCGGCGATGAAATCTTTTCGTGTGCGGTTACTCTCAACAATGGCGCTCATCATGTTCTGTGGTACATCCTGGTAGTTGGCCAGCAGTTGCTTGGTGTCTTTTGGCAGGCAGTAGCCACCGTAACCGAATGATGGATTGTTGTAGTGGTCGCCGATGCGTGGGTCGAGACCTACGCCCTGTATTATTGCTGCGGAGTCGAGTCCTTTAATCTCGGCGTATGTATCAAGTTCGTTGAAATAGCTGACACGCAGGGCCAGATATGTATTTGCAAAGAGTTTGACGGCTTCAGCCTCTTTAAGTTCCATAAAGAGGGTCGGTATATCCTTTTTTATTGCACCCTGTTGCAAGAGGGAGGCGAATGTGTGTGCCGCTTCATCCAGATGGTTCCCGGCAATGGCTTTTATGGCGTCATTCTCTGTGGTTACACTCTTTGCGTTTATTTTTGGGTAACCCACAATGATGCGGCTTGGGTAAAGGTTGTCATAGAGTGCTTTGCTCTCGCGCAGGAACTCGGGCGAGAAGAGCAAACGGAACTTACGTGTTGCATCCCAGCCTTTTTCTTTGAAAATCTTGGCATACTTCACATAAAGGCTGCGGCAATAGCCAACAGGGATGGTGCTCTTTATAATCATTGTAGCCTCGGGGTTAACCTCTAACACAAGGTCTATAACATCCTCGATGTGATGTGTGTCGAAGAAGTTGAGTTGCGGGTCGTAGTTGGTGGGAGCGGCGATTATGATGAATTCTGCATCGCGGTACGCGCTGGCACCGTCGAGAGTGGCTGTTAGGCTCAGTTCTTTTTCGGCGAGGTATTTTTCTATATATTCGTCCTGGATTGGAGATATGCGATTGTTGATTTTATTTACCTTGTCGGGGAGTATATCAACTGCGATAACTTCGTTATGTTGTGCCAATAGTGTGGCAATGCTGAGGCCTACATATCCTGTTCCTGCTACTGCAATTTTCATATTGTTTCTGTTACTTTGTAATAGGTCTTGTTTTGCATGAATACAATTCATAGCGTATGCGAAGCTACAAACATTTGATTATAATAACAAATTATTGGTGTGTGTTTTTGTTCTTGTCTCTTTTTTGCCGTTTGTTGTTTATTGTGTAGTTGCATACAGCCTGTTTGCTGTCGGCAGCATAAAAGGCAACCATTGATGGCTGCCTTTTATGTTGCTGCTTTACTATGTAGTTGTACAGCTCTTTACTTCTTGTATATACCGCAAAAATCGAGTATGGTCTTCTTTTCGTCCCAGGGCAGTTCCTTGAACCGGTTGTGGGCGGTGAGCATTACAACAATGTCGGCTCTTTCAAATGCTTCCCGATAATCGGTGAGGGTGTATGTGCCGTGTTCCTGAATGTTTGGCTCAACAACAAGTATTTCTGTATTGCCGCATATTTTTACCACGTTGCCGACAATGTTTGCTGCGGGCGACTCGCGCAGGTCGTCGATATTCGGCTTGAACGCCAAGCCCATCATAGCTACAACAGGCTTGCGACCGTTCTTGAGCTCAAACTCAAGGATTGTGTTCTTTACCTTCTCGGCGCACCATAAACTCTTATAGTTGTTGATGTTGCGTGCTGTGGCTATAATCTTGCTCTCGGCAGGGTAGTCGGCGGTGATGAAATAGGGGTCTACTGCTATGCAGTGGCCGCCTACACCGCAACCGGGCTGAAGTATGTTCACGCGCGGGTGCTTGTTGGCAAGGTTTATAAGCTCCCAAACATTGATGCCTGCCTTGTCGCAGATGAGCGAAAGCTCGTTGGCGAATGCAATCTGAACATCTCGGCTTGAGTTCTCGGTGAGTTTGCACATTTCGGCTGTGCGGCTGTTTGTCTTGTGGAGCTCACCTTTAACGAATTGTGAGTAGAACCCGATAGCCTTGTCGGTAGACTCGGGTGTCAAGCCGCCGATTACACGGTCGTTGTGTACAAGCTCATAGATTACGTTGCCGGGCAAAACGCGCTCGGGGCAGTATGCTATGTAAATCTTGCCTTTGAGCTCGGGGCGCTCGGTGAAAATGATGTTTGCCATCATCTCGGTTGTGCCTATTGGTGATGTGCTCTCAATTACGTATAGGTCGCCCTCCTTCAAGAGTGGAAGAACAGCGCGGGTTGCTGCCTCAACGTATGATACATCGGGCTCATGGTCGCCCTTGAACGGGGTGGGCACAACCATGAAGTAGGCGTCGCTCTCCTGTGGGGTGGTGTATGCTTTGAACTTGCCTGTTGCGATAACCTCCTGCAACATCTCCTCCATTCCCGGTTCAATGATGTGGAGCTTTCCCCGGTTGGTCACCTCTACTACTTTGGGGTTGATGTCGACACCAATAACATCTATTCCGTGCTTTGCTGCTATGATTGCGGTGGGGAGGCCAATGTAGCCAAGCCCCATGAAACATGCTTTCACTTTATATGTTTATTTAATACTTTTACTATAATGTTGTGTTTTTCAATACACTATGGCGCGTAAACTTCTTTCTTTCCGGTATTACCCCTCATTATTGCGCTGCAATATGAATTGAAAAATCTTTGCAAAGTTACAAAATTACATGTAAACAAAAAATGTTTCCGAACCTCAAATCGGGTTATATGTAGATTTTGTTCTTTTATCTTTATCTGCCTTTGTACATATCATCGTAGTACTTCTCATATTCACCGCTTGTGATGTTGTCCATCCACTCCTGGTTGTCGAGGTACCAGCGTACAGTCTTCTCTATTCCCTCCTCGAACTGCAGGCTCGGTTCCCAGCTGAGTTCCTTCTGCAGTTTTGTTGAATCAATTGCATAGCGCAGGTCGTGTCCTGCGCGGTCGGTAACGTATGTGATGAGGTCGAGCGATGCTCCCTCGGGGTTGCCAAGCAGGCGGTCAACAGTCTTTATTATAACCTTTATGATGTCAATATTTTTCCATTCGTTGAAACCGCCGATGTTGTATGTGTCGGCAATCTTTCCGTCGTGGAAAATTACATCAATGGCACGTGCATGGTCGACCACATAGAGCCAGTCGCGCACGTTCTCGCCCTTGCCATACACCGGCAACGGCTTGCGCTGGCGTATGTTGTTTATGAAGAGCGGAATAAGCTTCTCGGGGAACTGGTAGGGGCCGTAGTTGTTCGAGCAGTTGGTAACAATCGTAGGCATTCCGTAAGTATCGTGGAATGCACGTACGAAGTGGTCGCTGCTTGCCTTTGATGCCGAGTAAGGGCTGTGTGGGTTGTACTTTGTTGTTTCGTAGAAGAAGTCCTTGCCGTATGCAAGGTGGTGCTCACCCGATGAAGCCGTAGTGGTGAACGGAGGTTCAATACCCTCGGGGTGGCTCAACTCCAGCGCCCCGTAGACCTCATCGGTTGATATATGGTAGAAACGCTTTCCATCATACTTCTCCGGCAGGCTCTCCCAATAGAGCTTCGCTGCCTGCAGAAGTGACAGAGTGCCCATCACGTTCGTACGTGCAAAGGTGAAAGGGTCTTTTATGCTTCGGTCTACATGGCTCTCTGCCGCAAGGTGAATGATGCCGTCGACACCGTTGTCCACCATAAGCCTGTACATTGTGTCGAAGTCGCATATATCGGCCTTTACAAAAGTGTAGTTAGGTTTTTCTTCGATATCCTTTAGGTTGGCAAGATTACCCGCGTATGTGAGTTTGTCTACGTTGATTATATTATATTCGGGGTACTTGTTTACAAAAAGCCTTACAACGTGTGAACCGATGAAACCGGCTCCACCGGTAACTATTATATTGCGTTTCATACCAAAATTATGTTGTTTGTTTTGTTTTCCTGTTATTGTTTTGCCGCCTTTATTCTCTTTATACAATATTCCATGGATTCTCTCCAATGTGGAATGTCAATGTCAAATGTTTTCTTAATCTTTGTCTTGTCCAGCACCGAATATGGCGGTCGTGTCACCGGTGAGGGAAACTCACTGCTGTGGCAAGGTTCTATGCGGCAGTCGGTGTTTCCTGCTGCAGCGGCAATTTCCACTGCAAAGTCGTACCACGAGCATACCCCCTCGTTCGAGAAGTGGTAAATACCCTCGTTGCCGGCATATACCCCGGCTTCGATTATGGAGAAGATGGCAAGGGCAAGGTCTCCGGCGTATGTAGGCGTTCCCACCTGGTCAAATACCACGTTCAGCTGTTCGCGTTCCGCTGTGAGCCGCATCATTGTCTTGAGGAAGTTGTTGCCATACTCGCTGTAGAGCCATGCCGTGCGGAATATGAGTGCCTTGCAGCCACTCTTCTCGATAGCCTCTTCGCCCATGAGCTTTGTGCGCCCATAGACCCCCAGCGGTGCTGTAGGCATATCCTCACGGCGCGGTGTATTGCCGTCTATCCCGAATACGTAGTCGGTTGAAACGTGGAACAGTGTACCCCCGACCTCCTTCATAGCAGCAGCCAAGTTGGCAACAGCCGTAGCATTTATAAGCACCGCAGTAGCCTCGTCACTCTCCGCCTTGTCCACATTGGTATATGCCGCACAGTTTACAATTATCTCTATGCCATTTTCTTTAACAGCTTCACTCACTGCCGTTGCATCAGTGATATCCAGTTCTGCAACATCGGTGAAAATGTAATTGTTGGGCGATACAGCCCCAAGGCGACGCATCTCGTTGCCCAATTGTCCGTTGGCTCCGGTTACAAGTATATTCATTGTTTTTAATAGAGTTTTTCGTTATAGTCAAAGAGGTAATCGGTTTCACGGATATTCTTGTTGTGCTTGTCTTTTTCCGAGAGCAGCACCTTTTCTGCCGGAATTCTCCAGTCTATAGCCAGTTCCGGGTCGTTCCAAGCCACAGCTCCCTCGCTCTCCTTGCAGTAGAAGTTGTCGCATTTGTACAGGAACACCGCCTCTTCACTCAATACGGCAAAACCATGCGCGAAGCCGCGCGGAACAAAGAACTGTCGGTGGTTCTCCTCGGTAAGTTCCACTGCAACATGCTTGCCGAAAGTTGGCGAGCCCTTTCGTATGTCCACCGCTACATCGAGTACAGCACCCTTAATGCAACGCACCAGCTTGCTCTGGCTGTAAGGCGGTTTCTGAAAATGCAGTCCGCGTAACACTCCGTATGAAGATTTCGACTGGTTATCCTGCACAAAAGTAGTGCGGCACACCTTCTCCTCGAACTCACGCTGCGAAAAAGACTCGTAGAAATAGCCTCTCTCGTCCTTGAAAATGCGTGGCTCGATTATTACCACGCCCTCAATATCGGTTTTTATTACCTCCATATCCCTCAATCGATATTAGCCCCGAAATGTTCAACCTCGTCGATGACTTTTAGCAGATACTGCCCATACTGGTTCTTTATCATAGGCTGTGCCAGAGAGCGCATCTTCTCCTCATCAATCCATCCTTTGCGGAACGCGATACCTTCGAGGCATGCAATCTTCAGTCCTTGGCGCTTTTCAATCACTTCTACAAATATGGAAGCCTCTGCAAGGGAGTCGTGTGTGCCGGTGTCGAGCCATGCGAAGCCCCTTGCGAGAGTCTGAACCTTAAGGTCGCCGTCGGCAAGGAACTGTTGGTTCACTGTGGTTATCTCCAGCTCGCCGCGTGCCGAAGGCTTTATGTTCTTGGCAATCTCAACAACCTTGTTGGGGTAGAAGTAGAGTCCCACGACAGCATAGTTGGATTTAGGCTGTTGGGGCTTCTCCTCAATGGAGAGGCAGTTGCCGTCCTTGTCGAATTCTGCGACACCGTATCTTTCCGGGTCGTCGACCCAATAGCCGAACACGGTAGCCTTCTTCTCCTCTTCGGCAGCCCGTACAGCCTCTTTAAGCATTGCCGAAAAACCACTGCCGTGGAAAATATTGTCGCCGAGCACAAGACAAACCGAGTCGTCCCCGATAAACTTCTCCCCGATGATGAATGCCTGTGCAAGGCCGTCGGGTGATGGCTGTTCGGCATATTCGAACTTTACGCCGTAATCACTGCCGTCGCCCAGCAACCGCCTGAACCCCGGAAGGTCCTGTGGAGTGGAAATTATGAGTATATCCTTTATTCCGGCAAGCATCAGTGCCGAAATCGGGTAGTATATCATCGGTTTGTCGTAGATGGGCAACATCTGCTTGCTCACACCTTTGGTGATTGGGTAAAGACGTGTACCCGAACCTCCTGCAAGAACAATTCCTTTCATTGTAGTTTGTCTTTTTCTTTTATTTGCAACAAATTTAGTAAAATGGCGCTTAATAAACAAAGTTTGCATTGAAATAATTGATTTTTCTTCCGCATTGGCAGGTGGCGATGATTATTGTTGCTTCTTTTCTTTCTCAATATCCGATTGTTGCACTTGTGGTATGATTTGTCGCTGTTTTTTTGTATTTTTGCAAGGTTTTCAGTTTTGTCATGTAATGTGATGGAGGGTTCAGGTAAAATTTCAATATTCAAGCGTCCCTTGTGGGTGGC
>JAUNQV010000179.1 GCA_030535995.1 Bacteroidales bacterium
GTCGTAAACGACATCTTTCAGTCAAAGAGGTCTTGCCACTTAAACTTTCCGGTTGGTTTTTGGGTGCTGTGGAACTCCTTCAGTTAGCCACTCCTTGCAGAGTGTCTAACTAGCAGTCAAACAATCCTCGCACTGTTTCCAAAAACCAACCGGGTTTAAGCTGTGAAATTCAACGGTGCCGGTTTCTCTTTTAAAATTACCATTGCTATACGACCACTAAATCTATTTTTTTGAATATTAGTCACCGATAAAGTTTGCTGGTAAGTGAGTGCTATAAAATAATTGCATTGCACTCATAAAAAACCACACCTTTTTGCTACTGAGCCGTTTTTTTGGTCCGATATTAATAAACGAATGAAGGAGAACAACCGCAGAGGTCGTTCTCCTTATTATAATAACAGCTATTTCTTACGCTTTGACCGTAATTACAGCCGAGACCTCCGCTGCGCGCTGCAGCGCAAGATGAATATTGCCGCAAACATTCTTCTCTCCCACAAGCTCCACAATACCCGCCTTCTTGAGCGACTTCGCAACATTGTCGTGCACACCGGAGAGGATAACCACCCTACCCTCCTTGTGCGAAGCGTTGATGAATATCTCAAGATTATGCAAGCCGGTTGCATCGATGAATGTAACCTTGCGCATGCGGACTACGCGGATAGGCATTGCATCGGTGTTGCGTGTAAGTTCATCGAACTTGTTGGCGATACCGAAGAAGAAGGGGCCTTCAATCTCATAAACCTCTGTTTTTGCAGGGATTGAGAGCACCTCGTCTTTCTCGCCATCGTGGTGAACCTCCATCTCATCGCGCATTACCGAGATGTGTGCGCTCTCCATGGCACGTTTCATGAACAGCACAATAGCCATTACAAGACCCACCTCAATAGCCAGTGTGAGGTCGAAGAAGACGGTGAGCAGAAGTGTAACGAAAAGCACACTGGTACCCGACATCGAACTCTTGCACATTGAAAGGATTGTGCGCCAGCCACTCATGTTATAAGAGACCATTACAAGCACACCGGCAAGGCACGGCATAGGAATGAGCTGCACAAGACCGCCCAGGAACAGCAGCACAAGCAACAGCACAAGAGTGTGCACCACACCCGCTACCGGAGTCTTTCCGCCATTGTTTATATTTGCCATGGTACGCGCGATTGCGCCTGTTGCCGGAATACCACCGAAGAACGGCACTACGATATTCGCCACGCCCTGGCCTATGAGCTCTGTATTGGAATTATGGCGGTCACCTATTACACCGTCGGCAACCATTGCCGAGAGCAGCGACTCTATTGCACCCAGCATTGCTATTGTAAAAGCCACAGGAGCAAGGCTCTGTATTGTAGCAAAGAGTGTCTGCCCCTCGGGCAATGCAGGAACTACCGGCGAGGGAAGCCCCTCGGGGAGTGTATAAAGGTCACCGATTGTCTTTATGGAGGTGACTCCGGCAAACTCCTTCAGCAGATAGGCCGCAATAGTCATTACAACAATTGCCAACAACGAGCCCGGAACTTTTTTCGAGAACTTTGGCGTGAGAGCAATGAGCACCACACTCAAGAGACCCATACCTGCGCTCCACGGGTCGACAGAGCCTATGTTATTGAAATAACAGACCCATTTGTCGACAAAGTTTGCAGGTACATCGGTGAGGCCGAGCCCAAGAAGGTCGTTTATCTGTGTAGAGAAAATGGTTATTGCAATACCGCCGGTAAAACCTATTATTATGGGGTAAGGCATGAACTTTATTATTGTTCCCAAACGGCACAAGCCCATAATTACCAACATTATACCGGCCATTATGGTAGCTATTGCAAGCCCACCTATGCCAAACTCCTGTATAACGCCATAGATAATGACAATAAAAGCTCCGGTGGGGCCACCAATCTGAACCTTTGAACCTCCGAGAAGAGATATGAGCACACCGGCGATGACAGCTGTCATAAGACCCTCGGCAGGGCCTACACCACTTGCAATACCGAAGGCTATTGCCAAAGGAATAGCCACTATACCCACAATAATGCCCGCCATTACATCGGCAGCAAATTTCTCGCGTGAATAGTTTTTCATCGAGTCGATGAACTTCGGATGAAAATCAATCATTTTTTTTGCGTCCATTCTATATTTTGTTTAATCGTTGTCCTGCTTGAAGAGCGCAAAGTCGCTTCGGGGCACAAAATTACAAAAAAAATCTTTTTTAACTTATTTTACAGAATAGTAATATCTGTTGGCAACGCCATTTTAACATTAGCGTATTATTCAAACATAAATGCGGGGCATGCCCCGCATTTATGTTTAATAT
>JAUNQV010000090.1 GCA_030535995.1 Bacteroidales bacterium
GGTCAAAAATAGAGTGTTTTGTTATTTTTTGAGGGCGCGTAGCGGGCTACGTAACCGAGAAAAAGATAAAAACAGGCATTTTTGAACATAAAAGACAACGAAATAGCGACTTTCAAAATAATAAAACTTTTTTAGAAATTTAAACAGCTTCCAACATGATTAGGAGAATTTTGTACATGACAGCTATTGTTGCGTTATCCTCGTGCTGCACAAAAAAGAACAGTAGCGGGGTTGTAGCAGGCAGCAAACCTGCAGATATAAAACAGGAGATTGTTGCCATAGACGAAGAAGAACCTGTGGGCAACAGCACCTTTTGGGGTGAGCTACTCGGCAGAGCATGCAAAGAGAGCACAAAGGAGAATATCTGCCTTTCACCGCTGAGTGCACAGTTTGCAATGGCTATGGTGGCAAACGGAGCCGAGGGGGAGACCCAAAAGGAGATATACAGCACAATGCACTTGGGCGACGACATAAACAGCCACTTCAGAAAACTGATGGATGTTCCAAGTGAGCAAAGCAAGTTAGAAATTGCAAACTCAATTTGGATAAACGAGAAACTTGATGTAAAAGAACAGTTCATTGCCACCAACAAGGAGAATTTCGATGCCCTTGTAGAGAGGATCAAATTCGACGACCACGCTGTTGGCCGCATAAACGGATGGTGCAAAGAGAACACCAATGGCAGAATTCCCTCAATAATAGACAAGGTGAAGGCCGATGACATGATGTACCTCATCAACGCCATCTACTTCAAAGCCAAATGGCAGGAACCTTTTGCAAGGCACAGCACAACAAAGAAGAAGTTCACTACCGAAAAGGGCGAAGAGGTTGAAGTTGATATGATGATGCAACGTAGCGGCGCAGCCTATTACAAAGATGAGATACTCGCTATCACATCAAAAAGCTATAATGGCCGATACAGCATGTTGCTTGTATTGCCCAACGAGGGCGTAACATGCAACCAGGCAGCCAGACACCTTGCCGAGAACTACAGCACATATATAAAAGAGATGGACAGATGCGATGTAATGCTCTCGCTGCCCAAGTTCAAGACAAACTTCTTCACCAGCCTGAAACCGATGCTCACCGAAATGGGCATAAAGAGCGCTTTCAGCAAAAATGCACAATTCGGAGGCATATCGGACAAGCCGCTGCTCATTAGCGATGTCATGCAGAAGACATTCATCAGTGTCGACGAAGAGGGGACAGAGGCGGCAGCCGTAACATCGGTAATGGTAGGCCTGCTTTCGGCAGCAAGGCCCGACAAGGTCGAAATCATAACATTCGACCGTCCTTTCATATATGCCATCATCGACAAGTACAGCAACGAGGTGCTGTTCACCGGCAAGGTAGGCGACCCGACAAAGGAATAAGGAACTGTTTATTAAATACACAACAATATGAAACGCTTTTTTGGAACATTCATTCTGTTGCTGATTGTAGCGACAGGTTTTTGCAAAGACCCCAAGTATATATTCTATTTCATAGGCGATGGAATGGGGCCTTCTCATGTGTTGGGAACCGAGCTCTACCTTGGAGAGCTTGAGGGCACCATAGGACGCCCACACAGGCTCTGCTTTACACAATTCCCTCAGACAGCCTTTGTAACAACATTCTCGGCAAGCAACGGTGTTACCGACTCCGCAGCTTCAGGAACAGCCCTATCTACAGGGCACAAGACAAAGAACGGCCGGATAGGTGTTGATGCAGAGGGAGAGAACGTATACAGTGTTGCCCTTGCCGCCAAAGAAGCCGGCTATGCAGTAGGAGTTGCAACCACAGTACCCATAAACCATGCTACCCCGGCTGCGTTTTATGCACACAACAACGACCGCAACAATTACCACGAAATAGCACAGTGGATGCTGACTGCCGACTACGATTTCTATGCAGGCGGTGATGCAAAATGCTCCGACAGACAGCGCAATGAGCTATATGGCAAGGCAATGAAACAGGGCTATACCATAGCACGGGGCTATGCCGATTATTGCCTGAAGGCCGACGACGCCGAAAAGATGATGCTGTACCAGGCCTATGTGGCGACAGAAATTCCTTATACCATCGACCGCAACGACGAAGACCTCACCCTTGCAGAGATAACAGAGGCCGGCATAGATTTTCTTTACAACAAGGAGAAAGAGGGATTCTTCTTCATGGTAGAGGGCGGAAAGATTGACTACGCTTCGCACAACGACGATGCTGCAACCATGATACAAGAGGTACTGGACTTTGATGCAGCCATACAGGTTGCATACCAATTCTACAGGAAGCACAAGGACGAGACACTTATAATTGTCACAGCCGACCACGAAACCGGTGGCTTTGTACTTGGCTACAACCATCACTACACACTCAACCTAAAAGCGCTGTCGTCGCAGCAAGTGAGTCTCGACAAGCTAAAAGAGATACTCATTGCACAGGGCAAAACCACATGGGGCAACATCGCAGACATTGTAAAAGAGAACATCGGTGTTGAGTTGCGCGATAAACACGCGAGCGACGAGGCTGTGGAGGTTACAGGCAATCTTGCATCGAAAATTGCACACGAGGCCATCTACGACCTTAATCGCAAAGCCGCTATCTCATGGGCCAGCGGCAACCATTCGGGAACATTCGTACCGCTCTTTGCTGTCGGAGAGGATGCCGATGAATTCCACGGAGTAATCGACAACACCGACATACCGAAAATTATAAAGAAGGTTGGCAAATACGGAAAGAAATCGAAGAAACGCAAATGAGAGAATAAGACAAAGCGGGTGACCCAAAAGTAAAATGGGTCACCCGCTTTGGTAGGGAGGTTGGATAAAAAGAGCTATTTTTAGGCTTGCGAAGCCCGAAAAAACGCAGTTTACTAAACGTAAATGAGTATTTTTCGGGCAAGCGTAACAACAAAAGAGCCTTTTTAGTCAGCCTCTTTATCTTATCGAAAATTATTACTGTACACGAAGACTCTGTCCGGGGCGTATTATTGAACGCGAATTCAGACCGTTGAGCTTGAATATTGCACTTTGCGGTACCCCATGCTTCTTGGCAATCTTGGCAATTGTATCGCCCTTCCTCACCTTGTGGAACTTCGGCTCCGGTCCGGCAATCTTCACCTCACCCTTTTCTATATAACGGGTTCCCGGTTTACGGTAGACATAATAATCGCCTGTCACATTCTGGTTCTTGAAATCAAAAAGCAGGGCAGGGTCAATGCTCTTTCCCATAAGCAAGGTTTCGAAATGCAGGTGCGAACCTGTACTACGGCCCGAATTTCCGCCAAGACCTATAGGGTCACCGGCCTTTACATTCTGGTTCTCCGTAACGAGTTTCTTCGACAGATGGGCATACAAAGTCTCTATACCGTTATTATGGCGTATAACCACATAATGGCCATAACCACGACGCTGATAGGCTGTTATGCGTATCTTGCCATCGAATGCGGCATATATCGTATCGCCTTTCTGTACCTTTACATCAAGCCCCTTGTGCATGCGGCGACGACGTGGACGATAGCCGAAAATATCGGTAATCTTCGTATTTGTAGTAGGCATTACATAACCACGAAGGTCTATGCGGAACGAATCGGGGAGTACTGCATTATAGTGCACACCGCTGTTCTGCCAGACAGGGTACATCTCGTCGGAAGGAATGATATATGCCTCGTTCAACAGCATCACATGCAAATCCATTGTATCTACATGCTCCATTTGCTGCTGCAAGGCCACCGCCTCTACCAGCTTGTCCTGTGCCTTCACACACGGCAACGCAGCAAAAGCCGCAATTGCCAATATAAAAGATTTAAATACCTTATTCACCGGCTCTATTATTTGAATTTCTGACTCTCCTCGCCACCGTACTCGAAGCGTGTGACTGCCGACTCATAATCGAAAAGTTCCTCGGGCTTGAAGAAACGGTTAATCTCGATAAGAGCATTCTCGACAGAATCGGAAGCATGGACAACATTCTGCTCACCACTCATGGAGAAATCACCACGGATTGTTCCTGGAAGCGCTTTGCGTGAGTTTGTTACACCAACCATTAGGCGCACTGTCTCTACAGCCTCTGCACCCTCGACACAGCAGGCTATTATAGGAGCAGCCTGCATCGAAGCCTTCAGATAGGGGAAGAACGGGCGCTCAACAAGGTGTGCATAGTGTTCATTTACAATCTCATCGGTCATGAACATCATCTTTACACCGACAAGACGAAGACCTTTGCGCTCAAAGCGAGTGAGAATGTCGCCGACCAAGCCTCTTTGAATAGCATTCGGCTTTACTAAAACCAGAGTTTTTTCCATGGATAGATTATGATTAGTTTTCAAATTAATATAAAAGCAATTTTCCCAACCCGGAAAACCACCATAATGCACGTAATTCTCGTTTGCGGGTGCAAAGATAGTAAAAAAAGCTATCTTTGCGAAAATTAAACAATTAACTTTTCTAAAATTGGCAAAGTAACGTTCTTACGATATCGCTCCCCAATTCCAGTTATTCATATTCTTTATGGCGCGCAGACGCTCCCAGACAACCTTGTACATGGGATTGTTGCAGGCTGGGTCGGCCTCCACTACCGCACGCGCAACCTCTCTTACATACTGCAATAACTGCTCGTCACGGGCAAGGTTCGCTATTTTGAGGTCAAATGCTATTCCGCTCTGTTGTGTACCCTCAATATCACCCGGACCTCGCAATTTCAGGTCAGCCTCGGCAATTTCAAAGCCATCGTTGCTGGTTACCATAATGTCCATACGCTTGCGTGTATCCTCCGACAGTTTGTAGTCGGTCACCAATATACAGTACGATTGCGATGCACCTCGCCCCACACGTCCACGCAGCTGGTGCAGCTGCGACAGGCCGAAACGTTCGGCATTCTCAATTACCATCACCGATGCGTTAGGCACATCAACCCCTACCTCGATTACAGTGGTAGAGACAAGTATCTGGGTTTCACCCGAGGCAAACCGGCGCATCTCCTCATCTTTCTCCTTTGGTTTCATCTTGCCATGCAACTTGCTCAACCTGTAATCACAGAATATATTGCATAGCTGGTTGTAGCCATCTTCAAGGTTCTTCAGGTCGAGTTTCTCGTTCTCTTTTATAAGCGGATAGACGACATAGGCCTGCCGCCCCTCATCGAGCTGGCGACGGATAAAGGAGTACATGCTGTCACTATTATTGCGGAATATGTGCGATGTTGTGATTGGTTTGCGGCCGGGAGGAAGTTCATCTATGACCGAGACATCGAGGTCGCCATAAAGCGTCATCGCCAATGTACGTGGAATTGGAGTGGCTGTCATGACAAGGATATGTGGAGGAATTGCGTTCTTTGCCCACATCTTCGCACGCTGCACTACCCCGAACCTGTGCTGCTCATCTATAACCACAAGCCCGAGGCTGCGGAACTGCACATTGTCCTCAAGAACAGCATGCGTACCCACAAGAATATCTACAGTACCGTTCTCCAACCCTTCGAACACAGGAACACGCTCCTTCTGTTTTGTACTGCCGGTGAGCAGTTCCACCCTAACCGGCAGATTGCCGAGCATGCGTCGAAGGGTTGCATAGTGCTGCTCCGCAAGTATCTCTGTCGGCACAAGCATACAGGCCTGATAGCCATTGTCCTTTGCCAGAAGCATCGACAGCAGAGCTACAAGGGTTTTTCCGCTGCCCACATCACCTTGAAGCAGGCGGTTCATCTGACAATCGCGATTCACATCACGACGTATTTCGCGCACCACCCTCATCTGCGCTCCGGTGAGCTTGAAAGGAAGGTTTTCACTATAGAAGCGGTTAAACATCTCACCCACCTTTGCAAACCGGTGTCCGGCATAGCGTTGCTGCCTGTCGCGGGCATAATGCAGGATATTGAGCTGAATGTAGAACAGTTCCTCGAACTTGAGCCTGTACTGCGCAAGCTGAAGCTCCTTTACATTCTTCGGGAAATGGATTATACGCAATGCGTTGTCGAGTGACATGAGGCCATGTTTCTGCACTATATCCGGCGACAGCGTCTCTTCCATTTCATGTTCAAGCAGGGCAAAGAGATTCTGTACCAGTTTTGCCATTGCGTTGGAATTGAGGCCGCTGCGCTTCATCTTCTCCGTGGTGTTGTAATATGGCTGAAGCCCCATCTTGTTGAGCTGCAGCATTGATGCATCATCGACATCGGGGTGAGGGATATTTACCCTGCCGTTGAACATATTGGGCTTACCGAACACCACATACTGCCTGTTCAGGTCAAGACGCTTCTTTATGAATTTTATACCCCTGAACCACACAAGGTCCACAAAGGCCGTGCCGTCGGTGAAATGGGCCACCAGACGGCGCGAAGCACCCTCACCCATCTCCTCGAAAGAGCGTATCTCGCCCAGCAACTGCACATGCTGCAGGTTGCCGCCAAGCTCACTAACCTTAAAGACCCGGCTACGGTCTATGTATTTGTATGGAAAATAGTATAATAGGTCGTAAAGGGAGTGGATGTTCAGCTCCCTGCCAAGAAGAGCCGCACGCTGCTCGCCGACACCCGGAAGATACTTTATATTTCTTGTTGCGGTATCCAGCATTCAATAATGGTCTTTGCTATCATGAGGTCGAAAGGCGTTGTCAATTTGATATTCTCGCGATTGCCTTCAACAGCGACAACCTGCTCACCAAGAGCCTCTACAACCGACGCATCATCGGTAAACTCCTCTATGAAGCGCTGTTCATAGGCACGACGCAACAGCGAAAGCTTGAACACCTGCGGTGTCTGCACAAGGCGGTAACGGTCGCGCGGAACCACCTCTGTTGCACCGTTGCCGCCGACAATATGACGCAGGCTGTCCTGGAGGTCAATCATAGGCACGGCTGCACCGTTTATCCACGCTTCCCTAAAGCAATCGGCCAATACACGCGGCGACACGAAAGGACGCACTCCATCGTGCACTCCCACCAAAGCCTCGTCAATGTCATCGACCTGTGCAAGGCCATTCTGTACCGAGTGAAAACGTGTGCTCCCCCCCTGCGCAAGCAACAGAGGCACAGCAAACGAGTGCTTCTTGCACAGCTCTTTCCAAAGTTCAAAGTGGTCGGCCGGAAGCACCAATATGAGTTGGATGCCCGGGTCTATTGCATGCAGACGCTCAAGTGTCAGCATTACCACCGGTTTTTCGCCAAGTGACTGGAATTGTTTGGGCATATCACCGCCCATGCGCGTGCCCTTACCACCGGCAACGACTATAAGATATTTTTTCATATATTTCTATTTTCCGAACTGCATTTGAGAACGCAGTGTTTCAACAATATCGCTACCACACAGATACTCCACAATGGCAAAACCAAAGTCGAATGAAGCACCGGGACCGCATGCGGTTATTATATTTCCATCCTTTTCAACAGCAGATGCTGTATATTCTGCATCGAAGAGTTCTCCCTCGCAACCGGGATAGCAGGTAGCCCTGATGCCCTTCAAAAGACCGGCACGGCCAAGCACCATTGGAGCCGCACAAATTGCAGCGATGAGTGTCCCCTTCCCGGCCTCTTCAAGCAGTGTCTTGCGAAGGGGTCCATGAGCCGAAAGATTTTCGGTACCGGTGCCTCCACCGGGCAACACACATGCATCGAAACAGCAGAAGCAGCACTCCTCGAAGAGAATATCGGCCATAACGGTTACCGACTGTGCCGAAACAACCTCTCTGCGTCCCATAATGGAAACTGTTGTAACCTCTATTCCTGCACGGCGCATGATATCTACCGGCGCCAGAGCCTCAACGGTTTCAAAACCGTCGGCAAGAAAAACATAAACCTTGCTCATATATCAAAAATCTTTACTTCAGTTTAAAATAATATGTAATTGTTCCCTCCTGATTGTTCACACCGTTTATTTTGTTGAACACAGCCAATTTCGCTGCTTTGAGCGCTGCATTGCGGAGAGCAGGGTTGGATGTACCTGTGCGGCTGTTTATACTCGCCTTTACAACCTTGCCCTCGGGGTTTACGGTAATAGTAACAACAACACGACCCTCATCCTGGACATCGTAGACCGGGCGCGGCAAACTGCCGTCACCTGCCAATGAGCGGTCGCCGAGGCTGTATGTTCCATAGCCGGTTCCCTCGGAGGCTCCTGTTGCTGCATTTCCCTCTGCAGAACCCTGTACACTCTTCACCTCACCCTCGTTGCCGGTACTGCCCATGGAATTACCCTTTCCGAAGGCTCCTGCCATAAGGTTATCGGCACGGTCCTTTATCTCCTCGGCCCTGCGCGCCTCATCGTTGGCTTTATCAGCAGGATTTTCATCTTTCACGGGAGATTGTGCGGTGTCGACCGGAATAGTGACCTCACTGTTCTGTGCAATAAGGGGATTTTCGGTTTTCACAGCATCGGGATGCACAGCCGACGGTGTTTGCGAAGAGGGCGGCACCACCTCAACCTCTGTCATTGCAAACTCCTCGCCCATGACAACAGAAATACCTGCCTCGGGTTGCTGTGGCGGTTTTTCCAGCACCAGAAACCAAAGAA